>JBPOHC010000381.1:0-1621 GCA_052035985.1 Myxococcota bacterium | reverse complement strand
CTCGTGGCTCGCGAACGCGCCAGCGGGTCGCCTCGTGACCCCGCGCGAGCACAACGCGATCGTCGCGTCGCTCGCGTGGGCGCAGCTCATCCTCTCGCGACCGATCACGGCGCTCCCCGTGTTCGACGGAACCCCCACGCCCTACGTGCTCATGGGGAGAAACCTCATCCTCGGCGCGACGGCGGCCGACTACGTGCCCGGCGACGTCACCCTGCCCATCGCGCGCCCCGCGGGCGCTGCGGCGCTCCCCGGCGCAGGCGTGCAGACGGTGACCATCGCCGACGCCGATCGCAGGGCCGCGTTCGAGCTCTGTCGCATCGCGCTCGACGGGCTCGCGCTCACGCCCGACAAGCTCGTGGTCGTGCGCGCTGGCACCGCGCCGTCAGGCTCCATCGCCGCCCTCATCGCCGCGGGAGCCGTGGTCGCGTGCGTCGGTCTCGCGGCGCACGCGGCCTACAGCGCCTATGTCGAGGCCGAGGCGCTCAAGGCGCTCGCGCACACCGAGGAGGTGCGCATCCAAGAACAGGGCGTCGTGCGTCAGGTCGAGGTGCAGGCCACCGCGAACACGGCGCAGGTGGCGGCGCAGGTGAACGGGCGCGTCCAGGCGCAGGCGCAGCGCCTCGCCTACGGAGCTGCGACCGGCACGCTCCCCGAGCCGGGCCCCGCCGAGACCGATCCGCTGCACACGCAGCCGATCGTGACGTCGCGTCAACCCCCGCCGCCATCGGCGGACAACGGGCTCTCCCTCGGCGCCATCCTCGGCGTCGCGGGCCTCGGCGTCGCCGGGGCGGGCATGGCCTACGTTTCAGCGGCGCGCTGGTCCGACAAGCGAGCCGTGCGGAGCGCCCTCCTCCGGGCGTCGTACTGACATGGTCGCGGCGCGCAAGCCCAACCGTGCCCACGCCTCGCGACGCGCCTTCCCCGACGTCTCCGAGGCGCTGGTGAGGCGCTACGGCATCCTCGATGGTCCCGTCCCCCGCATGGGCCAGCCGCCGACGACGGCGACCGTGCGACCGATGGGGCCGCTCGTGGAGCTCTCCGTCGAGCGGCTCTCCGACGGCGTGATCGAGAAGTGGCGGTTCAACCCCTGGCCGAAGCTGGTGTTCAACCGCGCTTCCGACCGTATGTGGACGATGGGGCGAGGCTTTCGCTTCGACGGTGCTGGCTTCCATCCCACAGGCGGCAAGCCCTACGGAATCAAACGACTCTCTCTTGACATCGCGCGACAGAAGCCGATGCGAGGTCAGGCGCGTGAGTTCGTGCGGTCGCACTACGGCGTTCGTCCGCATGAGGCCGTCGAGGGCCCGATTGATCCCGTTCCAGCGATCGTGGTGCCGCTCGGCATCCTCCGAAGCGCCGTCTACAGGACGGATCGCAACGACGGGGACGGTCAATCGGAGTGGGAGCACCACTTCGACGACGAGGGCGTCACGGGAGGTCGACCCTTCACGCGACCGATCGTTCTGACTGATCGCACCGGCACCGGCCTCTGGTTCGCGGGCGGAACCTACGGCGTTTTCGACGGTTGGCTTGGCGGATAGAGCGGTTCTGCGTTTTTCGGCGACGACTGAATAGAATTTCGTGTTGCAATCGTCTCAGAATGAGTTTACCGTAGAAATCG
>JBPOHC010000649.1:0-5623 GCA_052035985.1 Myxococcota bacterium | reverse complement strand
CCACTCCTGGCGCACGCCCCACGCGGGCTCGCGCGCGACCACCTCGCGGATCGCCGCCACCACGCGCTCGTCGGGCGCCGCGGGCCGGCGACCCCGTGGGTCGGGTCGCGCGTCCCTCGCGCCCGTCGAGCGCTTCGCGCCCTCAGCCCCCTGGGCGCCTGCCGCCACGGCGGCCGCGGGCGTGCGCCGCGCGCCGTAGTAGCCCGCGCGGGAGACGTCGAACAGCGCGCACAGGGCCGAGACGGCGAGCGTGCCGAGCGAGGTTTGCCGGCTCATCGCCGCGACTTCGCGGGCCGTGCAGGGTGCGCGCCGCGAGCGGCCTCCAACTCCCGCTTGAGGATGGCCTCGCGCGTGGAGGCGTCGGTCAGGGCCTCGCGCAGTTGGCGGTTCTCCTTCTCGAGGGCGCGCTCCTGGGGGGACTTGCCCGCGCGGCTGAGGCTCTCGCGCATGCCGTCCAGGGCCTCGGCGCGCCAGCCCTCGACCGTCTCGGGCTTGACGCCCAGGCGGCGCGCGACCTGGTCGACGCTGGCCTTGCCCCCGAGCAGCTCGAGCACCGCCTGCTGGCGATCCTCGACGCTCCTGCGCTCCCGGCCGGGTGCGCGCCTCCGCCTCCGCCGACCCCGTGTTCGTTCCCTTCGTCTCGTCTGCGTTCTGCTGCATCGCTCCGGTCCCTTCGGCCTGTCCCCTCCGACCGCAATTCCATCGCGGTCAACTGTCCAATCCTCGTGGGGAACACAATACTCGACTCCTGGGAGGCACCCTCACACCAAATTGCCCTGACTCGGCGAACTCACGGAGGGTCGAGAGGAAGGCTTTTACCCTTGGGCGACAGAGAACGGCAACCGGCGGCTCTCCCTCTCGAGGCGCGCCGCGGCGGCGCGAAGCGTCTCGACGTCCTTCTCGCGACAGGGCACCGGGCACCAACATCCACGCGACCTACACGATCCCCGAGGCGCGCGTCTGCGGCTACGGGACCTCCCCGTCGGCCGCCAACCCCGTCAACCGCCGCTCGGTCACCGGCGCCGCGAAGCTCAAGGGCGTCACCCGCCGCGCCATCGCCCCCGGCGCCACGGGCGAGCGCCTTCGCGAGACGAACCACGATCGAGGCCGAGACGCTCTTGCGGCGGCCGCGGAGGAGGTCGTTGATGCCCAGGGTCTGGGCGATCTCCTCGCCGCCGGTGCCGCGCGCTCAGCAGCAGGGTCGTGGCGCGCACGCGAACCCGCGGCGAGGTGCCGGGCTCGCGCAGCAGCGCCTGCAACCGCCCGCGCTGTGCAGCCGTGAGGTGAATCGGGGCCTCGAGTTGCACCCGCCCACCGTACGCCCTGAGTTCCGATAGGAAAGAACTTAGCCGAAGCTGCTTAGGGTTCGCGGGGCCCAGTTTCCGACCGGGAGGTCTTGGTACCGTTGGACGCCGTGCGCGAATACGGTGGGGTGCCCACCCCACCGTGCGCGACTTGCTGGCAGTGTTCTTGTAGGTGTAGGCTGGCGTGCTCGGGCGCCCAGCGCCAGCCGCCGCATGGGGCGATCCCGCGGCGGCGCCCGGCCAGCACTTCGTCTACGCGCACGCGGCCCACCACGAGATGTTCCCCGACCCCGCCATGTCGCCCTCCCCCCTCATGCGCGCCGGAGCATCTCGGCGGTTTGCTCCAGCACGGCCGCGATCGCCGCTCGCTGGCGGCGCGTGATCGCGCTCACAGGCGTCGCGCGCAAGAGCGCGAGCACGGCCTCGATCTGCCCCATGACGTGCCGCATGACGCGCGTCGTACCCGTGTCAGCGAGCGAGAATCCCTCGATGTTTTCGCTGACGCCGTCCGCGGCCTTGTCAGCGAAATTGTCTTGCTCTTGCAAGGGACGGCGAATCCGCTGGCGCCTTCGAATCCCGCCCTCTCCGCTATCGTTTGTTTCATGGTTTCCGATAGATGGGTCTCGGGGGGTGGCTCCTCGGGACCAATGCGGGACCAATGGACGAGCCCCGCGGGCAGTTTCGGGAACACCGTCCCGAACCCCGCGGTGACGTGCTCGGCCTCGCGGATGTACCCCTCGGTCGTGCCGAACCCCGAGTGCCCGGCGCGCGACTTGATCTTGAGCGGCTCGTCGCCCCGCACCGCGAGCCAGGTGATCCCCGTCGCCCGCAGGTCGTGGAAGGTGATGTTCTTGCGCGTGTCGCCGCCCTCGAAGAGCTCACGGCGCTTGAGGCCCGCGCGCTTGAGGTAGAGCCGGAGTGCCCGCGAGAGGGTGCCCTCGGTCGGCATGTCTTCGAGCACGGGGCCCTCGTTGCGCTCGCCCACGAGGGCGCGCAGGAGCGGGACGACCTCGGACTCGAGCGAGAAGCGCCGCCCGACGCCCGTCTTGGTGCCCTTCACGATGTTGCGCCGCTGGCTCTCGCTGCGATGGATGTGCACGGTGCCGTGGTCGAAGTCGAGATCCTCGATCTGGAGGGCGCGCAGTTCGCCCGAGCGCGCGTAGAGGTACACGGCGATGGCGAACAGGCACCGCCACGCGAGGGGCACCGCCTCGCACTCCATGAGCATGAGGAACTCAGACGGGTAGAGGTACGCCTTGACCTTGCGCACGCCGCGGTCGGGCGCGGGCACGTTCGCGCTGGGGTTGTCCTCGCGGACGCGCAGCGCGCGCTGCTTCGAGCGGCACGCGTCGGAGAACATCTTCGTGACGACGCCCCCGACGTTCCACGCCGTCTTCCACGAGCAGTCGCCGCGGCGCACCTTGGCATCGAGCTTCTCGACGAGGTCCTCGACGTGCGTGCGCGTGACCTCGCGGATGTACACCGACCCGAGCACGGGGAGGATGTGCGCCGAGAGCCGCCCGCGGTCGTCGCAGACGGACGTGTAGCCCTTCTCCACGCGGAACGCGAGCCAGCGCTCGGACCACTGCGCGACGGTCTCTGTCGGGCGGTTCATCGACGCGCCGTCGGCGACCTTCACAGTGCCCCGGTCGCGGGCGAGCCTGGCGAGTTTCTTCGCGCGCTCGCGCGCCTGCGCCTCGGTGGTGCCCGCGGGCAGGTGCACCCACGGGCGGGTGCCGTCCTTCATGCGCACGCGGACCTTCCAGTGGTCGCCCGCCCACGCGATCGTGCCAGTGAGTTGCTTCGCCATCGCTACCTCTTCACCTTTCTGGGCGCGGGCGCAAGCACCACGCCGCTCGCCACGAGCAGGTCTTCGTCGGAGAGTTCGTCGGAGGCCTCGGGGACTTCGGGCGGAGCCCTGCGTCCCATGGCGATCCAGGCGTCCACGTCCGCGCGCCGCGCGAGCACGAGCTTCCCTCGCTTCGTCGACGGGAACTCGCCGCGCCGCGCGGCCTCCAGAAACCGGCGCCGACCGAGGGGGCTCGTGCGTTGGTCGTAGAAGTCATTCGTCGTCGAGACGGCGAGCCGGGCGACGACACGCTCGGCGACCATGTCGACGAGCAGGTCGAGCACGGCGTCGGCGGTCGTGGCCGTCGCGAGGGCGGCGCGGACGCGGCTCACGACCGAGCCTCCGACACGGCGCACGCCCCTCGTGAGGAACGGGTCGTCCCTCGTCGCTCGTCACGTTCTCTTGGTGCGCTACCACCATCGTCGTCACTTCCAGACGTCGACTTCGTGCGGCGGGCGACGCTCGGTTTCCGTTTAGGAGCGCGAGATTTTCCGCCACGGGGTGAGCGGGCTCTCGGTGAAGGAGCGGGTGCGCTCGAGGGTGTTCGCTGTGTGGTGGTTGCGGGCTTGCGGCCCGGCGGAGTGTAGGGAGTCGTGACGAAGGAGCCCACCACGACGAGTTTTGAGAGGTCCGGGAAGCCCGCGCGGACGAGTGCCTCTCGACCTCGTCGAGCGGCATCTTCGGACGCCCTACGCATGCGCTCGCGCTGCTCGAAGCCGCGGGCCAGCGCCTCTCGCAGGACCTTGGCGCTCGAGACCTTGCACCCCGTCGCGGCTGAGAGGCCGCGTCGGATGACCTCGAGCCGTGTCACCTGCGACTCATAGAGGGCGTTGGGGGGCAGTTGGGCCACACGATCTGTATCCGAGGGGGACGGCGCCGCGGACGCAGCGGCACGACGATGGCCTCTCGGCGGGTCAGCCACGGTCCACTCGATCGGCCCTCCTGCGCGGAGGAGAGTCTCGAGCGCCTCGCAGCCGCGCGTCACGAGCTCGCGTGCTGCCCAGGCCGTGCTCACGCTTGGCACCATGGGCGAGACCATCGACGACGCGGTCGCGGCGAGCGCGTCGGTGAGCGCGCGAGGGAGGACCAGGGGTGCGACTCTCACAAGTCGATCACGAGAAGTCATGGGCGTGGAATGAACAATGTCGTAATGATTTGTTCTTGTCCAGTTCGTCGCGCGACGATCGCGATGCGCTCGCCTCGCCTCCGCGACGCGTGGCCCGAGGGTGAGCGGCGATGGCTAGCGCGATGGGGTGGACCGAGTCGCGAGGTGCACCACGCCCCCGCGCGCGCCGGACAAAGCAGCGCGCGGGATGGCTCAGTCTTCGACGCCCTTCACGCGGTGGACAGCCGGGATCGTAGGCCCGGCAGTCCGCCAGATGTCGTAACCACCGATGAGTCCCGACGTGCCGTACCGGACGAGCCTACGTGCATCGCCCGATCGTGCCCGCGCTGTGGTCGCAGTGCGCGCTGCAGCACTCCACGTCCGTCAGGCACTCGCCGCGGCTGCATTCGCAGAGTCCGCCGACGCAGGGCAGGTATCCGCAGCAGCCCTGGTCGCCGTAGCACCGCGTGCCGATCACGCCGCAGCAGATGCGAGCACCGATGGAGTTCCGGTCGTGCGCGCAGATCAGGCCGTCGCAGCACGGCGGTCTGGCCGAGCCCGCGCTATCGCAGCCGACGCGCTCCAACGTGCACCGCGGCGGATCGTCGATGAGCTGGCAGAACGAGCCACTGCACTGGTGTCCGGGGAGGCACGGTGGGCCCGACGCGCAGCACGAGTCCCCTTGCCTGCCGCACGGCCCAGCGGGAGAAGCGTCCGCAGTCGCTTCGACTCCGTCGTCCGAGAGGTGCATGACGTCGATGCGCGCGTCCGCGCTCGCGACGTCAGGCGACGACGGCCCCTCACGATCCTCGGACGCACCGGGCGTATCCATCGTCGGTTGGACCGCATCGACCGCGAGCGCCACGTCTGTCGGAGGCGTCCCTGCGTCGAGCGGTTGGTAGATCCACGCGTCGCCGCTGCAGCCGAGCGCGAGCATCAACGGCACCAGGGCCCTGGCGTTCAAAAGCGTCCTCCGATCTGCACCACTGCGCCCTCGCGCGAGGGGACGATCGCCGCCGTGCTCATTCGCGCGCTACGAGGTGAGAGGAGCCACCAGACGAGTCCTCCAGCGACCGCCGCGCCCCCGACACCCAGCGCCACATCGGCCCCGTACAGGAAGCGTCTGTAGCTCGCGTCGTCGTCAAGCGCGGACGACTGACAACCGCCGACGCCACACGCCGCGTCGCGCCGATCGCGCTCCGTGTTGGAGATCAGGAACAGCACGACGCCTGCGGCGAGACTCGCCGTGCCGACGCCGACCACCACCCACGGGCCCGCGCCCGGCCGACTTGCCTGCGTCGTACGCGCATCGAGCGGCGTGGTCTCGCGTCCGACTGTGACTGTCGGAGAGGAAGCGCGATCCGG
>JBPOHC010000448.1:0-27144 GCA_052035985.1 Myxococcota bacterium | reverse complement strand
TGAAGGCCCTCGCACCGCTCGGCGCGCTCCTCGCGGTGATCGCCGCGGCGTGCCCCTGGTACGCGAACTTCGACGTCGACACCCTCACGTGGTTCGAGCAGATCCGGTCCATCGCAGACCACGGCTCCATCGGCTTCGAGAACGGGCCCGTCGAGGGATTTCCCGAGCTGCGAACGCGGTGGTTCATCCACGCAGGGGGACGCGCGTGGGGGATCTTTCCTGCGGCGCTCTGCTACGCGCTCGCGCCCTTCATGTGGCTCGGCGGATACAAGGGCGTCGTGCGCGCCATCTGGGCCATGCTCGGCCTCTCGGCCCTCATGGTCTACGGGCTCGTGTACCGACTCACGGGCAAGCGTCACGTCGCCGTCGGCGCCGCCTACGCGCTCGTGCTCGGCACCTCGCTCGGGTTCTGGGCCACGATGATCGCGCCCTTCGTCCCCGCGGCGACCTTCGGCATCTGCGCGGTCTACGCCGCCCACCGATCGTTCGGTCACGAACGACTTCGAAGCACCGTCACCTACGGCCTCGGCGCAGGAGCCCTCGCCTCGATGGCCCTCGGGAGCCACCTGCTCTTCGCGATCCCGTGGGGCTTCATGGGCCTCGCGTGCGTCTCGCTCGGAGCGTGGAAGCACCGCATCGCGCGCGGCGCCGCGTACGGGATCGGCTCGCTCCCCGCGTTCGGCGTGATGAGCCTGGTGAATCACCAGCGCTTCGGTCAGTGGACGCCGATCTCGTACGGCCCCTGCGACGCGAACTCGTGCGGCGCGCAGGTGAACAACCAGACCGCGGGCGCTTTTCTTCAGGGCCCCAAGCTGCTGCTGCCGTACGTGCTCGCGTTCGGCGCGGCGCTCTGGCTCGTGCGTCGCTCGCCCCGCGCGGTGCTCACGGTGGTGGCCCTCGGCGCGTGCGCGGCCCTCCTGCCCGACGGCGAGATGCGCGACAAGTGGGTGCTCTATGCGCGCGCCCTCTGGGGCTTCGTGGCCTCGATGTCGAGCTTCAACACCGAGTATGTGAGGGCGCCCGATGGAGTCGGAGCGTTCCTGCATGACTGGTGCGTGCGGTCGCTGCTCCAGTGCTCGCCGGTGTTCGTGCTGGCCTTTCTGGGCGTGCGCTCCGCGGGTGAGATCGCGCGGGGATCGTCGGTGCTCGAAGACGTCTCCGTCGCGCAGGCGAGGGCGGCGCGGAGGTTCCTCACGGCCGTGTTCGCGGGCGTGCTCGTGGGCGCGGTGATGCGCGCGGACACGGGCGGCGCGTACGTGTGGGGATGGCCCTTTCTCAACGTGCGGTACATGGCGCCGCTCATTCCCGCGGCGACGGTGCTCGCGGCCGTCGCGGTGGCCGAGCTCCCGTGGCGCGTCGCGCACGTCGCGCTGATGAGCGTCGTGGGATTCGCCGCCGCCTCGTGGCTCTGGAAGCACCCCGAGACCGACGCGACGCGACGCTGGTACACGCTCATCGCGCCGCTCTGGCTCGCGGCCGCCACGCTGCCCCTCGTCGTGCGCGCGC
Organism: Myxococcota bacterium; assembly: GCA_052035985.1. GTDB lineage: Bacteria > Myxococcota_A > Polyangia > Polyangiales > CAISKJ01. The sequence goes on along the minus strand of JBPOHC010000448.1, from coordinate 25,638 downwards.
GCAGCGCTTCGCGGAGCGCGGACATCACGGCGAAGGTGCTCCCTCAGGTGGCGGCGGTGGCCGTGTCGCTGTGTCTCGCGTACGGGTTCGCGGTCACCGCGGGCATCGACGCCGACGCCGCGAAGCAGTATCGCGGGATGCAGACCGCGCGCACCCTGGAGCTCGAGCGCTGCATCGGCGGCGCGAAGCGCTTTCTGCTCCTCGGCGGCTACGCGATGGATGAAGCGCTCGCGCTCCACGATCGCCACGACATCACGATCATCAACCTCGGGATGGGACCGCCCGGCGGCGTGAACGCGCGCGGACTCGTCGACCAGATGATGACCCCGGAGCGTCCAGCGTTTCTCATTCAGGACGACGCGCACGGACCGTGGTGGCTCACGTGGGAGGGCTTTCGCTTCGAACACCCCGCGGGCGACTGCCCGAGGGTCTACCGCATCGTGAGGACCCCGCGGTGATCACCGTTCCGCCTCCTGTGGGACTCGGGCGTGACACCGCCGCGCGACGACGCGCGCGAGAGGCCCTCGTCGACGTGCTCTGGGGACCGCGCGGCGCGCGCAGGCTCCCCACGGAGCGCGCGCTCGTGAAGGCGCTCAACGCGTGCGATCGACGCGACGTGTGGTGGGTCTGCGAGATGTCGAGCGCGGGGCCCGTGTACCTGCTCCCGACGCGCGAGTGGGTGGGCGCGCTGGCGCGGTACCTCCGTGAGATCGGAGCGGCGCGCGTGCTCGAAGTGGCTGCGGGAGACGGCTTTCTCTCTCGCTGTCTGCGCGCGAAGGGTTTCGAGGTGCGCGCCACCGACGACGCGTCGTGGGCCGATCCCACGGAGCGCATGAGCGCCGAGGACCGCGAGGAGTTTCGCGACGTGCCCGTGAAGGGCCTGCGGCTCGGACGCAACGTCGAGGCCCTCTCGGCGCGCGAGGCCGTGAAGCGTTACGCGCCCGACGCGGTGCTCGTGAGCTGGGCGCCTCCGGGGCCGCTCGTCGAGTCGATGATCCGCGCGAAGGTGCGCGACGTGATCGAGGTCGGCGTCGAGGGAGACGTCTGTGGCGACACCGCGCGCACCTGGCGCTACGAGAAGGATTTCGTCGAGGGCGAGGTCGAGTCGCGCGCGCTGTGTCGCCTCGACGCGCGACCGGGCGAGGCGAGGCACACCCGCGTCACGCGGTACTTCGGCAAGGCGCATCCCGATCACGGCGTGGATCAAGGGTAAGCGGCCGCGGGGGACGTGCGGGCGACGGGCCTGGCGTCCTTGCTACGGGCCTGGCGTCCTTGCGGCCGCCGGCTTGTAAGCGTTGGAGCGTGGCGTCACGGCCTCTGGTTGACGCGGGACGCGCGCGCTTCGTAGGGTGCGCCGCGATGGCGCGTCGCGTTGCTGTGCTGTGGGCCGTGGTGGTGGCGGGCGTCGTGGCGCGCGTGCTCTGGCTCGACTCGCTCCCGGGGATCAACGGCGACGAGGCCTGGTACGGCGTGCAGGTCGCCACGGGATCGCTCTCGCTTCGAACGCCCACGGGCAACCTCGTCAACCCGCTGCACCTCGCGCCGCTCGCGATCCTTCAGCCCTTCGCGCCGCTCGCCGCGTGGGTGCTCCGCGCGCCCGCCGTGCTCTCGGGTCTGCTCACCCTCGCGCTCGGATATGCGCTCCTCAGGCGCTCGCTCGGTGTGGCCGCTGCGATGTGCTTCACCGCGCTCGCCGCAGCCTCGCCGGATCTCATCGCGTATTCGCGCTTCGGGTGGGACGCGAGCGGGACTCCGCTCGTCAGCCTCGTCGCGCTGCACCTCGCGCTCTCGCGTCGGTGGGTGTGGGCTGCCGTCGTGACTGGATTCGCCGTGGTGGTGCATCCGACGAACGCGCTCCTCGCCGCGCCGCTCGCCGCGCTCTTCGTGGCGGAACGCTCGAAGGATCCGCCCGAGAGGCGTCGGTGGGTGCTCTACGCTGGCGCCGTCGCGGTGGGGGCCGCGGTGCTCGGCGCCGCGCTCGCGGCCGTGGTGCGCTTCGACGTGAGGGCCGCGCTCGGAGGCATCGCGCCCGCGCCGGGAGAGACCTTCCTCTCGATGCTCTCGCGCTATGGCGAGCTGCTCTCGGGGGTCACGGTCTACCGCTACATCGCGGGGCCCGTCTCGCGCGTCGCGACGCTCGCGCACGGCGTCGTGATGTGGTGCGCGGTCGCGCCCGCCGTCGCCCTCGGCTGCGTGCGCGCGTGGCGCGATGGAGAGCGCCGTCCCGCTGCGCTCGCGGCCGGAATCACTGCGTCGCTCGTGGCGCTCTACGCGGTGTTCGGGGCCTTTCCGCTCACGCCGGGGAGCGAGCGGTATGGGCAGTTTCTCGTGGTGCCCTCGCTGGCCCTCGCGGCCTGGTCGATCGCGAAGCTCGGTGAGAGGCGCGAGCTCGCGGCCTTCGCCGCCGTCGTGGCGTTGAGCGTCGTGTCGCTCGGCTGCGTCGGGCGGTTCTACTTCGAACCGCTGCGCGCTGACGGCGGTCACTCGCATCGGACGTTTCGCATCGGATCGCGCGAGCCCAAGGTGATGGTCGCCGACGCCATTCGCGCGGATCGACAGCGCGGCGACGTCGTGCTCGCGGAGGACTGGTGGACGGGCGTTCCGCTAGAATATCTGCTCTCGCCGACGCGCGGGGTGAGGGTGCTCCGTCACGTCGAGGGCGTTGCCGCGGCGCCGCCCGTGGTGAGCGCGCTGCGCGCGGGCGGATACGTCGTCGGGTGGCACGAGGGCGCGTTCCATCGGGCCATCGTCGAGAGCGTTCCGCACGCGGTGGTGATCGATCGCGTGGTGCTCGATCGCGCGCGACGTCCGCTGCTGCACCTCTGGCGACTGCGAAGACCGACGGACGCCACGCGCGCGACCGCTTCGCGCTGACAGATCATCCCGCGGACGGGGTATCGCGCAGATCCTTCGGCGGGAGGGGATCTGGACGTCCGTCGCGTGGCGCGCTTAGAGTCCGCGCCCGAAAAGGAACATAGAATGACCTCCCTTCATCGGCTCGCCCTCTTCGCCGCGGTCCTCGCGGCGTGTTCTCCCAAGGCCACGGGGGGCATTCCCTCCGACGACGCGTCGGTCGGTGACGTCACTGACGCGCCCCCCGCCGAGGTCGGCGCTGACGTTTCGCGAGACACGCCCGACGCGCCCGCCGACGCTCCGCCCTCGGACGCTCCGCCCGCGGACTTACCGGGCACCGACGTCGTCGCGGATGTGCCCGAAGACGTCATCGCCGACGTCGTCGACGCCTCCGACGCGCCGACCACGTGCAACGCCGCGCGCGACTGCGGCGCGGGGACCGTGTGCGACCGCGTCGCCCACCGCTGCGTGCAGTGTCTCACCGGCCTCGAGTGCGCGTCGCCCACCCCGGTCTGTCAGTCGAACCGCTGCGTGGCGGGCGTCGCGTGCACCACCTCGCGCATGTGTCCGGGCCAGGTGTGCGACACCGCGTCGGGCCGCTGCGTCGACTGCTCGACCAACGCCGACTGCACCGGCGGCGCCATCTGCACCGGGAACAACTGCGTCGCGGCGCCCACGCCGTGCCGCTCGTCGCGCGAGTGCAGCTCGCTCGATCAGGTCTGCGACACCGCCGCGGGTCAGTGCGTCGACTGCGTGGGCGACGTCGACTGCCTCATGGGCGAGTTCTGCACCGCGATGCACACCTGCGCGCGTCAGGTGTGCTCCCCCGGCGCGCGCGAGTGCGTCGACATGAACCGCTCGCGCGTGTGCCTCGCCAACGGGAGCGGCTGGAGCGAGTCGGCCTGCGGCGCCCGGATGTCGTGCGCCGCGGGGACCTGCCAGGCGCAGATCTGCGTCCCCGGCGCCGAGAGCTGCGGCTCGCTGAGCGAGCGCCGCGTGTGCAACCCCGACGGCCTCGGGTACACCCCCACCGCGTGCGCATCGACCGAGTCGTGCAGCGGCGGACGCTGCATGGCCCGCGTCTGCACCGCGGGGACGCCCGAGTGCACGGCCACCACCACCCGCCGCGTGTGCAACGCCGACGGCCTCGGCTACACGAGCTCGTCGTGCCCCACGGCGCAGAGCTGCCGCGACGGCGCGTGCATGGCGTGGATGTGCACCCCCAACGCCGTCGACTGCGTCTCGGGCAACTCGCGCCGCGTGTGCAGCGGTGACGGCCTCAGCGCGTCGACGACGGCCTGCGCGACGTCTCAGACCTGCTCGGGCGGCGTGTGCCGCGCGTGGACCTGCACGCCCAACAGCTCCACGTGCCTCTCGACCACGACGGTGAGCCTCTGCGCCTCGGACGGGCTCAGCTCGTCGACGTCGACGTGCCCCGCGGGTTCGAGCTGCGCGGGCGGACGTTGCAGCGCGTGGACGTGCACCCCCGGCGAGCTGAGCTGCGCGTCGTCGACCGATCGTCGCGTGTGCAACGCCGACGGCCAGGGCTACACCACCACCGCGTGCACGGTGCCCGCCCACGCGACGGCCGCCGCGTGCTCCTTCGGCCGCTGCGGCTTCACCTGCGAGACGGGGTGGGGAGACTGCGACGGCGCGGCCTCCAACGGCTGCGAGACCGACCTCACCGCGTCGTCGTCGAACTGCGGCGCCTGCGGGCGCTTCTGCAGCAGCACCTCGACCTCGACGGGCGTGTGCTCCGCGGGCGTGTGCCGCTCGGTCTGCGCCTCGGGCTACGCCGACTGCAACGGCAGCTCGACGGACGGCTGCGAGGTCTCGACCTCGACCGACGCGCGCAACTGCGGCGCGTGCGGAACCGCGTGCCCCGCGCGGCCCAACGCGACGGCGCGCTGCTCGGCCTCGGCCTGCGGCTTCACGTGCCTCACGGGCTACGGCGACTGCGACGGCAACGCCACCAACGGCTGCGAGACGAACCTCACCACCGACTCGCTCAACTGCGGACGCTGCGGCGGCGCGTGTCCGACGGGTCCCAACGCGCGCGTGTCGTGCTCGACGGGCTTCTGCTCGTTCACCTGCGAGACGGGCTTCGCCAACTGCGATACGAACCCCTCGAACGGCTGCGAGGTCGGGCTCCTCACCGACGTGTCGAACTGCGGCGGCTGCAACGCCCGCTGCGCCCCCGCCAACGCGTCGGGCGCGTGCTCCGCGGGACGCTGCTCCATCGCGCTCTGCACGGGCGGCTACGCCGACTGCAACGGCAGCGTGACCGACGGCTGCGAGGCCAACGCGCAGATCGACCCGCGCAACTGCGGCGCTTGCGGCCGCGCGTGCCCCGGCGTGGGCACTCCCGGCACGATGGCGACGTGCTCGTCGGGCTCGTGCTCGTCGAGCTGCGTGACGGGCTACGCCGACTGCGACGGCAACGCGACCAACGGCTGCGAGGCCAACCTCGCCGGTGACATCGCCAACTGCGGCTCCTGCGGGCGCGCGTGCCCGAGCGGCCAGAGCTGCATCGCGAGCACGTGCTCCAACGCGCCCGTCGCGCCGCTGCTCTCGGGCCGCTACGCCTCGGCGGCGGCCATGGGCGGCGACGGCAAGCTCTACGTCATCGGCGGCTACGGCGGCTCCTCGTACCTCGCCAACATCGACGCGTACACCGTCTCTACCAACGCGTGGTCCGCGCGCGCTTCGCTCTCGGTGGGGCTCTTCGGGCCCGCCGCGTCGCCCCTGCGCGACGGACGCATCCTCATCATCGGCGGCTACCGTTCGAGCACCGGAACGACCAACGTCGTGTCGATCTATGACCCGTCGACGAACGTGATCTCGACGGCCGCGTCGATGGCCACCCCGCGCTACCACGCCACCGCGACGCTCGGCATGGACAACCGCGTCTACGTGTTCGGCGGCACGGGCCTGACCACCGAGATCTACAACCCCAGCACCAACTCCTGGTCGCCGGGCGCTACCCCCACGACGACGCGTCAGGGGGCCGTGGCGCTCACCGCTCCCGACGGCAGGATCTACCTCTTCGGCGGCACCTCGGTCTCGACGGGGTCCCCCGTGCTTTCGGTGGAGATCTACACGCCGTCGACGAACTCCTGGGCCGCGGGGCCCGCGATGCCGGCCACGCGCACGTACTTCGGCGGCGCGGTGGGCTCTGACGGTCGCGCGTACCTCCTCGCGGGGTCGACCTCGACGACGTCGTACTCGACCACGGGCTACGCGTTCAGCTTCAGCAGCGGGACGTACACGGCGCTCCCGTCGATGGTCACCGGGCGTCAGTCGATGCCCGCGGCGGCTCTCCCCGACGGCCGCGTGCTCGTGCTCGGCGGGTACTCGTCGAGCGGCACGTACCTCAGCAGCGTCGAGAGCTACAACATCTCGGGCAACCTCTGGCGCTGAGCGCCCCCTCCCCGTCCCTCCCCCGCTAGGCGGGGGAGGGTTTCTACATCGACGGACACAGGCGTTGGCGGTGAGCGCCGCGGGCAGCGGTCGTGAGCGCCGCGGGCAGCGGTCGTGAGCGCCGCGGGCAGCGGTCGTGAGCGTCGTGTGCGGCGATTGTGAGCGCCGCCGACGGCCGTCGGGATGATCGGGGGCGGCCGTCGGGATACTCGGGGCGGCTATTCGAATGGCCGTGGGTGACCGTTCAGAAGGCGCTCCGGGCTGATGGCGTTGGCGTTGGCCTCGGGCGCTCACGCGCCCGGGTTTGTTGCGCACGCACTCGCGCTGACTGCGATCACCCTCCCCCGCTTCGCGGGGGAGGGACGGGGAGGGGGATCAGAACAGAACGCCGACCACGCCGCGGAGCGTCTGCGCGTTGCTGAACGAGAAGGCCGCGAGGCCGCTCGTGCCCGCGCGCTCGTCGGCGCGAGGACCGAGGCCCGACATCGGGAACAGGATGCCGTACTGGAGCGACGCGAAGAAGCCCGGCGCCGCCGCGGACCCGAGCGTCGGGTCGCGCCAGTTCGACTGGTAGGTGAGCTCCGCGTCGATCTCGATGCCGAGGTTGGCGTCGTTGCCGCGCGTCTGCACGAACTCGCTCGCGCGCGACCAGATCACCGAGGCGCGGCCGTAGAAGCGGTCGCCGCCGGGGTGGTCGACGAACACGTACATCGCGCCCGGGCGGAAGTAGTAGGCGCTCGACACCGCGCGCATCACCTGTCGCCAGAGGATCAGGTCGACGCGGTAGTTGGGGTGGAACGCGAACGCCGTCATCGTCGAGGCGCCCGCGCGGATGGGCTGCAGCCGCGCCGTCTGGTAGTTCAGCCCCTCGGCGTCGGGATCACCCGAGGCGTAGCCCGTGCGGAACTCGAGCTGGAGGCGGTTGTTGAGCAGCCGGTACTCGAACTCGAGCGCGCCGCCGAACTGGAGGATGTTGTACCGCGGCGGGTCGGCGAGGGAGGTCGCGCCGATCGAGGTGTTGCCCGCGACGAGCACGCCCTCGGCCTCGAAGCGCATGTTGCGGTGCAGGAGCTGGAACCACGCGTCGCCCGTGAACACCAGCGCGTCGCGGCGGATGAAGTTCTGCTGCAGCGCGAGGAAGTTCGTGCGGTCCGCGTCGCCGCCCGCGCGGGGATCGGAGCCCGAGAGGCCGCCGCCCGCGGAGTTGCCCGGCGCCGACGGGGAGTATGCGTTCTCGCTCGACAGCGTCTGCCAGCGGAGGAGGCCGTAGAAGCCCGCGTTCCACACGAAGTCGCCGCGCGAGAGCGTCTGGCGGGCCTCGGCGGCGTCGACGCGACGGCCCACGGCGAGACCCACCTGGTGCACGTCGTCGAGGGTCGAGATGTCGATGGGCTGCCCCTGGCCCGTCTCGTAGCGGTACGACGCGCTCGTGAGCCCCGTCGAGGCGAAGTCGTACATCGCCGCGGCGAAGAGCGAGAGGGGCCTGTACCGGAGCTGGTACATCACCCGGTCGACGTGGGTCTGGTAGTCGGAGTCGACGCCGTTGCCCGCGTTCGCCAGGATTCCGAGGCCCCAGTTCCAGGGCATGCGCCCGAAGCGGATCTGGCCGAGCGTGGCGTTGGTGACCTCGGCCCACGCGCGGCTCACCGTGATCGACGGGACGAGGCTGTTGCGCTCCGTCGGCGTCACCTGCGTCTGCGACTGCGCGGTGATGGGCGCCCACGGAGACGACTCTTGCGCGCGTCCCGCGGCGTAGCCCTGGGGCGTCGAGCCGAGGATGAGGTTGTCGAAGATGTCGATCTGCGTGTGCACCGAGATCGAGTCGGTGACGTGGATCTCGGGCTCCAGGCGGAGGCGCATGTTCGCCATCGTCTGGTAGTTGTTGAGGCAGTCGCCGGGGACGCGCGCCGTGGTGTTGGGCAGCGGCGACGTCGAGCAGATGGCGCCGATGCCGTTGTCGGGGTTGCGCGCCCAGGGCCAGCCCGCGTTCGCCCAGGCCGTGGGGGCGCCCGCGAGGAGGCTGGGGTTGTCCCAGCCGATCGCGAAGTTGTGCATGAGCTCGGGCCGCACGCGGAGATACCCGTGGAGCGTGAAGGCCTGGCCGATGCGGTCGAGGAGGTCTGACGGCGGAGGCGTGGTGCGCGCGGGCGCCGGGTCTTCGACGGGCGCGGCGGGCGCTGCGGGCGCTGCGGTGTCAGACGGCGCGGCCTCGGAGGGGGCGGTCTGCGCGGGCGCGTCCTCCGTGGGGGAGGCGGTCTGCGCGGCGGGCTCCGCGGGGGCGCCAGTGGGCGCGGCGCTGCCCGACGCTGCGGGCTGCGACGACGTCTGCGCGAGCGCGACGGCGGGAGCCGACAGGGTGAGCGCGAGCAAGGGAGCCAGAGAACGACGCATGGACCTCCACACCCGACGCAGAGAGCGGTGCGACGGGCGCCGCGGGGGCTATCACGCGCAGACCGCGTGCGTCAACGCGCGGTTTGGTGCTTCGGCGGCGGTCACGGATCGGCGCTTGACCGTGCGAACAGCGGGACGATAGCGTCGCCGCCGCCCGTGACCTACACACGCATTGTACCCCTCGGCGGCCTCGGCGAGATCGGCATGAACTGCCTCGCGCTGGAGTCTCCCGACGGCGTGCTGGTGATTGATTGTGGCGTGACCTTTCCCCATGGGAATCAGGGCGTCGACGTCATCCACCCGCTATTTGACTACCTCGAAGACCGCGAGGCCGACCTGCTCGGCATCGTCATCACCCACGGCCACGAGGACCACATCGGCGCCCTGCCGTACCTCCTGCGCCGCATGCCCATTCCCGTGTGGGGGCCGCGCTACGCGCTGTCTCTCATCCGCGAGCGGCTGAAAGAATTCCCCGAGGTCCCCGACGTCGACCTCACGCCCACGACGCCGCGAAAGCGCTTCAACGTAGGGCGCTACGAGGTCGAGCCGCTGCGGGTCACGCACTCCATCCCCGACTCCACGGCGCTCGCGATCGACACCCCCGGCGGCACGATCATCCACACGGGCGACTTCAAGCTCGAGGACGACCCCCTCGACGACGAGCCCTCCGACGCCGAGCGCTTCGAAGCCCTCGGCGACCGCGGCGTCTCGCTGCTCCTCTCGGACAGCACCAACGTCGACGTGCCCGGCACCGCGGGCGGAGAGCGCCACGTCGCGGCGGCGCTCCAGTCGCTCATCTCGCGGCAGAAGCAGCGGGTCATCGTCGGGATGTTCCCTTCGAACGTCTACCGCTTGAAGACGCTGGTGGCGGTGGCGCAGGCCACGGGGCGCAAGCTCTGCCTCCTCGGACGCAGCGCGCAGACCCACGTCCGCGCCGCGACGGAGCTCGGTCGCATCCAGGTGCGAAGCGACATCCTCGTGTCGCCCGACCGCGCGCGTGACGTCCCCCGCTCGCAGCTCCTCGTGGTGGCCTCGGGCACGCAGGCCGAGCCGCAGAGCGCCCTCGCGAAGCTCGCCGCGGGAGACCATCCGAGGCTCGCGCTCGAGGCGGGCGACACGGTGCTCTTCTCGTCGCGCACGATCCCGGGCAACGAGCGCGCGGTCTGGTCGCTCATCTGCGACCTCGAGCGCCGCGGGGCCATCGTGCACTTCGCGCAGACCGACCCCGAGCTCCACGTCTCGGGTCACGCGTGCCGCGAGGAGCAGCTCAAGATGCTCTCGTGGGTGCGCCCGAAAGCCTTCATCCCCGTGCACGGGACGTATCACCACCTCATGCGTCACGCCTCGCTGGCGAAGTCCATCGGCGTGCGCGAGGTGTCGCTCATCGAGAACGGCCAGACGGCCATCCTCGACGCGCACGGCCTGAGCGAGGGAGCCCGCGTGCGCGTGGGGCGGATCAACGTCTCTGACGGCGTCGAGATCGGCGACGACGTGATCCGCGAGCGCGTGGTGATGGGCGAGGTGGGGGCCGTCTTCGTGACGGTGCCCATCACGGCCCGCGGCGGCCTGGGCGGCGCGGTCACCGTGGCCGCGCGAGGGATCGTCTCGGAGACCCCGATGCTCACCCTCGACGACGAGGCGCGCGTCGCGATCGAGGGCGCCGTGCGCGACCTCAACGCGACGGGCGGCGCGAGCGCGCACGAGGCCATTCGCGACATGGTCCGCAGGGCGGCGCGCAAGGTCTACGCGCGCTCGCAGCCCAAGCCCATGGTGGTGGTCACGCTGCGCGAGGTCTGAGCGCCCCGCGCAGCGCGCGACGGGCGTCTCAGCCCGGGGTGATGATCCGCAGGTCGAGGCCGCCGGGGTACATGTACGAGGTGAACGGGGCGATGCCGTAGACCTTGATCCCGAAGGCCTGACCGCCGTCGCCGCGGAGGCGGTGCGGTCCCGCGGTGATGGGCAGGGTGAAGATGGTGTAGCCCGAGACGGCCTCGGAGGTCCCGCGCAGGGGCGTGCCGTCCATGGTGAGGTTCGCGCCCGTGGGCGCGGCGACGTTGATGAAGTTCTGCGGGTACGTGCTCGGCACGTAGAAGTCGTAGCTGGTGCGGAACTGCTGCACGGGCACTTCGAAGACCATCGCGGGGTCGCCCGCCGAGGCGCCCGAGCTCTGATCCCCCTGCCCGATCATGTACTGCGACACGAGGAAGGCGCGCGTGCCCGTGACGCGGAAGCTCTGCGTGGCGGCGAACTCGAGCACCTGTCCGGCGCGGAGGGTCTCCTGCGGACGCACGCCCGGCGGGTCGTACGTGAGCCGGTTGTCGTCGGCCTGCGAGACGACGCGCACCACCGAGGGGAGGCTCGCGCGGTCGCGCAGCGCCGAGACGATGTAGTCGCGCCCCCACGTCTCGTTGGGAAAGAGCTGCTCCTCGAGGTGGTCGCACGCGGGCCGCGCCGCGGGCACGTTGGTGCAGTCGTGACCGACGAACACGGCCACCGGGAGGCTCGACGTGATGGTGGTGCCGGTGAGGTCTCCGTCGCCCGTTCCGACGAGCTGGAGCACGTCGCCCTGCTGGAGCGAGAAGGTCGCCTGCGCGCCCGGCGGAATGGGCGCGACGCCATCTCCCACAGCCACCTGCGCGGTGGCCCGCACGGTCACCATGGTGCTCTCGCCCGTCACCGCGACGATCGACGCGAAGCCGCCGAGGTAGACCGTTCCCGTGGCCGTGCGCGCGCCCCAGTTGGGATACGTCGACACGGTGTACCGCGTCGTGAGCACGCCCTGCGGGAGCAACAGCGATGCGTCGTTGGTGAACGACGCGTAGCCCTCGGGGCTGCGGTACGTGAGCGGGTTGAACTGATACGCCGCGATGGGGCCGTTGGTGTGTACGTGGTACGCGCCGCCGCGGCGGAGCACCGAGCGCGCGGGGTTGGCGCCGCGACAGGTCGCGTGACCGGGCGTGGGGCACCCCGCGAAGGCCGTGTTGCGCTGGATGAGCTCCTGCACCCAGGGGAGCACCACGGTCTCGATGGCGCCGGGGGCGAGGTTGACCGTGCGCGTGGCGGTGAGCGCGCCGCCCGAGATGGTGGCCTGCACGGAGTAGGTCTGCGGGTTCGAGAGCACCACGCCGAACTCGAACGCGCCGCCGAGCTGCGAGTTCGCGGTGATCGTGGGCCAGTAGTCGCAGCCGAGGTACGAGCGACCGAGGGCCGCGTCGTCGCAGCGGCTCACGCAGCGCCCGCCGATGCAGGTCTGGCCCTGCGTGCCGTCGCACGTGGCGCCGGGGACCCACGCGGTGCCGTCGGCGCGGCAGGTCTCGATCTGCTGCTCGCGGCCCGCGGCGACGCCGCAGCGCGAGAGGTTGGGCATGCAGGTGCGGCAGCCGACGCCCGCGAAGCAGAGGGTGCCCGAGGGGCAGGCCATCTGGTTGATCGACTCGCCCATGTCGTTGCACTCGTAGCGCTGGTTGCCCGAGCACAGGATCGTCCCCGGCGTGCAGCGCCCCGTCGTGCTGTCGGGCGAGGTCCCCGTGTCGAAGCGCGGGAGTCCGCCGTCGTCGACGCCGCTGTCATCGTCGAAGACGACCGAAGGGGGCTTCGACGTGCACGAGAGCGAGAGCGCGAGGAGGCACCCGACCAGCCGACTGCGAGGGCTCATGCGTGGGTTCTACCGTCGGTGCGGCGACCTCGTCCATTCGCGCATGCGGGTGGCGGTGACGCCCCTGTCGCTACGTGTCGCTGGAGAAGCGCCGCGCGAGCATCCGCTCCAGCGCGTCGGTGAGGAGCGGCTTGGCGAGAAAGTCGTCCATGCCCGCCTCGGTGAAGCGCGTGCGGTCTTCGTCGGTGGCGATGGCCGTGAGGGCCACGATGGGGGTGTGCTTCGTGGTGCCCTCGGCCGCGCGGATCCGCCGCGAGGCGCCGTACCCGTCGAGCACGGGCATGTGGCAGTCCATGAAGACCAGGTCGTAGCGCGTGGCGCTCACGGCCTCGACGGCTTCGAGGCCGTTGGTGACGAGGTCGACGCGGCAGCCGAAGCGCTCGAGGAGGGCGAGGGCGACCTTGCGGTTGATGGCGTTGTCGTCGGCGACGAGCACCTTGAGCGCGCGGATCTCGGCGCGCGGCGACGAGGGGGCGCTCGGGGGCGCGTCGGGGTTCCCAAAGAGGGCCTTGAGGCGACCGAGGAGGGCCGAGCGCTTCACGGGCTTGAACACCACGGCGCTGGCGCCGCGCGCGTCGTCGAGGGGCACGTCGCCGCCCACCACGGGCGTGAGCACGAGGGCGGGCGTCTCGGCGCCGAGGCGCTCGCGAAGCGTCGCGATGAGCGCCGCCGCGGTGGTGCCTCGCACGTCGCGGTCGACGGCGATCACGTCGACGGGCAGCGCGAGGGAGCGCAGCTCGGCGCACGATTGCAGCGCCTGCGAGGCGCCCGCGCAGGGCTCGACCTCGACGCCCATCGTCGTGAGCATCTCGCGCACCGCGCCGCGCGAGGTGTCGTGGGGCATCACCAGCAGCGCGCGGCGCCCGCGCAGCGCCGAGGGGGGCGCTGTGACCTCGTCGCGGAGGGTCAGCCGCGCGGTGAACCAGAACGTCGACCCGCGGCCGGGGACGCTCGTGAAGCCCACGGCGCCGCCCATGAGCTCCGCGATGCGCTTGCAGATCGAGAGGCCCAGGCCCGTGCCGCCGAAGCGCCGCGACGTCGACGCGTCGGCCTGCTGAAACGGTTCGAAGAGCCGACGGCCGTCGTCCGCGGAGAGGCCGATGCCGGTGTCGACGACCTCGACGCGGACGAGCACCTCGCGCGGGTCGTTCGAGGGGCGGTGCAGCATCCTGGCGCGCACGGTCACCTCGCCGCGCTCGGTGAACTTCACCGCGTTGCCCACGAGGTTGACGAGCACCTGACGCAGCCGCCCGGGGTCACCGACCACCGCCGTGGGGACCGTAGAAGGCAACGAGAGGACGAGCTCGAGGCCCTTCGTGTGGGCGTTCTCGCTCACGAAATCGAGGGCGCCTTCGAGGCACTCGCGGAGGTCGAACGCGATGGACTCGAGGCGCATCTTGCCGTCCTCGGCCTTGGAGTAGTCGAGGATGTCGTTGACGACGCGGAGCAGGTGCTCGCCCGAGACGCGCACCGTGTCGACGAAGTCGCGCTGCGGCGGGGTGAGGGGCGTGTCGAGCAGGAGGGCGGTCATCCCGATCACGCCGTTGAGGGGCGTGCGGAGCTCGTGGGTCATGTTGGCGAGGAAGATCCCCTTGGCGCGCTCGGCGGCGCGCGCGGCGTCGAGGGCCTCGCTGAGCTGACGGGTGCGGAGGGTGACCTTGTCTTCGAGGTCGCGGTGCGACTCGCTGAGCTTGCGGTACACCGCGCCGAGCTCGATGGCGCTCGCGTACTCGAGGGTCACCAGCGTGGCGAGCTTGAGCGACACGTCGGGGACGAGCCCCGGACCGACCACCCCGACGATGGCGCCCTGCACGCCCGCGCGCGCGGGGAGCGCTTGCAGAAAGGTCTGCCCCGCGCCGTCGAGGGAGGGCACGAGCACGGGGCGGTTCTGGCAGAGGGCCCACCCGAAGGTGCCGTCGGCCTCGAGGCGCGCGACCTCGTCTTCGAGGGCCTCGGCGAAGGTCGGGGGGTCGCAGTCGCGGAGGGTGAACCCCAGACCGTCGTCGTCGATGGAGAGCACGGCCAGGGCCGTGAAGGACATGAGCCTGCGCAGGGCCGCGCGGGCCAGCGAGAAGAGCTCGGCGTGGCCGAAGCCTTCGAGGAGCTCGGTGCGGACCCCGACGCTGAAGGTGAGGAGCGCGTCGAGCGCGTCGCGAACACCCCCGTCGACGCCGGGCGCGAAGGACGGCGCGGGCATCGAGGGGGGAGGGGTCATTTGGGATCGTCCTTCAAGATCTCGCGGGCGACGTCGGCGAACGCGCGGTCGATGTTCGACATGATCTGCGGGATCGCGTCGGGCGTGAGGCGCAGGAGGTCCCAGGCTTGCGGGACGAGCGGGGGCACGAGGAGCTCGCCGCTCGATCCGAACTGCATGGCCGAGACGATGAGGTTGGCGAGGTGCACCGTCGCGGCCTCCGTCGACCCCGTGGGCGCGTGCTGGGGGTCGTCGCTGTGGGCGACGGTCTTTCGGATGCGCAGCGGGAGGTTCCACGCGTCGAGGAGGGCCTCGCCGACCTCGGCGTGGTCGTAGCCGTAGATCGCGCGCTCGGCGTGGGTGAGCGCGGTCCTGGTGCGGAGGGCGTAGCTGCACGCGCGGGTGAAGTCCGCGCCGCGGTGCACGCACATCGCGAGGGCGCCGACGTCGTGGAGGAGGCCCCCGATGAAGATCCCGTCGGCCGTCGCGTCGCGCCGCTGGTTCGCGATCACGCGGGCCCCGACGCCCGCGGCGATGCTGTGCGCCCAGAACGACCGCATGGTGACGAAGCCCGACGTGGCGCCCTTGAAGAGGTTGAACACCGACGTGGCGAGGGCGAGGTTCTTGATCTCCTCGGTGCCCAGGATCGCGAGCGCCTGCGGGATCGCGTCGATGCGCCCGGGGAAGCCGTAGAACGAGCTGTTCACGAGGCGCAGCACGCGCGCGGCGAGGGCGACGTCGTCTTCGATGACCCGGGCGATGTCCTTCGCGCTCGACCGCGGCCGCTCGAGCACCTCGTTGAGCCGGTAGTACACGTCGGGCAACGACGGGAGCGTCCCGAGGCTCCGCACCCACGCGGCGCAGGTCGCCGAGCGCGCGGGGGGTGTGGCGCGCGTGAGGTCCGCCATGACGACGGACTGGTCCCACCCCGGCGTGATGGCGAACACGAGGCGCTTCTCATCGGAGGCCGAGAGGTGCGCGCGGCGGTTCACGCACGCGTCGAAGAGCGTCGACATCGCCGGGTGCGTGCGGTCCACGCGTTCGAAGAGCACGCTCAGCTCCGCGGCGACGCCCTTCACCCGAGACTCGTCGATGACGGCGGCGGGCTCCTCGTCGTCGGTCTTCACGTCGACCGCGGTGATCCCCCAAGTGCGAAAGGCTTTCAGGTGACGATCCGTGAGGGGGACGCCCGCGCCGATCAGGCGACGCCCGGCCCTGTCGACCACGTCGCGTCCGACCACCATGCCCTCTTTCAGATCGGCGAGTTCCAGGTGCTTCATTCGAGTGGCGAGACGTTATCAGACGGCGGCCGCCCGACGCGCGCACCATCGATGCGCCGCGCCCGCGCGTACAAACATCGCGCACCGCGGCGCCGACGCGAGGTCAGTCAGGCCACGCCGCGACGTAGGCGCGCGCGGGGGTGCCGCTGCCCGAGGTGACCGCGCAGCCCGAGACGAGGGGAGGGTTGAACGTCCCCGCGAGCGCGCACGACGTGAGGACCGCCGAGACGCGGATGCGCCCGGGACCGCCGCGGCCCTCGCCGCTCGAACCGCCGCCGACGCCGCCGTTGGCCGAGACCGACGCGCCCGACGCGACGTTGAGCGAGGGCGCCGAGAGGAACACCGCGCCGCCCGATCCGCCGCCGCCAGGACCGCCGCCGCAGACCTTGTATCCGCCGCGTCCGCCGTCTGCGAGGAGCCGCCCCGTGGTCGCAACCGTGATGCTCACAGGCGACGCGAGACGCAGCGCGCCGCCGGCTCCTCCGCCGCCCGCGCCCTCGTCGCCGCCGCCGCCGCCGCCCGCGGAGCCGGGCCTGAACGTCGTGAGCATCGGGAGGTCCGCGACGGCGTCCGCGCCGATCGATCCGCCGCCTCCGCCTCCGCCGAAGCCCACGGCGTAGCCGCATCCGCTCGTCGTGACCGACTGGTTGAAGCCCGCCTGTCCGTCGTAGAGCGCCGTGCTGCTCGATCCTCCGCGTCCGCCCTGTCCCTGGCTGCGTGCGCCGAGTCCGCCGCCCGCGCCGCCGCCGTCGCCGCCGTTGCCGCCCGTGCCGAGGCACCCGCATTCGGTGCTCTGATAGCCGAATCCGCCGCCTCCGCCCGCGTATCCGCCGCCTCCGCCTCCGCCGCCGCCGGTGCAGTTCCACGCGCCGCCGCCGCCGCCCGCGATGGCGCCGACGCCCACCGTCGCCGCGCCGATGCGCGACGCGCCCGCGGTGCCCGCGGCGCCCGTTCCGCCTGTTCCGCCGGGGCCGCCCGAGTTCGACGCGCGGGTGTTGCCCACCACCGCGACGAAGAGCGGATCGCCCGTCGCGCCGCCGCCCGAGCCCGACCCGTTGTCGATGCAGGTGTTGCCCGCGAGCACCGCGGTGGACTGCGATCCGCCGTTGCTACCCGACACGTCGATGGAGCCCGCGACGGTGATCGCGCCCGTCGCGCGGAGGTCGAGCACGCCCGACCCCGTGGTCGTCACGCGCACGCCCGCGGGGACGTTGATGGTCGTGAAGTTGTGGGTGCCGGGGCTGAGCACCGTGTTGCTCGTCGGGTTGAACGCGCCCTCGGCGCCGGTGCTCGGGAATCGATTGCACGCCCCGGCCACGCAGGTGACCCCCGCGGCGCACGCGCGCCCGCACGCGCCGCAGTTCGAAGCCGACGAGGTGACGTCGGTCTCGCAGCCGTTGGCGGTCATCCCGTCGCAGTCGGCGAAGCCCGTGTTGCACGCGTACGCGCACGCCCCCGCGACGCACGACGCGGCCGCGTTTGCGCGCGCGGCGCAGGCCATTCCGCAGCCGCCGCAGTGCGCGGCGGTGACGCGCGTGTTGGTCTCGCAGCCGTTGGCGGTCATGCCGTCGCAGTCGCCGAAGCCCGCGTTGCAGCTCGTCGTCACGCACGCGCCCGCTGCGCACACCGGCGCCGCGTTGGGGAGCGCGCAGGCGCTGCCGCAGCGTCCGCAGTTCGACGCGCTCGACTGCGTGTTCACCTCGCAGCCGTTGGCCGCCATCGTGTCGCAGTCGGCGAAGCCCGCGTTGCAGGCGCCCACGCTGCAGATGCCCACGGCGCAGCGCCCCGTCGCGTTGGCCGGCGCGCACGCGGCCCCGCAGGCGCCGCACGCCGCGAGGCTGTTGTTCGTGTCGGTCTCGCAGCCGTTCGAGGCCGTCATGTCGCAGTCGGAGAAGCCCGACTCGCAGCCGCCGCGCGCGCACACGCCGCTCACGCACAGGGCGAGCGCGTTGGCGAAGCGGCAGGCGTTGTTGCACATGCCGCAGTGGGTGGTGCTCGCGTTGGTGTCGGTCTCGCAGCCGTTCGACGCGTCGCCGTCGCAGTCGCCGAAGCCCGGCTCGCAGGCCCACGCGCACGCGCCCGCGGCGCACGAGGGCGCGGTGTGAGGACGCGCTGCGCAAGCCATTCCGCAGCCGCCGCAGTGCGCGACGGTGACGCGCGTGTCGGTCTCGCAGCCGTTGGCGGCCATCATGTCGCAGTCGCCGAAGCCCGCGTTGCAGCTCGTGGTCACGCACGCGCCCGCCGCGCACACCGGCGCCGCGTTGGGGAGCGCGCACGTGTTTCCGCAGCGTCCGCAGTGGGCCGTGGTGGTCTGGAGGTCGACGCAGCCGCCGCCGCAGCACGATTGCCCCGAGGGGCAGGGCTGCGTGTCGGTGCACCCGAGCACGCAGGCGTTGCCCGTGCACACGAGCCCCGGCGGACAGTGGGCGTTCTGGGTGCACTGCACGCAGGTGTGGCGCGCGGTGTCGCAGCGCGTCCCCGCGAGGCCGCCGTCGGCGACGCCCGCGTCGCTCACGCTGCACCCGTCGTCGTTTCGGCAGCCCGCGACGCAGGCGTTCGTCGCGGGGTCGCAGTGGCGGTCGGCGGGGCACGTGTCGGCCGTCGCCACGCAGCCCACGCAGCGTCCGCTGGCCGTGTCGCACACGCGCATCTCGCTCGCGCTCCGCGCGCAGTCGTCGTTCGTCGTGCAGCGCGCGGGGGCCGCGTCGACGTCGGCCACATCCGACGCGTCGGACGCGACGAGGTCGTCGCCCGCGTCGTGCGGGTACTGGAGCACCGACACCCCGCTGCACGCCACGAGCGCGACCGTGAAGGAGAGGAGCAGCGGACGGAGCGCGAGGCGGTTCTTCGTCAACACGGCGCCGATTGCATCACAACGCGCGCGCGCCGCACAGCATCACGCGCGAGGAGCTTCACCTCGGGGTGACCTCGCAGCGCTGCGGGCTCGCGCGATGACCTCCCCATGCCGTGCCTCGGAGCGCCCCGTCGGGCCCCGCGCGGAGCATGAACGTCCGCACCTTCACGGGCCCCCGGTCGCTCTCGCGCTCTGCCTCGGCCTCGTCGCGCGACTCGCCGCCTCCGAGCGACGCGACGCACGACCCGCCGCGGCCGACGTAAAGGACCTCATCGAGCGTCCACTCGTCGGGCTCGACGGCCCATCCCCGGCCGCGCGCGAGGGCCATGTCAGCGATGACGTGCGCGTCTCCCTCGTGCGGGGCGTCGGGGGCGCAGGTCGCGTGAGACTCTGCGACCTCGGGCGAAGTCTCTCCGCTCGCGGCGTCGATCGCGACGAAGCGCATCCTGCGGTCGTCGGTGCGAATCCAGAGCCCCACGCGCGCCCCGAAGGAGCCCGCCGCCGTGTGGATCGGATCGTCCGCGAGCGCGTAGGTCCTCCTCGCCCGCGCGGCCCCGCGAGGGTCGAGCGACACCAGCGTGACGAGCGAGACGCCGCCGCGCATCGCGTCCGCGCGGACGAGCCACCCCTCGGGCGCGACGTGGAGCCTCACGCCTCCGGGGATCGCGCGACCGAGCGCGAGGTCGGTGAGGCCCGACGGCGTCGCGAGCGCGTGGTCGCACCCGTTCGCGGAGCAGCGCTCGAGCACCGCGGCGGCCGCGCTCGCGCCCACGGCCCCGAGGGCCACGATCGCGACGGCGGGTGCGTCGGTCCTCCCGGGCCATCGCAGCGTCGCAGACGCGCGCAGCGTCGCGCCGTACCAGACGACGGTGACGGCATCGCCCTGCGCGCGCGCGGTGACCGCATAGCCCGACGCGGCCGATCCGCGGTCCATGTCGGGGCCTTCGAGGTCGGGGCCCGAGGGCGCGCAGTCGACGGTCGCTCGAAGGCGTCGCTGAAAGCTCGGCGGAGGCGTCGGATCGTCTCGCGCGATCAGCGCCGCGGCGCTCGATCCCCGCCGCGAGAGCGCGAGCTCGGAGCCCAGACGACACCACGCGCCCGCGCAGAACGCAGGGCCTTCGAGGTCGAGCGCGAGCCCCGCCGCGCCGCCCCGCACGGGCGAAGGGAGCGCGTGAAAATCACCGTCTCTCGCGCGCTCCGCGAGCACCGAGGCGTCGCTGCCGTAGACGTACGCGCGTCCATCCGACGCGATCGCGCCGCGCCGCGCGCCACGCGGAGCCTCGACGCGTCGCCACGAGACGCCGCTCGGCGTGAGCGCGCCGAGGAGCAGCGCGGTGAGCTCTCCCGATGGCGCGATCTCCCATGTAGACAGGGTGTTCTCCGCGAGCATCGAAGCGCGCGCGCCGTCGGCCGAGACGGGCATTTCGAAGCGCGTGAGCGCGTCGCCTCGGAGCAGCGCCGCCCTCGTGGGCCCCGCTCCGCGCGCGTCGTCGTCGACGAGCAGCGTCACCCCATCCCTCGCCGCGACGGGGAGCGGCGCGAAGGGGGCCTCGATCTCCACGGCGCGTCCGTCGTCGAGCGTGGCGCAGAGCGCGCGACGGTCGGGCAGCGTTCGCTGACGGCACGGCGCGGCCACGACCCAGGCGCGCGAGGTCGGATCGAAGACCGCGCGTCCCATGGGCTCCGCGCGGAGCTCGTCTCGCAGCGTCTCCCACGCGCTCGCTCCGTCGCGCAGCGCGAAGGCCGCAGAGGCCCACCCCTCGTGTCGGCACACCGCGCGGAGTCCGTCTCGGGCGCGCGCGATCGAGCAGCCCTCTCCCGGCGCGGCGACGCGCGAGCGCTCGCGTCCGGTGCGGGCGTCGAGCGTCACGATCACCCGGTCTCTCAGCACCGAGACCGCGTCGCCAGGGCCTTCGACCACGGCGTCGGGCGTCGAGGGGAGCGGCGGCCACCCATCGAGCGCGCTGCGCCTCGCGGTCGCGACGCGAGGATCGAGCGAAGCATCCCCCGCGTCGGCGCTGTTTGCTACGACGGTGAGGGCTCCGGTCCACGCGAGCGTGCCCGCGGTGGTGCGCACCACGACGCCTCGCTCCCCCTCCGCAAGCACGAGCGGAACGCCTTCAGAAATAGCGATTTCGTCGAAGTGCTCTCCTCCGTCACGGGAGACCACGAGGCGCCCTGGCTCGACGACGGCGAGCGCCTCGTCGGGCGACGTGAAGGCGCCGCTCACGACGCGCTCCAACGGGAGCCTCCGAGGCGCGCCCGAGGCGCTCACCGCCCACGCGCGACGGCGCGCGTCGATCACGAAGAGCGCCCCCTCCGAGTGAACGGGCGCGAGCGCGCGACGATCCTCGATCCTGAAGGGGGCCGCGCGTCCCTCGATGGCGCCCCGCACCGAGAGCGGTCCGTCGAAGCGATCGGACGCGTACACGGTCCCGTCGGCCGAGGCGAAGAGCCAGCGGTCCTCGCGGAGCCGCGCGGCTGTCACGAGCGGTGAGGTCGGCCACGGCGGAGGCGCCGCGCGATCACCCGTGATTCGAAGCGCGCCCATCAGAACGCGCCGCGCGTCGAGCCTCAGCGCGGGACCCTCCGCGGGCGTGACGAACCAGCGAGCCGAGGTGCGACGCGCGGGCGCGGCGTGTCGGAGGCGACGGCACGAGGGGGCCGCGACGAGGGCCGCGACGAGGAGCGCTCGCGCGAGGGGGGCGCTGATCCGCATCGGGGAGTGTGCGGAGCGTAACAGCCTCGGCGCCTCGCGCGGGGGACCGTTCGCCGGGGCCTCGTCAGGGCGTTGACGTAACGTCATCACGCTGGCGCTGGGGGCGCCTCGAAGCGTGTCGGTTGGAACGCTCGATCTATCGTGTTTCAAGGTGTTTTGCGCGTGGCTCTCCCCGTGCACTGGGGCTCACCGCGCTCGGGCGATGTCCCGGCGCGTTTGCGTTCACGTCAGC
This sequence comes from Myxococcota bacterium, assembly GCA_052035985.1. GTDB lineage: Bacteria > Myxococcota_A > Polyangia > Polyangiales > CAISKJ01. Next base: position 4,040 of record JBPOHC010000448.1, on the reverse strand, counting down.
CCACAGGCGACTCCGAAGATGCTGCACGACGAAGCGCTCATTGAATTCCTGGCAGAGAGCCACGAGAACCTCGATCAGCTCGATCGAGACTTCGTCGCGCTCGAAGCCGACCCGACCGCGCGCGACCGCATCGCGGCGATCTTCCGCACGATCCACACGATCAAGGGGAGCGCGGGATTCCTCGGGTTCTCGCGGCTCGAGGCGCTCACCCACGGAGGCGAGAGCCTCCTGGTGTTGCTCCGAGAGGAGTCCCTCACGCTCACGCCGGCGATCACGTCGGCGCTGCTCGCGATGGTCGACCGCGTCCGCGCGATGCTCCGCGCCGTCGAGTCGAGCGGCAAGGAGGGCGACACCCCGTACGAAGACGTCCTCGCGACCTTGAAGTCGCTCCGCTCCGCGCGCCCGGCGAGCCCCGCGGCCGTCGCGAGCCCTGCGGCCGTCGCGAGCCCGATGAGCCCCGCGGCGAAGGTGCTGCCCGCGCCGGTCTTCACGGTGGCGCCCGAGGCTGACATCCCGGTGATGGCCTCTCGCGCCCCCGAGCCGAAGCCGCTCGTGTCGAGAGAGCCGCAGCCGACGTCGTCGAAGGCCGCGCCCTCGCAGCTCCCGCGCGCGATGGCGGCGCCGTCGAATCCCCCCCCCGCGAAGGCGCCCGTCGCGTCGAAGGAGGAGCCGACGAGCTCCAACGGCGCGGCGGCGGACTCCACGGTGCGCGTCGACGTGGGGCTCCTCGACAAGCTGATGAACCTGGTGGGCGAGCTCGTGCTCGCGCGCAACCAGCTCGTGCAGTTCGGCGCGACCATCGAGGACGCGACCTTCGTGGCCTCGTCGCAGCGCCTCAACCACATCACGACCGAGCTCCAGGAGCACGTGATGAAGACGCGCATGCAGCCCATCGGGAACGTGTGGGCCAAGCTCCCCCGCGTCGTGCGCGACCTCGCGATCACGTGCGGCAAGCAGACGCGCATCGAGATGTTCGGCAAGGACACCGAGCTCGACCGCACCATCCTCGAGGCCATCAAAGACCCGCTGACCCACATCGTCAGGAACGCCGTCGACCACGGGATCGAGCGCCCCGAGGAGCGCGCCGCGCGCGGCAAGCCACGCACCGGGACGCTCACCCTCCGCGCCTTTCACGAGGGCGGTCAGGTGAACATCGAGGTCTCCGACGACGGCGCGGGGCTGCGCCTCGACGCGATCCGCAGCAAGGCCATCGAGCGCAACCTCATCACCGCCGAGCGCGCCGCGCGCCTCACGAGCCACGAGCTCACGCAGCTCGTGTTCGAACCGGGCTTCTCGACGGCGGCGCAGGTCACCAACGTCTCGGGCCGCGGCGTCGGGATGGACGTCGTCAAGACCAACATCGAGAAGATCGGCGGCACCGTCGACCTCATCAGCGAGGCCGGCGTCGGCACCACGCTGCGCATCAAGATCCCCCTCACGCTCGCCATCGTCCCGGCGCTCATCATCGCCAGCGGCGGCCAGCGCTACGCGATCCCGCAGGTGAACCTCCTCGAGCTCGTGCGCCTCGAGCGGGCGCAGGGCAAGACGGCCATCGAGCGCATCCACGGCGCGCCCGTGTGTCGCTTGAGGGGGCGGCTCCTGCCGCTGGTGTACCTCAGCGAGCAGCTCAACCCGCGCGCCCGCGGGAGCGCGGCGTCGGCGGAGCTGCGAGAGGCCGAGGCCCACGGCGCGCCGACGAACATCGTGGTGCTCCAGGCCGACGACCGACAGTTCGGGCTCGTGGTCGACGAGGTGCGCGACACCGAAGAGATCGTGGTCAAGCCGCTCGGCAAGGAGCTCAAGGGCATCAACATCTTTCAGGGCGCGACGATCATGGGAGACGGCCGCGTCGCGCTGATCCTCGACATCCTGGGCCTCGTTCAGCACTCGGGCGCCGTCGGTCGAACGCGAGAGCGGTCGAGGGCCGACGCCGCGCGCCGCGCCTCACCCGTCGCGGAGCCGACGCCGACCGAGAAGCGTCAGGCGCTGCTGCTCTTCACCGTGGGCCGCGGCGACGTGATGGCGCTGCCGCTCTCGATGGTGGCGCGCATCGAGGAGTTCCCGCGAGACCGCCTGGAGCGCACGGGCACGCGCAAGGTGATCCAGTATCGCGGAGAGATCCTCCCGCTGATCGCGCTCTCCGACGCGCTCGACGCGCGAGGCGGCGAGGAGAGCGCCTCGGTGCAGGTCATCGTGTACACCGAGAACGGCAGGAGCGTGGGCTTCGTGGTGGGCGGCATCCTCGACGTGGTCGAAGACGCCGTCCAGGTCGAGCGGAGCACCGCGCGGCGGGGCGTGCTCGGCGCCGCGGTGGTGCAGGGCAGGGTGACCGACGTGCTCGACGTCGCGGGCGTCATCGCCGCGAACCACCCGATGTTCTTCGAAGGACGTGCGGCATGAGTGAGACGGCATCCAAGCAGCTCTGCACCTTTCTGGTCGACGGCTTGCTCTTCGGCATCGACGTGACCCGCGTGCAGGAGGTCATTCGCCACCAGGCCATGACGCCGGTGCCGCTGGCGCCGCCGGTGGTGCAGGGGCTCATCAACCTCCGCGGCCAGATCGTGACGGCGATCGATCTCCGCCGCCGCCTCGGGCTCTCGCCGCGACCGGCGGGCGACCTCCCGATGAACGTCGTCGCCCGCCACGACGAGGGCGTGGTGAGCCTCCTCGTCGACGAGATCGGCGACGTGGTCGAGGTCGACGAGGACTCCTTCGAGGAGCCCCCCGAGACGCTCAACCAGGCGTCGAAGACCCTGATCCTCGGCGTCTACAAGCTCGAGGAGCAGCTCCTGCTCCTGCTCAACACGGAGCACGCGACGAAGGTCGGCGCCCGCGTCGAAGAGGCCGAGATCAACTGAAGAAGACGACGTCAACGCACGAGATAACAGCACCGAACCCGAGCGCGACAACCATGAACTACACGACCCGGAACAACGCCTCCCCCGCCGCCTCCACCGCCGCCGCGAAGCCCGCGCGACCGAACCCCGTGCTGCGGGGTGCGCCCTCCAACGACCACGGCGGATACCGCCAGACCAACGACCGCTACGGGACGCAGTTCGCGCAGACCTGGGGCATGACGAGCCGCACGCTGGCCTACCGCCGCGAGTTCGTCAGGCTCGGAGAGCCCGAGCGCGAGATCATGCTCCAGCTCCTCCCGTGGGCGAAGGAGCACGCGCCCGCCATCGCGAGAGAGTTCTACGACTGGGAGTTCGCGTTCTCGCGCACGCGGGAGTTCTTCGCGCGCTACGCGAACCGCAAGGGCGTCTCGCTCGAGAGCCTGCGTCACCACCTCGAGAGCGCGCAGGCCGGGTATTTCGTGGGCCTCTTCGAAGGCGCGCGCGACATGTGGGACCAGGCGTACTTCGAAAGCCGCCTGCGCGTGGGCTCCCTCCACAACCAGATCGACCTGCCGTTCAAGTGGTACATCGGCGCGTACTCCGAGTACATGCACCTGTCGCACAGGCACCTCTCGGAGAGCTTCGACGACCCGGTCTTCGTGGCCAACGCCGAGATGGTCATGTCGCGGGTCTACAACTACGACATGCAGGCGGTGGGAGACTCGTTCTTCCTCAACACCATCACCTCGATGGGGCTGCACATCGGCTCGCTCCAGGACGACGAGACCGACACGACGGAGCACTTCGACGAGATCAAGCAGAGCGTCCGCGTGCTCATGCAGCAGGTGCAGGCCATCGCGGCCAGGCGCCTGAACGACGAGGTGCTCCAGGTCACCGTCGAGGGAGAGTTCGGCACGGCGATCAACGAGGTGGTCACCTCGCTCCGAGAGATGCTCGCGCAGGTCGGCGTCGGGGCGCGCCAGCTCTCGAACTCGAGCGACGAGCTCACCGGCGTGGGCAAGACCCTCGGGGCCAGCGCCGAGGAGGCGTCGGCGCAGGCGAACACCGTGTCTGCTGCCTCCGAGGAGGTGAGCCGCAACGTGCAGACCGTGGCGACGGGCACCGAGGAGATGTCCGCGAGCATCCGCGAGATCGCGCGCAACACCGCCGAGGCCGCGCGCGTGGCCGCGTCGGCCGTGAGCG
>JBPOHC010000218.1:0-1639 GCA_052035985.1 Myxococcota bacterium | reverse complement strand
GTACACGAGGTCGGGCCGCGCGTCGCCGTCGAGGTCGGTGCTCATCGCCTCGACCGACGCGCGCGCCGTCGACGCCGAAGCGCGCGGCACGAAGAACTGCCACACGGGCGCGCGCAGCTCGCCGTCGCGCGCCTCGCAGTCGCGCACGCGCCAGAACGCGGCGCGCCCCTCGGGGAGCATCGCCGACGGGATGACATATTCCGTCACATCGACCGGGAGCCTCACGGAGCGGCGCGAGGCGCACGCGCGGGCGGCGCAGACGTCGAGGCAGAGCGACGCGTCGCCGGGGTCCGAGCGGGTCCACGACACGGCGACGTTGCGCGTCGAGAGCACCGAGCCCGAGAGCGGTCCGAGGGGCCTCGCGCGCGGGAGCGAGAAGTCTCCGCCGCACCCGGTGCAGAGCGCGAGGGAGCACGCGATGGCCTTGGTGAACTTGAGGGTCATGGGCTCCATCCCAGCGCGAGCGACGCGCCGAACCAGTACGGACCGACGCCGATGACCCGCTCATCACCGACCGTCGCGTAGGCCGCCGCCGCCGCGACGCCGGCCTCCGCGCTCGCGCGCAGCGAGAGGCGCTGAGAGAAGACGAACGAGGCCGACGTGTCGACCGCCGTGCCCACCCACGGCGCGAGGTTGGCGCGGCCGCGAGGGCCCGTCTCCTCTTGCGACGCGGCGCCGACGCGCGCGCCGAGGCCCAGCGCCCAGCGGACATGCTGCGACGAGAAGGCGGTCACAGAGGCGCCGAGCGAGAGGGCGAAGAGCGTCAACGCGATCCCCTCGATCTGAGGCGCCGCGTTGGACCCGCGCTCCACCGAGGCGGCCATCGAGAGGCCGAGGCGGCGAGAGAGGGCGATCGTCGCGCCCGCGGTGACACCCCAGAGCGTCGTCGACGCCACCGACGCGGCGCGCATCGAGGGGCCGAGGTGGAGCGTCCAGCGTCGCGGAGCCTCGGAAGGCGTTGCGGAGGCTGGAGGCTCGCGCGTCGGCGGTGCGGGCGAGGGCGACGGTGCGGCCGCGACGGGGCGCTCTGGCGCCGTCGCGACGGGGTGCTCCTGCGTCGCGTGGGGGGAGGGCGCGTCGAGGGTCTCCACGCGATCGAGGAGCCCCAGGAGCGGCTCCCGCAGGTCGTGGGGATCGACGCCGCGGAGGGTCTCCGTCGCCGCGGTTCCGCGCGGGGCGACGACGAGGAGCGTGACGGCGCCCCCGTCGCATCGCACCGTCGCGCGGTACACAGCCTCGCCGCCCGCGGGGGTGAGGGCCACGCGCGTTCGCTCCGGTCTGGCGAGGTCGTCGCGGAGGGCGCGCGCAACAGGGCGCGGGCACCCCGCGTCGAGCGAGAGGGTGACCGCGCGAGGCGCTCTGGGCGCGGTCTGCGCGAGCGCGTACGAGGGCGTCACGGCGCACGACCACAGCACCACGCGTCGCGCCAACGACCTCACGGGACGAGACCTTGCCGCCTGAACGCGTCGACGTGCAAGCCCTGAGGACGCTCCCTCGCGTATTGCCCCGCGCGCTCCGCCGCGAGGTCTCGTCGGCGCCCGTCGAGGAGGGCCGAGACCTCTTGAAACACAGCGTCTTCGGCGTGCGGCCCTCGGGGCGCGATGGCGCGCGCGTCTTCGACCGCGCGCGCCGCGTCGAG
>JBPOHC010000990.1:0-10439 GCA_052035985.1 Myxococcota bacterium | reverse complement strand
CCGGGTCGTCGTCGATCACATGCGACCACGCGTCGAAGAGCATCGCGACGCGGGCGCGGAGCTTCTGGGCGAGCTCCTCGAAGGACTCATCGGCGGGCGGTCGGGCGCAGTGCGCCTCTGCGCGACGCACCATCGTCTCGGCCACGTACTCGGTCACGCGCGCGCGCACCGCGGCGAGGTCCGCAGCGCCGTCGGGCGAGGTGAGCGTCGGCTCCGAGAGGCGCGCCAGCGCGACGGTCACGGCGGGGAGCCCGCGGTCGATGGCGCGGGCCGAGAAGGGCGTCACGCTCGTGGCCTCGACGGCGCGATAGAACGACTGGTGAAACGCTTCGAAGTGTTCGAGGTGCGAGCGATCCCTCGGGCGGTGCACGTTGAGGAGCGTCACCACGAGGCCCGGACGATCGTGCGCGCGCCCCACGCGGCTCGACGCCTGGATGTACTCCGCCGCCGTCTTTGGCTGCCCACACACCACCATCAGCCCGAGGCGCTCGATGTCGAGGCCCACGGAGATCATGTTGCTCGCGAGCGCGACGTCGACGGGCGGCCTCTGCTTCTTGGCCTTCGCGGCGCCCTTCGCAGCACCCTTCGCGGGCGCCGCGGGCTTCGCGTCGAAGCCGACCTCGAGGCGCTCCTTGGCGATCTTGATGTGCTCGGTGCTCTCGCGGCTGGTGAGCTCCACGCAGTCGTACGCGATGGCGCGCGCGGCGAGCTGCTCATCGCCCGACTTGCCCGAGGCGCGGCGGCGACGGTCGGCGCGGGCGACCTTGTTGCGCACCTCGTCTTCGACGATGCGTCGCGCGCCGCCGAGCTCCCGCAGGCTGTTGAAGTAGCCGACGAGCGTCATGTACGGGTCGCTCGACGCGGCGTCCTCTTCGTAGGCGCGTTGCGCGGCGCCCAACAGCGCCACGTACGAGCGCAGGAGCAACACCTTCATGCTGCGTCCCGGCGCGGCGACGCCGACGTAGGTGCGAGGGTGCCCGAGCTTCGTGTGCATCACGGGCAGCGTCTCGGCGAAGAACGACGTCGTGCGGTTGGGCCCGGGCGGAGGAAAGATCCGTACGTCGCTCCGTGCGAAGAGCGCGCGCACCTGGGCCTGCGCGTTGCGCACCGTCGCGGTCGACGCGACGATCTTCGGACGCACCACCTTGCCGTCGACGGTGCGTGTCGAGAGCGCGTCGAGGGCCGTCTCGTAGAGCCCCACCATCGTGCCGAGCGGTCCGCTGATGAGGTGGAGCTCGTCTTGAATGATGAGGTCGGGCGGCAGGAGAGGAACGGGCAGCGGCGTCGCGCCGTCGGGCGGATCGGCGGGGCCCGAGAAGCCGTCGGAGAGTCGATGCGTGGCGTTGCGGCCGATGAGCAGGCCCGTGCGACCGACCCACGGAAGCGCCGCGAACTTGTCGACCGTGGCGATGAGAAAGCACGGGAGTTCGCGGTAGACCTCCTCGTCGACGGTGACGATGGGGAGCCCCTCGGGCCACGGCTTCGACCAGCGGAACGCGCACTCGGGCGCGTTGCACCGCACGCGCATCTGCCGCGGCGCGGTCGCGTTGGGCATGAGGCCGAAGGTGTCTTGCCCGAAGGGCTCGCGGCACCACGGGCACTTGTCGAGCGGGAGCGGGCTGGGGTTCGCGTCGGGGTTGCGGTTGTAGGCGAGGACGCGCTCGCGCGCCGTGCTGTCGTCTTTGTCTTTGTCGGTGCCGAAGCGGAGCGGCGTCACGGCCTTGCCGACCCACAACCCGATCGAGAAGCGGTGCGGCCCGAGGAGCGCCGTGTCTTCGCGCCGTTGCAGCTCGAGCGCGCAGATGAGGGTGGCCGCGCGTCCGAGCTGGTCGAGCGTGAGGAGCCGCAGCGTGTAGCGCATGAGCACCGTCACGCCGGCCGAGGCGAGGCCCGGATTGCGGAGCCGACGCAGCACGAGGGTGAAGGCCGCGAGGCCGAGGTACGCCTCGGTCTTGCCGCCGCCCGTGGGGAAGAAGATCAGGTCGACGACGTCGCGCTCGGCGTGGGTGGGCTCCGCCTGCGCGGCGATGTTCATCAGCACGAACGCGAGCTGAAACGGGCGCCACGTGGGCACCTTGCCCTCGCCGTCTTTGTCCTTTGCGCGGTATCGGTTCGGCGAGCGCTGGCGTGCGGCATCGGCCATCGCGCGGTTGGCGCGTCGGAACGCGTCGAACACCTGCGGGTCTTCGGTGAGCGCGAGGCCCGCCTCGATGCGATCGCACGCCCTCGCCGCCTGGTCGAGCAGGAGCCCCGCGAGGTCTTTGCGCGCTGGCGTGTCGAGGGTGGTCTGTCGCTGCTGCGCGATCCAGTCGCGGTAGCGATGCACCATCGGCATGACCTCGGTCTTCAGCGTCGACGGTGCGTCGATCGCGGCGAGGACGTCCATGCGGAGCTCGCAGCCGGGCACCTCCGAGGGGATCACGCGCTCGACCTGAGCCGACGGGGTCCATGTGGTGCGCACGGTGTCGCAGAACACGTCGGCGCCGTGGCCCTTCACGGTGGCCTTCACCGCGACGCCGTGACCGACCGCGTACTCGAACGCGTCGCGGTACTGGAGGTCGCCCATGCGCTCGTCGAGCTCGTCGTGGAGGTGCGCGCCGCGGAGGTTGGGTCTCGGCACGAAGCCCTCGGTGCAATGCACCTCGAGCTCGGACTGAAAGATCACCGCGCGGTCCTGGTCGGGGCCCTGCTCGACGGCCGCGCGCTGGTTCACGAGGAACACCGTCACGACGCGCGTCCCCGCGGGGACCTGCGCGCGCTCGTCGTCTCGCAGCGCGCGGAGCACGCCACGCACCGTGACGCCGCCGGACCCCTGGAGCACCGCGCCCTTTCGCAGCGAGGTCGCATCGAGGGGGAGCGCCTCCTCGGCCTCGTTGGGCTCGCGGGTCCAGCGGAGCGACGGGAGCACGCCGCGTTCGACGGTATCTGCGTCGGGTGCGGGCGCCTTCGCCTCGGGCGCCTGCGGGCGGTAGACGGCCCATCGCGCGGTGACGTGAAGCGTCGTGGCCTCGGGAGGAACGAGCACGGTGACGCCGATCGAGGACGGGAACACGGGGCGGCGTGCGGGGCCGTCGTCGTCCTCGCCCTCCTCGGCGCTGCTCGCGCCCGACTTCACCTCCTCGGTCGCGGTGGGGTCTTCGAAGAGCTCCGCGGCGACGCCCGTCGGCACGAGGAAGCCCGTGAGGTACCAGTGCGTCGGGGAGACTTCGAGCACCTCGCGCGCGAGCGGGAGGTCGCGCGAGTCGAGGGGATCGGGGCCCACAAGGTCGAGGCGTAGCGCGTGGATGAGGCGATCGCGGATCGGGGCTGCGTGCATGGCGCGGGAGGGTAACGCAGTGCTCGAGAAGTCACGCAGAGAAGCCGCGTGCGACGTCGCGCGGCCGCGCTCAGCCGCCGGTCTTCACGCTCCGCCGAAGCGTCTCAAGCGGGAGGAACATCGGCGTGAGCGCAGTCTCCCCGCGCGCGGGCTCGACCGGGGCCCCGCTCGGAGCGTCGGCTTCACCGGGGACGCGAGGGACGAGCGCGACGAAGCCGTAGTGCGCGTAGAAGCTCACCGCGCCGGGCTTCGCGTCGACGTAGATGCCGATGCACCCGAACTTCTCGGCCAGGTCCAACGCGCCCGCGAAGACGACGTCGCGGAGTAGAAGTGCCCCGATCCCCCGCCCCTGGAAGCGCGTGTCGCAGGCCATACGCGCGAGCTTGAGCGCCGGCACGTCCTGTCGCGGAAGTCCCTTCACGAGAGACTTCAGACCGTCGGTCGCGAGGCTCGCGGGGAGGATCGTCACGTAGCCCGCGATCACGCCTCCGACGATGGCGAGCGTCGTCGCGGACTGGCTGCGGCGCTGGTTCTGCTTCGCGCGCTCTCGAAGAAACCGATCGAGCTCGTCGTTCCCCGAATTGAACCCGCTGCAGACGTCGCGCTCGCTCAGGCGACGAAGCTCAGGCGTGTCGCTCATGCATCAACCGGCGGAGGGCGTCCGTGGGCGCGGGCGGGTTCTCGAGCAGATTGGAGAGTTCCTCTTGCTGCGCGCGCGTGAGGTCAACGGTGGCGCGGGGCTCCGCCGCAGGCTCGGTGGCATCGAAGCGAGCGGTCACACGTTGCACGGCGGCCGAGAGTGAGGCGACCTCGCGCATCCTCGCCTTGAGATCGTCGGGGGCGGCTCGGACGAACTCCGCCGCGGGGGTCTCGCCGAGCTCGGTGTTCTGCACGAGCGCGAGGTGCCGCGCGAAGAACTCCACGGCGTCGTCGTCGCAACCGATGTTCGCCGCCTGCATCGCGAGCACGAAGGACTCGATGTGGTCGCGCGGGTCGGCGAGCTTCACAGCTTCGGCGAGCGCAGCGCGCGCGGGGGCCGTGGCGCCGAGCCTGAAGTGCGCCTCCGCCTCGTTGCCGAGGACCGTGAGCATCGTCTTGCGATCGACGACCCCCTTTGACCGCGCGGCGCGGAGCTGAACGAGCGCCTCATCGACGCGTCCGAGCTCGAGGAGCGCCGCCGCCATGTTGTTCGGGTGCGTGGCCTCGTCGGGCTCGTAGCGCGCAGCGTTCTTGTCGGCTTCGACAGCCTTTTCGAAGCTCCCGAGCCTGAACCACGCCATGCCGATGAGGCAGAAGAGCACGCCGCGCTCGCTCCATGACGCATCCGCGACCTCGCTCTGGAACGTCTTGATGAGCCGCCTCAGCGTCAGCTCATCCATCGACGCGGAGGAGTCGTTGAGGAGCGGCATGTACTCCTGCGCGAGCTGCTCGGCCTTGGTCGCGGGCTGGGTCACGAAGGGTCTCCAAACGAGGCGCGCGAGTCGCGGCGCCGTCGCTACGCTACCAGAGTGGCCGATCGTCGCCAGCGCAACGACACACGACGACGTCGCAGCGGGAGAGGACTTAGCGCGGTCGCAGATCGATCGCGGCGGAGCGGAGCCATTCGCGCCCCTGGTCGTCGACACCTTGAAAGCGCCGCCGCAGTCGCGCCAGAAGTTGCTCCTGCTCGGGTTGCCCCAGAGCGAGGCGGTAGAGGTCGAGCTCGGCCTGCAACCTCTCGCACCGCGCCCCCTGGTTTGAGAACGACGCGACGAGCAGCGTGCGACGCAGCTCGGCGCCCTCGACGTGCCACCAGGGCTCGATGCCCGACGAGGTGCTCGGGGCCACAAAGCGCAGCGAGATTGAGTGCCAGGGACTTCGTTGGGGGTCGAGCTCGTGCACCCCGAGGCGAGCCCCCAGGGCGACGCGCACGGCGAGGCTGCCGTGGCGGTTCAGCCGCCCGTCGCGTTGCTCGAGGTCGACCGGATTGTCGGGGAGGTCCCAGTGCACGAGGTGGCGAGCCCAACGGTGAAAGTCGAGCCCCTCCTGCCCGATCGAGGTCGTGACCAGCACCATCGGCCGGAAGGGTGAGTTGAACGCGGCGCGCACTTGATCGGCGCGAGGGGCGCCCGTCTCGTCGTCCTTCGAAGCGAGGCCGTACGCGAGCGCCGCGTGGCAGCGCAGGTGCATCGCGTTTCCCTTCTCGCCCAGGCGGGTCACGTTGAGGCGAGTCTCTTTGAGCGAGAGCACGCTGCCGAGCGAGTCGAGCCCGTCCTTTGCGCCGCCCGACGACGGCTCGGTCGTGCCGAGGCCCTGCTCCACCGCGAGGAACTCGTCGAGTACAGCCTCGAGGTTTCCGTCCCACGCGGCGAGGCGCACTGCGGCGCCAGCATGACCGTGCTTGCGATGACGTTCCTTGAACGCGACGATCCATTCGGGCGTGTCGAGGTAGCGCCCGAGCGCGAGCGCCGCTTCGAGCGTGGCGAGCGCGCGCGCGTCCCGATCTTTGCCGTCCGACGGCTCCCCGAACACCCGTCTCGCGGCGCGCGCGAGCATCACGCCGGGCCCCATGACCGCGAACTCGGCCAGTTCCTCGAGTTCGCGCGCGGAGGGCGATCTCACGCCGTCGTCGGCCACGTCGAACACGGACTCGCCCGCGCCGAGCTTTCGCCACTGACGCAGCGCCCGCTCGAACGGTTGCCAGTCGGGTGATGCGTGCCGACGTTCGAGGCGAACGATCCAGCGCCAGACGGAATCGCGCTCGGGCCTGTCGGGCGCGATGCCGAACAGCTCCGTGAGCCGCGAGCGCGCAGCGGCGACCGCCGCCTCGCGCGTGAGTTTCCCGTTGGCGCCGACCGCAAGCGCGAGCGGGTCGACCACCGACGCGAGCGTGGGCCACGGAAGAAACATCGCGATGCGGCTGCACCACGTGGGCCCGGAGCCGACCGTGAACGAGGGCCGAGGTAGCGGGCGCAGCTCCTCCCTCGCCCTCGCCACGGGAGCCCCGACTCCGTCGGCCTCATTGCCACCGCGCGCGCTGCGGCTGCTCCAATCGAAGCGCCCTCTGTCCGCTCGCCCGCTCCGATGCTGGATCGAACGCCGTTCCGCCTCGTAGCTGAGCAGGGTCGCCACGGCCCGAGGGACGGCTCGAAACCTCGAGAAGACGAGCGCCTTCGAGATCGGCCCCGACGCATGGGTCGACACGAAGGGCGCCGCGAGAGACCACCAGGGGCGCGAGGGAGGAAGCCACGGCAGGCCGAGCACATCGGCCGGGAGCGCATCGAGCAATCCACGGAGTCGGGCGTGCGGGTAGCGGCCATCCGCGAAGGCTCGATACGAGCGGAGGGCTTTGAAGCGCAGACGGAACCCCTCCTCGTGACGCGGCACCACGGCCGGCGTCGCGTCCTTGCTCAGCACGTACTCGTCGCGGCTCATCGTCTGAAGCGGCAGCGGGACCGATGACCAGAAAGGCTCCGCCATGCTGCGATGCTTGGGCGCGCACGACTCGATGAGGTGCCTGAAGCCGCGCAGCTCTTCGGGCCCGAGCTTCACATCGTGGCGTTGGATGCGAGGCGCGCGGTAGGCGCCCTTCAGGAGTCGCGTGCGCTCTGTGCGAGCCATGACCGCGCGCAGTCGATCTTCGAGCACGTGCTTGACGCCCATGACCGCCGCGAGGTCCGCGTCGTCGCGTTCGAGGGCCTCGCGGTAGCGTGCAAAGTCGTGACGCAGTGCCTTCGACTCGGTCGCTCCGCGCGAGGCGTAGAGGAACTCGAGGAGCTTGTAGAACTCGTGGTGGTGCTGCTGCGCTTCGACGGCCCGCGCGTACATCCGATAGGGCGTCGCCGAGAGCATCAGCACGCGAGCGCGCTGCGCGTCATCGAGCCCACCGCCCAGAAGAGCGTCTACGATTTCTCGCGCCTGAAGGTCTTTGTCGGAGACATCTGCGGTCTCCTCGGCGGTCTCCCCGTCCATCGGCAGCACGTTGAAGAACCGTTGAAACTCGTCAAACAAGACGAGGTCGGGCTTGATCTTCCCTACGACGGAGAGCGTGAACACGGAGCGAAGCCTCGCGACCGTTGCGCGGCTCGTCGCGTCGTCCGAGAGGCCGGTCTTGATGTGGTCTTCGAGGGCGACGGTGCGAGGGCGATCCTCGAACGCCTTCATGGCCCTCGCGCGGAAGTCCTTGCTCATCGCGTCGTCGAACCACAGCGGCACCGCCGACGATGACCACGCGTTGTCCCACCGGGCCGTGCCCGCACCCACCCGGAAGGCCCCGTGAAACCAGAGAGGCAATTCGCGTGCGACTTTGTAATCGAACGCGCGAGCCACGCAGCGCGCGAGCACCTGGCGCTCTTCGACGACACCCGTTCCCGGCGTGAAGGAGGTGCCCGGGGTCACCGTGTAGAGCAGAAATCGTGGGGCTGGCTTCGGCACCTCGGCGTTGAGAATCCCGCTCAATCGGTCGGCGTGGACGCGCGCCCGCTCGCGCTCACCGACGGGCAACACCGCGCGAATGCGCTTCTCGTTCTGCGACGCGATCGACAGGCTCGAGCAGATGTAGAAGACGCGAAACGGCTCTTTTCCAGTGTGGTTCCGTGAGAGCTCGTCGATGACGCCCTGCGCGACGAAGGTCTTGCCGAGCCCAACCTCGTCGGCCACCAGAAGGCGCCCCGTGCCCTGTGGATCGCGCAGCCGCGCGACCGCCCACTTGACCGTCGCGTCTTGAAACGGCGTCTGCCTCTGCGCGCTCATTGGCTCATGAGTCCCTTCTCGATGGCGTCCCAGGCCTCGAAGAGCTCGCGCAGCGAGGCGTCTTCGGAGGCGCCGCCCGCCTTGCGGTATGAGCCGATCGCGCGCCCGAGGTGGTCGCGCAACGCGTCGAGTCGGGCTCGGTCGCGACGAGAGAACGCCCGGAGGAGCATCTCCAACGACAGGCCCTGCCCGTCGTCGGCGCGCGACGAAGAGGCCGAACGTCCGTCCTCGTGTGAGTCCGCCGGATCACCGTCGCCGTCGTCGCGCCCCGGATCGAGCAGGCCGTTCAAGTAGGCCATGAACTGACGCGGGCCGAGCGCTTCGGCGATCGCCTCGGCGTCGCGTTGACCGTCGATCGCGGGCTCGACGACGACCGAGTGCACCCACGCATTCTCCGTGCGGATCTCGCCGCTCCACACCGCGAGCCGGAACACCACGAGCGCGCTGCGCTCCGCGGCGCGACACGCTCCGAGCGAGACCTCCGAGGCGCCCGACGGCCACACGACGGGCACACCAGGAACCCCGAGCCGCGAAGCAACGAGCGACGCCTCGAGCGCGCGCTCTGCCGTGGAGGCCACTGTCAGGGTGAGAGGAGCGAGCGCACGGAGGCGGGTGTTGGCCGTGGTGTCGTGGAGCGTCATCGGGGTCGTCGCGACGAGCGCGCGGAGCCCGTCGAGCGCGTTCTCGAGGGCCACGCGAGTCTCCTCTTCGGGCGTCAGCGCCTCGACCTGGGAGGCCTCGAAGGTTGACGCCACCTGCTGGCTCCAACTCCACAGCGACTCGCCCACATCGGTGCGACCGCGGAGCTTCACCCAGGCCTCGGCGTTGATCCCCTTCCAGCCGCGGCCGGTCAGGTTGGCGCTCCCGAGGAGCACCGAGACGTCGTTCTTGCCGTGCCACACCACCACGGCCTTCGCGTGCAGGCCGAAGTCCATCGCGTTGGGCGCCTCGTCGGGGTTTACGTCGGTCGCCGTCTCGCCCTCGGCGCTGCTCAGCCCGTGACGGGAGGGTGCGAGGCAGCGAACATCCCCCATGCGCTTCAGGAGCTCGGGCCCGGTCTTCGTGCGGGCTGCGTACTCGAGATCAGGTCGACCGGCGACCAGCCGCCTCGGCGTGTCGTCCCACGGGCGCTGAACGCGTAGCTCGCGCTCCGCCGTACCAACCGCTTCGAGGTCGAGGAAGGGGGAGATGAGAAGCACCCGCTTTGCACCGTCGGTCGCGAGCTTCGTGAGGGCTGTGTTCTTCCACGCGATCTCACGCTCACCGTGGAACCCGAAGTCGATGTCGAGCTTCGGTCCGCGCCAGTTCACCGCCGCGAGCTTGTCCCAGACCTTGCCGCCGAAGGCCTCATCGTCGGCCTCGCCGAGGAGCCAGCTCACGTACTCCGACACCCTCGGCAACGACGTGCCCTTGCCGCCCTCCTCGCCCTCGAGGACCACACCGAGGTCCCAGTCTTGCGACGACGTGAGGTTGCGCGAGCCCACGAGGAGCGCCCAACGCGCAGGAACGTTGTCGTCGTGCTCGTGCTTCCACCGCACGAGCCAGGTCTTCGGGTGAAACGACTTCACGCGCTCGTCGAAGGCGATGGGCCGCACGATCTGGTCGAGCAGGTGCACCAGCTTGTTGTTCTTCGGCGGCGCCTGAATGCGCCCCTGCTGCGCGAGGATGCGCACGCGCCCCGAGAGCGTCTGGAGCGCGCGCACGGCGCTGTGGAGCCCGTACTCGCTCGTCTCTCGCGCGGTGCCTGCGAGGGCCACGAGCGCGGCCAGCGCCACGGAGAGCTCGAGCGAGTAGGTCGTCCCGAGGGCGACGTCGGTGACCCACCCGCTCGGCGGACGCAGGGCTTCGAGCATCGCGATGCCGGGCAGCGCGATGGGTTTCTCTTGCTTCGTGTCAGCCACGCTTCAACCCCTCGCAGACATCGCGCACGAGGCGATGCGTCGTCGGCCAGCGGTAGTCGATGCCGACGGGCCTCACGGTGGTGTTCGTCAGGTCGGCGCGGCGCTCCTTGCCCTCGACGCGAGGCAGGCGAGCGCGCGACCCCTTGCGGCGGCGCTCGGCCTGTTCGCACGCCTGACGGAGCCTCTGGTGGCCGAAGATGTCGTCGGGCGTCTTCGCCGCCTTCCACGCGCTCTGGAGCACGAGGAGCAGCTCGTCGAGGCGCCGATTGGAGCGCGCGATCTCGGGGAGGTCGCGCTTGAGCTCCTCGATGTCGAGTTGCAGCATCAGCGTCCGCGTCGAAGACCTGGGGCCGAAGTACTCGGCGAGCGTATTGTCGTAGCCCAGGCCGCCGACGTCGCCGCCCGTCGCGGCACGTCGGTCACGGAGCCACTCGACCTCGACGTAGGCCCCGTAGGTCGCGCGCAAGATCTCGGCGGCGGCCGAGGCGAGC
>JBPOHC010000827.1:0-11897 GCA_052035985.1 Myxococcota bacterium | reverse complement strand
GCCTTCGGGACAGGTCAGACATCGCGGGCCTCCGGGGCGGGGCGGCCGAGGGCGCGCAGGACGGCGCGGCGCGACCCCGGCGTCGCCCGTGACCGAGACCATGCAGTCGTCGTCGGCGCGACAGCCGCGCACGCAGCTCAGCGACGCGGGGTCGCAGTACGTGCCGCGCGCGCAGCGATCGGCCGTGGGGACGCAGGCCACGCAGCGGCGCGTCGACACGTCGCACGCGGGGGTCATCGGCGTCGAGGCGCAGTCGGTGTCGCTCGAGCAGCCGCTCATCGCGTCGGCCGCGTCGCTCGCGTCGGAGGCGTCGGCCGCGTCGCTCGCGTCGGAGGCGTCGGTGACGTCCGTCACGTCGTTGACGTCGGTCACGTCGGCGACGTCGGGGGTCTTCGAAGCGTCGGTGACGTCGGCGGCGCGGTCTTCGAAGCTGGCCTCGGGGGCGGCGTCGACGCGTCCGCCGACGACCGCGGTGCCCGTCTCGGAGCACGCGGCGAGCGAGGCCGCGAGCGCTGCGAGGAGCGCCCATCGCGCGCTCAAGAGGTGAGAGGAAAGCATCGTAGGGAGAGCTCCTTGTTGCGTGCCGTGATGTGCGCGGTGGAGGCGTCGATCGGTGACGGTACCGCCGAAGGGACGTGACAATCCACGGAGGACCTTCGTCCGCGGAGCGACGATGCGGCGCGTTGCGCCCTTGAGAACGTCGCGGCACGCGTGGCACGATCCGCGCCCTCTCAGCTCCACACCCGCACTCGCGCGGCGCCCGCGAAGGGCGACCGACGCGCACCCACGCAAGAAAGACCCACGCATGAAGATCGCTCTCGGTACTGCAAGCGCGCACGCGGAGGTCGACCTCCTCGCGGTGCTGGTCTTCGAAGAGGGCGTCGCCAAGGACGCAACGCTCGACGAGGTCGACGCGGCCCTCGACGGCGCCCTGCGCAAGGCCCTCAAAGACGAGGACTTCACCGCGAAGCGCGACGCGACGCTGACGCTCCAGACCCTCGGGAAGTGCCCCTTCCGCAAGGTGCTGGTGATGGGCCTCGGCGCCGAGGCGAAGTCGGGTCCCGTCGAGGTCCGCGCCGCGGCCGCGAAGGCTGCCCGCGCGGCCAACGCCGACAAGGCCACCTCGCTCGCGGTCGCCCTGCCCACGCGCGATGACGCCGCGTTCCTGCGCGCCGCGGCGGAGGGCGTCGCGATGGGGGCGTACCGCTTCACGAAGTACTTCACGGGCGACCGCAAGCCCAAGAAGCACATCGAGCGCGTGACCCTCGGTTGGCACGGCACGAAGGACGGCGCCAAGGCCAACGCGGATCAGAAGCGCGCGCTCGCGCAGGCCGACGCCGTGGCGAGCGCGGTCAACCTCGTGCGAGACCTCGTGAACGAGCCCGCCAACGAGCTCACGCCCGCGCGCCTCGCCGAGCGCGCCGTCGAGGTCGCCAAGGAGCACGGGCTCGCGCACAAGGTCTTCGACCGCGCGAAGATCCAGGCCGAGGGGATGACCCTCCTCGACGCCGTGGGCCGCGGGAGCCGCAACGAGCCGCGCTTCATCCACCTCACGTACAAGCCCGAGAAGGCGCGCAAGGGCCGCAAGCGCGTGGTGCTCGTGGGCAAGGGGCTCTGCTTCGACTCCGGCGGCCTGTGCATCAAGCAGGCTGCGGGCATGGGAGACATGAAGAGCGACATGGGCGGCGCCGCGCTCGCGGTGGGCGTCATGGCCGCCGTGGGGAGGCTCAAGCCCGACGTCGAGGTGCACGCGCTCATCGCCGCGGCGGAGAACATGCCCGACGGCGACGCGTACCGGCCCGGCGACGTGTGGGGATCGCTCGATGGGAAGACCGTCGAGATCGTGAACACCGACGCCGAGGGGAGGCTCGTGCTGGCCGACGCGCTGGCGTACGGGCGCAAGCTCCAGCCCGACGTGATGATCAACCACGCGACGCTGACGGGCGCGTGCCTCGTGGCGCTCGGGACGCTCACCGCGGGCTTCTACGCCAACGACGAGGCGCTCGCCGACGCGTACCTCAAGGCCGCGCGCACGGCGGGCGAGTCGATGTGGCGCATGCCGCTGCTCGAGGAGCTGCGCGAGGGGCTCAAGAGCGACATCGCGGACCTCAAGCACACGGGCGACCGCTACGGGGGATCGATCTCGGCGGCGCTCTTCCTGCGGGAGTTCGTCGGTGACACGAAGTGGGCGCACCTCGACATCGCGGGCCCCGCGTTCCTCGATCGCGTCACGGCGCTCGGCCCCAAGGGGGGAACGGGCTACGGCGTGATGACGTTCCTCGCGTACCTCGACCACCTCGCGGGTTGAGCGTAGGCCGCGGCGCTCCACCGCGGCACCACCCACCGCCCGATGCTCACCGAGTTCCTGATCGTCTTCGCCCTGATGGTGCTCAACGGCGTCTTCGCGTGCGCGGAGATCGCCGTGCTGTCGGTCCGCAAGACGCGCCTCGCCGAGCTCGTCGAAGACGGCTCCGCGGGCGCGCGCGCGGTGCTGTGGCTCCGCAAGCAGCCCGAGCGCTTCCTCGCGACGGTGCAGATCGGGATCACCGTGGTGGGCACCACGGCGGCGGCCTTCGGCGGAGACTCCCTCGCGGAGCACTTCTCCCTGTGGCTCGCGTCGCACGTCCCGTGGATCGGCGCGTCGGCGCACCGCGTGGCCTTCGTGCTGGTGATCGCGCTGATCTCGTTCCTCGAGATCGTGGTGGGCGAGCTCGTGCCCAAGTCGCTCGCGCTGCGCAACGCCGAGCAGTTCTCCGTCGCGCTCGGGCCCATGCTCCGCGCGATGGCCTCGCTCGTGAAGCCCCTCGTGTGGCTCTTCACGGGCGCGTCGAACGCGGTGCTCCGGCTCTTCGGCGACCGCACCAGCTTCTCCGAGGCGAGGCTCTCCCCCGAGGAGATCCAGGAGCTCGTCGAGGAGGCCGGGCGCACCGGCTCCATGGACCCGGGCGCCAGCGAGATCGCCTCGCGCGCCATCGATTTTCGAGAGCTCACCGCGGTCGACGTGATGGTGCCGCGGGAGTCCATCGCGTCGCTCCCACACAGCGCCGACGCCGAGGTCGTGAAGCGCGCCCTCGCGGGGCGACGGTACTCGCACATGCCCGTGTACGAGGGAGACCCCGAGAACGTCGTGGGCTACGTGGCCCTGAAGGACCTCGTGGTCCCCGCGCTCGAAGGGCATCCCCTCCGCGACGCGAAGGTCCACCCCGCGCGCTTCGTGCCCGCGAGCACGTCGGCCATGACGCTCCTGCGTCAGATGCAGACCGAGCGCATCTCGATGGCCATGGTGATCGACGAGCTCGGCTCGCTGCTCGGCCTCGTGACCGTCGAAGACCTCGTCGAGGAGGTGGTCGGAGACATCTTGAGCGAGGCTGATCCCGTCCCGACGAAGCTCGCGCGCGACGCCGACGGGAGCGCCGTGGTGCCCGGCGAGATGCCCATCCGAGACGTCAACCGCGCGCTCGACATGGGCCTCCCGGAGCCCGACTCGGTGAGCACCGTCGCGGGTCTGTGCCTCGAAGCCTTCGGGCGAATGCCCTCCGTGGGAGACCGCGCGACGCTCTCCGGCGGACACGTGCTTGAGGTGCTCGACGCGACGCCGCGCAAGGTGCGGACGCTTCGCGTGCACCCGCCGAAGGGCGATCCGAAGGGCGACGAGGAGCGCGTCGGCGAGCCCGAGGCGTGAAACCGCCGCGAACCCCTCCAGAATCTTGATACCGGCCCCGCGGCGCCACTACTCTCGCCGCGCGTTGGACCCTCCAAACGACACGCATGCGACAGCCCTCGCGGCCGCGCTCCGGCCTTCGGAGAAGCGCGGCGGTGCGGCCCTCGTCACGGGCTCGACCGCGCGCAGCCGACGCGCGCTCCTCGACGACGCGACCCGCGCGTTCGAAGCGGAGCATCCCCGGTGGCTCGTCGCGCGCCTCGTGCGATCGGCGCTGCCCGCGCCCTTCGCCGACGCGCTCACGTCCGCCGTCGACGACGCGCTCCACGCGGCGCACGCGCCCGGCGCGCTCCACGACGAGGGCGCGGGCGTCGCGAGCAACGTGGGCTCGTGGCTCTACCGCGCGCGCGCCGCGGGCCTCGACGGGCTCGCGCTCGTCATCGACGACCTCGACGCGTGGCTCGACGCCCGCGGAGCCACATCGAGCAACGCAGACCTCTCGGCGCTGCTCACGGCGTGTCGTCGCGGACCCCTCGCGGTGCTCGCATCGACGCGCGCGGCGTCGGCGTCGGGCGCGGCGGCGCTCCCCCCGGAGCTGCTCTCGGCCTTCGACGCGACGGTCTCCCTCGGCGGCGCGCCCGTCACGATCACCCGCGACCCGGGGACGCTCGTGGCTGCGCTCTCGGGGCGCAGCTTCAACCTCGGCGGCCTTCAAGCGTCGCTCGCGGGGTGGCTCGACCTCCCTCCCCCGGCGCCCGAGCGCGGGGCCGACGACACGCTGATCGTGTTCTCGTCGCCGCTCGCCGCGCCGCCGCTGCCGGTCGATCCGCTCGTGACGCTCGAGTGGATCGACGCGTCCGACGCGCCCTCGAAGCCCGCGATCGAGACCGGCGACTCGCGCGATCAGGGCGAAGACGTCGCCGCGCTGGCCTCGGGTCTGCGCGCCGCGATCGAGCTCGGGACCGCCGTCCGTCGCGCGCGCAACGCGCCCATCACCGACCCCGCGAGCGCGGAGCGGTGCTTCATCGAAGCGGCGTCGAAGATCCCGCGCGGCCTCGCGGCGGTGACCTCGGCGGCGACGTCGGCGGGCGTCGAGATGCGCAACCTCACGGTGGCCTCGCACGCGGCGATGGCGCGCTTCGACGTGCGCTTCGAGTCCGTGCTGCGCGCGCTCGAAGAGGGACGCGCAACGGCCACGATGACCCGCGACCTGCCGTCGAAGCTCGCGCCGCTCGCGGCCCGCGTCGACGCGAAGAGCACGGCCGTCGTGGCGCTCCCGGGCCTCCGCGTCGATCTCTGGGAAGGCTTCAAATCGAGGGTGCTTTCGAAGCTCACGGGCCTCGCGCCCGCGGGTGACGAGGGCGTCGCGTGGTCGTTCGAGGAGGGCGCCGGGGGCGACGTCCCCGCGTCGCTCGACGAGGCCGCGAAGCCGCGCAGGGAGCACCGCGGGAGCGTCGAGGTGATGTGCGTCGGGCTCTGGGCCGCGGGGCTCCGCGAGGGCGTCACCGACGAGGCGATCGAGGCGGTCGAAGCGGCGCTCGTGCCGTCGCTCCGCGCCCTCTGCGGAGGCTTCGCGGGGCGCACCGCGGTGCTCTTCGCGGGAGAGAGAAGCGCGAAGGGCGACGGCGCCGCCGATCGCTCGGCCTTCGCCGTGCTCGCCCCCTACGGGCTCTACACGTACGCCGTGAGGAACGCTTGAAGATCCTGTACCTCGGCCTCCCGCTCGGTGCGTTGATGCTCCTCCGCGAGGGGCACGACCTGGTGGGCGCGTGCATCTCGCGCCCGTCGATGCCTGGGATGCGACGGCTTCGACGGCTCATGGCCGAGCGCGAGGCGCCGCTGCTGGGCAAGCCCGACCTCACGAGCTCCCTCGTTCAAGGGCTCCTCGCGACGACGGACCCCGAGCTCGTCGTGAGCTGGTTCTGGACGCGCCGCATCCCCTCGACGGTGCTCGCCCTCGCGGCGCGCGGCGGCGTGAACGTGCACCCCTCTCTCCTCCCCCGACACCGCGGCCCCGACCCCTACTTCTGGACGCTCGCCCTCGGCGACGCGGAGACCGGCGTGACGGCCCACTGGATCTCCGCGGACTACGACCAGGGCGAGGTGCTCGCGCAGCGTCGGATGCCCGTGCCCGAAGGCGTGAACGCGTGGCAGCTCGCGCGTTCCCTCGACCGCCCGTCGCTCGAGGCGCTGCGCGACGTGGTGGGCGCGATCGAGCGCGGCGAGGCACACGGCGTCGCGCAAGACGAGACCTCCGCCACGCAGGCGCCGCACCCCTCCGACGACGACTGCGAGCTCCTGTGGGACGTCCCCGCCGACGAGGTTCTCCGACGCGTCCGCGCCGCGGCGCCCGACCCTGGCGCGTTCACGGGCTTCGGCGACGAGACCGTGGTGGTGCTCTCCGCGCGCAAGATCGACCGCTCGCTGCGGGGGCTCGCGCCGGGCGACGCCGTGCTCGTCCACGACGGCGTCGCGGTGGCGTGCGCCGACGCGCAGGGCGTCCTCCTCCTCGACGCGGTGCGCGAGTCGAACGGCGAGCGACTGAAGGGGAGAGACATCGCGAGGCTCTTTCCCGGCATCGCGACGCTGGAGGGCTGATCGGGTGCGAAGGGTCTGTGCGGCGGCGGCGTGTGCGCTCCTCGAAGCGTGTTCGAACCGCGCGAGGCACCGCGACGCGGGTCAGCGAGCGCTGCCCGAGGCGTCCGCGGTGTTCGACGCGACGGCGCAGAGCCCCGACGCGCCCGCCATCGTGAGCGGCGCGTGGAGCGACCCCTCGACGCTCGGCGAGACGGTCTCCAACGCGCTCGCGTCGGGCACGCCCCAGAGCGTGTTCGGCGCGACCGCGAAGCCCGCCGAAGACCTCTCTCAAAGTGAGCTCCGCTGGGTGCGATGGAGCGAGCGCGGCGTCGCGAGCCTCTCGACGCGGCGGGTGAAGGGCACCTTCCCCGGCGGACCGATGGCGCTCCTGCGCCGGGGCGACGCGTTCACCGTGGTGTGGTTCCCCGCGCTGCACGAGGCGGACAGCGGGCTCGAGGCCTACGCGATCGACGCCAACGCGCGCGGCTTCACGGGCGACGAGCGCCACGCCACCGCGACCGAGGCGAGCGCCGCGGCGTGGGCGAGCGAGCCCATGGCGCCCCGCAGGCGAGCCGGCGCGCAGGAGCTCGCACCGCCATCGAGCGACGGATCGGTGACCGCGGAGCTCAAGCGCATCCGCACGATCCCCGCGGTGATGCTGGGCGAGATCGAGGTCACGCGCGGCGCCGACCTCGCGAGCTTCGAACCCTCCGTCGGCGTCGCCGCGGTCGACAGTGGGCGCCGCTGGGTGGCCGTCTCGCGCGGCCACTGTCAGCAGACGCGCGTCGAGGTGTTCCGCGTCGACGGCGATCAGGTCACGCTGCGCGGGCGCTTTCTGCTCGGCACCGAGCTCGGCGTGCGGTGGATCCGTCTCGACGCGCGCCGCGACGACGCCGTGGTCACCTGGTACCAGACGCTCATCCCCCTCCGCATCGACTGCATCCGACCGCAGATCTTCCCGCGCCTCTCGGATCACGGCGTCCGCGTCGGGCTCGTGACGGCCGTGGGCGATCCGCCGCCGCCCGTCCCCGAGGTGCCCGACGGATCGACGCCGACCGACGCGACGGCCGACGCGCCCGAGGCGGCGATCGACGCGGTCAGCGCTGCGGCGCCCGCGACCATCCAACGCTCGCGGTGAGCGCGAAGGTCGTCGCGGTGAGCGGACCGAGGAGGTCCTGCCCCGCGGTCACGTCGAGCTGAAACCATCGCGACGGGCGCCACTGCGCGCCGACGTCGATCGCGTACACGGCGCCGAGCCCCGAGTACTGCTGCGAGCGCTCGCTCGTGGTCCCCGACATCTCCGGGATGCGACGCTCGATGTCGACGAGCAACGCGCCCACCCGCACGCCGCCCTGGAGCGCGAAGGCGCCAAAGACGATGCGCGGCCCCGCGGCGAGCCACCCGAAGGTGGTCGAGCGAACCGAGTACTGAGGCGCTCCGGGCGTGGGGTCGAGGTAGAGGTCCGCGCCGACCCGCACATAGAACCAGCGATGGTCGACGTGCGCGCTGAACGACACCCCCGGGAGCCACGATCGACCGAGCACGATCTGCTTGCCCGTGAAGCCCTCGGGCGTGTCGTTGCGACGGCCCTGCGCGCGAAACGTCATCGCGTCGAAGCCGAAGCCCGACACCGTCGCGCCCGCGCTGAAGAACACCCCCGTCGCCCCCGCGTCGGCGCGCTGCGCGAGCGCCGTCGGCGCGGCGCAGAGGGCCGCGAGACAGCACGCGAAGGCGGGCGCTGAGGTGTGGTGGGCGAGCCGGCGCACGGGGGAGCCGCAGCGTAACAGCAACGAGCGTTCCGAGTGTCGACGCGGCCCGACGCTCTTTCGTCATCACACGAAATAGCTCTGCGAAAAGGTGTTTTCGAAGAGTGACGGCGGCGCGATGGCGTCTCGGGTAGCCACCGCGTGGTGGCCGATGGTCAAGCCGGTGGGCGGCTGTTACGCCGGGCTCTGCTCAGCCACGCGCAGCATCTCGGCCGCGGCCTCGCGGGTGCGGTCGGTCACGCGGATGCCGCCGAGCATGCGCGCGATCTCCTCGGTGCGCTCGCGCTCGTCGAGGGCGCGCACGGTGGAGGTGGTGCGCTCGCCGACCTCGCGCTTGCTCACGACGAAGTGCTTGTCGCCGTAGACCGCGATCTGCGGCAGGTGCGTGATGCAGAGCACCTGGTTGCGCGCGGCCACCTGCTTGATCTTCTGTCCTAGGACCTCGGCCACGGCGCCGCCGACGCCGGAGTCGACCTCGTCGAAGACGTAGAAGGTCTCGGGGCCCACGTCGGTGAGCACGCGCTTGATCGCGAGCAGCGCGCGAGAGAGCTCGCCGCCCGACGCGATCTTTCGAAGCGGTCGCGGGTCCTCTCCGCGGTTGGCCGCGATGAGGAACTCCACCTTGTCGATGCCCGTGTGCGTGAGCCTCGCGCCGTCGACGGCGAGGTCGCTCGACCCCGGCGACACGTGGGCCACGTCGACGACGACGCGCGCGCCTCCCATGCCGAGCGACGAGAGCTGACGCGCGATGCCTTCACCGAGACGAACGGCGCACTCCCGCCTCGCGGCGCTCAGCGTCCTGGCCTTCTGGCCCGCGGCGGCGCGGCGCTCCTCGACGGCGCGCTCGAGCTCCGCGATGCGCGCCTCGCCCTGCTCGAGCGTGTCGAGCTCCTCCCTCGCGCGCGCCCTGAACGCGAGGATCTCCTCGACGTTGCCGCCGTACTTTCGCTTGAGCCTCGCGAGGCGCTGGAGCCTGTCTTCGAGCTCCGCGAGCCGCTCGGGGTCGGCCTTCACGGTGCGCGAGTATCGCCCGAGCTCGCGCGCGGCCTCTTGCACGAGCGTGCGAGCCTGGTCGACGAGGTCGTGCACCGACGCGAGCGAGTCGTCGACCTCCGCGAGCTTTCGGAGCTGCTCAGAGACCGTCGCGAGCTCATCGAGCACGGCGCCGTCGCGGGCGTAGAGGGTGTCCTCCGCGGCGGCCGTTCCGTCAGCGAGGCGCGAGGCGTGACGCAGCCGATCGCGGTCGCGGGTCCACGCGTCCTCGTCGCCGGGCGAGAGCCCGAGGTCGTCGATCTCCTTGACCTGAAAGCGCAGGAGGTCTTCGCGATCGGCGCGCGCGCGCAGCGAGCGGAGGGCGGCTTCGAGCTTCGCGCTGGCCTCATGGAGTGCGGCGTGCGCCGCGGTGACCTCCGCGCGCTGCGGCTCGAGCGCCCCCGACGCGTCGAGGAGGTTGAGGTGCGTCGCCGGGTCGGTGAGCGTCTGCTGGTCGTGCTGCGAGGTCACGTCGGCGAGGCCCGAGGTGAGCACGGCGAGCTGCGTGAGCGAGACCATGCGGCCGTTGAGGTAGCCCCGCGAGCGGCCTCCGGTGCGCTCGTTGCCGACGATGCGCCGCACGACGAGCTCGTCGTCCCACGCGATGCCTGCCTCTTCGAAGCGCTGCCGCCGCGGGTCGTCGCCGCGCACGGCGAACACGGCCTCGATCTCGGCCTGCGCGGCGCCCGTGCGCACGACGTCGCTGGCCGAGGCGCGCGCGCCGAGCACGAGCCCGAGCGCGTCGACGAGGATGCTCTTGCCCGCCCCCGTCTCGCCCGTGACCACGTTGAGCCCGGGGCCGAACGCCACCTCGACCGCATCGATGATGGCGAAATCACGAACCTGGAGGGAGAGCAGCATCGTTGAGCCTGCGCTTCGCGTACGTCCTCGCGCGCGCCCGGTCAATGCCGCGCGCGTCTGGTCGTGCCGTACCCTGTCATCGCCGCGCGGGTCGCCGCGGCCTCACAGGCTTGCCGCTCGCGGCCGATGGGTGTTAGCGTCGCCGTCGGTTCGGCCTCGGGAGGGCGCATGTCTCCAACCGCGCGCGCACCCTCGAACGCCCTCCGTTCCACCCTTCGCATGATATCCCAACCGAGGTTCGACTCTGCGGCGGAGCGCTCTTGACCGAGATGGCCTCCACGCTCCTCACGTCTACGCTGGTGCTCATCCTCGGGGCGGTGCTGGCCTGCCTGGAGTCTTCTCTGATCGCGCTGCCCGAGGCTCGCCTCCGCGCGCTGCGCGACGAGCTCGGCCCCGACGGAGAGCTCCTCGCCCGCTACCTCGCCGACCCGAACCGCACGCTCTCGCGGCTCCTTGCGGGGCGCGTCCTGGCGCCCATCGCCGCCACGGTGCTGGTGGTGCCGTGGTTCGTGGTGCGCGGCGATCCGTGGTGGGTGCTCGCGCTGGTGGTGCTCGCGCTGGGCTTCATCTACGGTCTCTTTGTCGAGGTGGGGGTCTCCATCGGTCGTCGGCGGGCGCGCACCATCGCCCCGCGGGCCCTGTCGTGGATGCGCCCCATCGCGCTGCTCCTCGCGCCCTTCGCCGCGCCGCTCGCGGCGGTCGGTCAGTGGGTGTCGGCCAGGATGAGCGAGCGCTCGTCGTTCGAACCTCCTCCCGTCACGGAGAAGGAGGTCGAGTACGTGGTCGAAGAGGCGCAGAGCGTCGGCGCCGTCGATCCCCTGAGCAGTCAGGTGCTCCAGAACGTCTTCGAGATCAAGAACCGCACGGCGCGAGGGATCATGGTGCCTCGCACGCGCATCGTTGCGCTCGAGGTGAACACGCCCCTCGACGACGCCGTGCGTCGCCTCTCGGAGGAGGCCCACTCGCGCGTGCCGGTGTTCAGGGGTCAGGTCGACAACGTGGTGGGCGTGCTCATCGCGAAGGACCTGTTTCGCGTCGCGACGCAGCGCCTCTCGATGACCCCCACCGACGGGACCGCGGAGCTGCCCACGGTCGACGCCGTCATGCGTCGGCCGGTGCTGTTCGTGACCGACACGCAGCCGGTCCTCTCGGTGCTGCGCGAGATGCAGCTCAAGCGCACGCACCTCGCGGTGGTGGTCGACGAGTTCGGCGCGATGGTGGGCATCGTCACGCTCGAAGACGTGCTCGAGGAGCTCGTCGGCGAGATCGAAGACGAGCACGACGACCGCAACCCCGAGAGCGAGTTCACCGAGATCGCGCTGGGGAGATACATGGCGAGCGCGGCGATCCCCATCGCGGGGCTCGGCGAGCGGCTCGACGTGGAGTTTCCCGGTGACGGCGACTACGAGTCGCTCGGAGGCTTCCTCGCCGCGCGCGCGGGCAAGGTCCCCGAGGTCGGCGCGGTGGTGCTGTGGGAGGGGCTGCGGTTCATCGTGCGCGAGGGCGACAAGAGCCGCGTGACCAAGGTCGAGATCGTCCGCGACGCCGAGCGCGAACGCGCCCGGACCGACGCGAACTGACCCGCCGACGGGTTGCGCGCCCCGCGGCGGCGCAGAGGCGGCGCTTCGAAACGCATCGGCCCCGCGAACGATGCCGTTCGAGGGGCCGACGTCACGTCGAGACCGTGCGGTCTCGCGAGGCTCAGTCGAGCTCGTTCGTGATGATGAGGTTCGAGCCCTGGAGCTCGCCCGACACGATGGCGCCGGTGCGCTGGAAGGTCGAGTAGGTCGAGTCGCCGTCGAGGTTGCCGATCGCGCGAGCCGTGTACGCCGACGTGCCGCCGGGCGACTGGTACTGGTAGTAGTGGGCGGCATCGAGCGAGAAGCCGATCGCGGTCCAGTTGGCGTCAGCGGCCCACTGAGACACGTTCGCGGCGTACTTCGCAGCGCCCGGGAGGGCCGTCGGGAGGGCCGTCGAGGCGTTCACGTAGGTGGCGGTCC
>JBPOHC010000825.1:0-2567 GCA_052035985.1 Myxococcota bacterium | reverse complement strand
CTTCGGCATCAACCTCGGCAAGGTGAGCCAGTGGTTCCTTCGAGCATTCTTCAACGGTCCGAAGAAGGCGCTCGTGCTCCGCGTGCCCGTCGAGCAAGCGACGCTGCTGGCGCGTGGGTTCGAGGTCGAGGCCGCCCCCGAGGGCATCGGTAAGAGCCGGGTCTACCTTCACAGCGCGAAGGACGTCGAGAAGCTCCGCTCTCTCGTGCTCGTCGCATTCGAAGACGAAGTGCGTCGCGTCGAGTCAGGTGCTGACTCGGACGAGGATCGCTCAACGACCTGATCGTCGCGCTCGGCCCCTCGTGCCGAACTCACTCGTGGACCGGCCCCGTCGCGATAAGCGTCTTGTTGCGGTGGCGTAGGGTTCTTGAGGCATGTTTCGCGGCGGTTTCCGAGCGTGTCGCCGCAGTTCGCTCGAGGCCACGGTGGCGAGGAGTCGGCCTGCGCGGCCATGCCGACCTCTACGCCACGGCGCAGATGCGCGTGCCGACGATGACGGCTCCGCTCGGGAGGCACCCCACCAGCGCGGCCCAGAGCTCGCGCTTCGAGCGCGTGGGGACCACGTTGGCCTTGCGCTCGGCGTCCCAGCGGCGGCCAGGGACTGCGCGCAGCGCGTCGACGTAGCGCTCGAAGAGACCGTCGTCGAGCTTCGAGGTGGTGACGACCAGCGCGCCGTTGTCGTTGGCGACGGTGACCGTGACGGGCACGAGGTGCTCCGCGATGGCCGCGGCGAGGCGGTGGTACCCGAGCGCTTCGATGGCTTCGAGCAGGACGGGCACCTCGGGCGCGCCCGGCGCTGCGCCGATGCGGTGGGTGATGCGGTTGGCCTCGGCGCGCGCGTCGTCGCATCGCGGGGCGACGCCGATGCGGACGAGGATCTCACGCAGGCGCTGCCACTCGGGCTCGTGCCCCGCGTCGCCGACGCCCGCGCGCTTCGCGCAGGTCGGACCGAGGCCGCGTTCCACGCTCGCAGCATCGAGGAGCGGTCGCCCGCAGAGGCAACACGCGGTCGCCACGAGGTCGAGCGCTGGCGCTGCGAGGTAGCCGTCGCCGCGTCGAGCTGCGCCACGCGCGGGCGCCTCCAACGCGGTGCGCGCCTCACCGCTACCGCCGCAATCGCGGCACGGTTCGAGCTCGCAGCTTGCCTCGGGCGAGCACGAATACGAGCGCACCTCGCCGAGACCCTCACAGGTCGCGCAGGGGGTGGTGCTGTCGTCGGTGTGCTCGGTGTTCTTCTGGTCTGTCGTCATGGTCGTCGTCTCTCCTCGCGTGGGTGCTTCAAGGGGCTCCGTCGCCGCGTCGGGGGAGCGCCCGGTGGACACTCCCCCAGCGACGCGACGACTCAGACGCGGTCGCCCCTCCAGGGGCCGCGCTCGGCGATCTCCGCCTCGGCGTCGACCACGCACGCGTCGCACAGACCGTCGGTCGTGGCCTCGCGGCGCCCGCAGGCGTCGCAGAGCAGGCTCTTGATGCCGCCGATGACGCCCGGGGCCATCGCGTTGTCGTTCGAGGGAGACGCAGAGAGGGTGATCGCTTCGCTCATCGTGACCTCCAATGAGCCTTTATTATAGCTGTTTTGTGTTGATGTGCAACGCTAACGCTGCGAAAGAGCTTGTGAAAAGCGTCTTCGTTGCGCGTCGATGCGCGCGGTGCTACGCCTCGGCTCGGAGGTCTTGATGGCACCGAAGAAGCCCCAGCCCGAGGCAGCGAAGAAGCGCGGCGGACGTCCGAAGGGCGTGACCGACCCGATCCCGACGACCGGCTTTCGCATCCCGCCCGCGGTGCTCTCGCGCGTCGACGCGGTGGTCGCGGCGCGCAACGCGGAGCTGGCGGCGATCGGCGCGACGGTCAACCGCACGTCGGTGATCGTCGCGGCGCTGACGGACTACTGCGACCGCTTCGAAGCGGCGAAGCGCGGAGCCTCGTGACGGCGCCTCACCCGGAGCTCGCCGCGCTCGTGCGTCCGCTTCTGCCGTACCTGGGCGCAGCGCTTCGCGCGCAACCCGCGGGCTCGGAGCTCGCGCTCGTGCTCGTCGCCGAGGGACGGGACCCGACGCTGGTGCGTGAGGCGCTGGGCGAGGCGGTGGCGCTCCGCGCGGTGCGGGGTCACCTCATCGCCGCGGCGCCGCTCGAGCGCGTGCGCGCGCTCGCCGAGGCGCAGACCTTCGACCTGGCGGAGGCGCTCGACGCGCCGATCTCGCGAGGGCAGACGTGGTGCCTCGTGCTCGGCCCGAACGGTCGCGCCTCCGCGCTGGTGCTCACGTGGCCCTCGACCTCGGCGACGGGCCGCAGAACACGCGCCGCGAACTGATCCGCGTCTCGCCCTGCGGCGCGCGCGGGCGGCGGTAGCCGCCCGCCTCTGGTGCCTCGATGGGCGCTGCCAGCGCCGGGCGGCCCGAAGCCGCCCGCACGTCGCGGTGCGCGTGGCCCTCACAGCTCGGCGAGGAGTGAGCCACGCGCGTGCTCGACGAGTGACGCGCGTGAGCCCCGCTGCCTTGAGACTCGGAGCCCCCCGCGGAGCGCCTCTCGAACCATCACCCGCGCGAAGCACGGACCGACGCGCGCAG
>JBPOHC010000723.1:0-9887 GCA_052035985.1 Myxococcota bacterium | reverse complement strand
TCCCCGGGATGTTCCCCAACCGCGAGGCGATGCAGCGCTCGCGCAACGCGCTCAACACCGAGGTCGAGACGCAGTTCCGCGGGCAGAACTTCGAGCTCATCTCGTGGGGCGACTCGGGCGCGCCGCGGCTCTTCTCGACGCGGCAGGTGCACACGCCGCAAGACCTCGCGCAGACGCATCCGTGGGTGTGGCGCGACGACGTGATCCTCCCGGCGTTCTACACCGAGGCCCACGCGACGGGCGTTCCGCTCTCGTTGCCCGAGGTGCTCGGCGCGCTCCAGACCAACCGCATCGACACCTTCGTCGCGCCGCCCTACGCGGCCGTCGCGCTCCAGTGGTCGTCGCGCGTGCAGTTCGTCTCCGAGGGAACCGGCAGCCTCAGCATCGGCGGCATCGTCTTCTCGTCGCGCGCGTGGGCCACCGTGCCCGAAGCGCAGCGCCCCGTCGTCAAGGAGGTCATCAACAACTTCTCGACGCTCGTGGCCCGCAACGTCACCCGCGACGACGAGAGCGCCCTCGCCTCGATGCGCACGCGCGGCATCACCCTCGTCACATACAACGACGCCGAGCGCGCCCAGTGGACGGCGCTCTTCGGCCGCGCCCGCACGCGCCTCGTCGGCACCATCTCCGACGCCGCCTGGATGGACCGCGTCCGCACCGCGCGCTGACTACGTCCCCAGGGGCCTCGCGGACTCGAGCCACACGCGAGACCGCATCGTGACCCTCCCCGGATAGACCACTTCGAACCACCCGCTCGACTCGTCGAAGGCCATGCCCACCGCGGGCACGAAGGGCGCCCTCGACGCCACGGTCTGAAACGACCACCGCGAGCGTCGTCCACCCGGCATTCGCGCGGGTGTCTGCAGCGGCAGGGCCTCGCGCACGGCCACCATCGCGGCCTCGTCGTAGCTCTCGATGCGCGACGACCGCACGACGCGGATGTCGACCACGGTGCCGTCCTCTCGCTGATCGACCTCGATCTCGGCGCGCGTGATGTAGCTGTTGAGCTGCGCCAGATCGACGATGCCGATCATCGGTCGCGGGCCGTTGCCCTGCATCGGGTCCGAGTGCATCGCGTCGCTGTTGGAGCGTCCCCCCGCGGCGTCGAGGGCGTCGTGGGCGCTGCCCATGCGGCCCGGGTGCGCGGCGGCGCCCATCGCGAGCTCGGAGGCGCGCTGCTGCGCTTCGAAAGGCATCCCGATCGTCGAGAGCAGGGTCTGACCGATGGAGGGCTCGCGCGCGATCCCCGGCCGCCACGTCTCGGCCATGCGTCGACGGAGGTGCCAGAAATACGTGCGAACACCGGGCGCCTCGGGCCTCGCAGGGGCCTCCGCGAGTCGATCTCTCACGTAGCCCGCCGAGGCCGCGCGGGCGCGTTCGAGGGGCGTCCCCGTGGGCAGGTGAACGAGGTCACGCGAAGGACGCTGCGCAGAGCTCACATCGAGCGTCATCGCGCCGCTCGCGACGAGCGCCTCGGCATCGTGACGCGAGCTTCGAAGGAGCTCCATCGCGTCGATGCGCGGCGCAGGAGGCGCGGTCTGAACGGGCTGCGAAGGAGGCTCGGGCTGCGCGGGCGCGGGCTCTCCCACAGGACCGCTCGCGGGCTCACCCGCGGGCTGCGGCGCGTGTCGCTCGGGCGCCGTCGCGCGACGCGGAGAGGGCGCGGCGCGAGGCTCGGGCGCGGGTTGCGGCGCGAGCTCGACGGGCTGCGGCGCAGGGGCTTCGGGCGTGTCGAAGTCGACGGTGACAGCGGGTACCGTCGGAGGGATCTCGACGGGCGCAGGGCGACGGAAGCGCGACATCACCAGCACGATCGCGAGCACGCCGAGGTGCACGGCGACCGACGATGCGAGCGGGTGTGGACGGCGCAGTCTCACGAGAAGGACTCAACCACCGGAGGGGGTGGGGTGTTCCGTGAGAGCTTCGCACGAAACGCGACGCGCGGTCGGCGCTGCCACAAAGGAGCTTTCGGCCCGCGAGGTGGTGTTATCGTCGCGCGTCATGTCGGGGCACGATCGTACGGTCACTCTGTTCGAGCGTCTCGGCGCGCTCGACGCGGCGCAGTTCGAAGCGGTGATCACGAGGCTGGGGCTCAACCGCGCGTTCCTCCCTGGGGCCTCGGCGTCGGGTGTCGAACGCGCCTCGGCGGTCGTTCGGATGATGGGTCAGCGCGGCGACGAGGGCCTCGATCGGCTCTCCGCGCAGATCGACGCGGTGCTCCCGCCGATGCATGAAGACGTGCCCGCGCGCGCCTCGAAAGATGCTCCTCCGACTGCCGTGTCGGCGCAGGTTTCGGTGACGCAGGGGTCGTCGGTGGCGCCCGCGAAGACCGACGCGTCGATCACGATCCTTCACGTCTCCGACATGCAGTTCGGACGCAACCACCGCTTCGGGCGCCTCGCGCTCGGCGGCGCAGACGAGGCCTTCGACACGCTCCTCCAGCGGCTCTGCGACGACCTCGACGACCTGCGAAAATCTCACGGACTCGAGCCCGATGTGGTCGCGCTCACAGGCGACCTCGCCGAGTGGGGGATGAAGCGCGAGTTCGACGACGTGCTCGCGTTCTGCGAGGGGCTTCGAACGCACCTCGGGCTCGCGCGAGACCGCGTGCTCGTCGTGCCCGGCAACCACGACATCAACAGAAAGAAGTGCTCGGCCTACTTCGACGACCGCGAGGGTGACGGCGCGAAGCCCGTCGCGCCCTACTGGCCCAAGTGGGGCCCCTACGCGGACTTCTTCGCGTCGCTCTACCAGGGCGTCGACCGCTACGCGTTCACCGAGCGCGCGCCGTGGACGCTGTTTGAGATCCCCGAGATGAAGCTCGTCGTGGCGGGCATGAACTCGACGATGCGCGAGAGCCACCGCGACGAGGATCACTACGGCTGGCTCGGCGAGGCGCAGCTCCGGTGGTTCCGCGAGCGGCTCGAAGCGTACGAGGCGAAGGGCTGGATGCGCGTCGGCATGGTGCACCACAACGCCCTCCGCCGCGCGACCGATGACGACGA
Organism: Myxococcota bacterium; assembly: GCA_052035985.1. Taxonomy (GTDB): domain Bacteria; phylum Myxococcota_A; class Polyangia; order Polyangiales; genus CAISKJ01. The sequence goes on along the minus strand of JBPOHC010000723.1, from coordinate 6,882 downwards.
GAACCTCCGCGACGCCGACATGCTTCAGGAGATCCTCGCGGATCACCTCAACGTGCTCCTGCACGGTCACACGCACGACGGGAGGGCGGGCGCTCTCGGGCTCGGCCTGCCGGTCATCTCGACGGGCAGCGCCGCGGTCAAGCAGGAGCAGCGACCCGAGGAGGTGCCCAACCAGTACCAGCTCGTGCGGCTCTCGCGCGATCGGCTCTGGTGCGGCGCGCGCCAGTACACAGCGCAGCGCAGGCGATGGGTCGGCGACCCGCGCGTTTCGAAGGGCGGCAACGACTGGTGGTACGAGCGGCGCGTGCCCTTCGAACGCGTCGACGCGACCTTCGAATGAACCGCGCCGCGTGGTGCTGCCTCGTCGCGCTGCTCGCTGCGCTCGGGTGCGGCGGGAGCGCGCGCGAACAGGCTGGCGCGCGCTCGCGAAAGCCCGGCGCAGCCTGCCGCGTCGCGGCGACGGGCGACCCCTGGGCGCAGGGCGCGCTCGACGCCATCGACACGGGCGAGCGCGATCAGGTGGCCCTCGGGATTCTCGCGCTCGCCGAGGTGCGCGAGCCCGAGCGGATGATCCCGTGCATCGACGCCGCGGCCGTCGCGATGCGCGCGCGATCCGCGACGCGCGCGAGCGATGACGACGCGGGGGCACGTCCTGTGACGGAGCTCGCCGACCTCGCGGTGATCGAAGCCACGCAGCGCATGAGCGGGCGCCTCGGCCCCACGCGCACGGCCGAGCGCCTCGCGCCGATGCTCGACGCGTCGAAGGGCGAGGCCGTGCGCGCCGTGGCGGCGCGGGTGATCGCGACGGAGGACGTCGACGCGTCGGTGGTCTCCGCCGCGCTCGGGAGGGCGCTCTCACAGGCGCGCGACGGCTCGATGGAGTTCTTCGAACTCTTCGACGCGGTGTGGGCCACGGGCTTCGCGTCGCGAGAGGCGAGGAGCGCGTTCGAGGCTCGCGTGAGCGATGCGCTCGCGCACCCGCGGACGCAGACCGCGACGATGACCGCGCTCCGTGGAGCGACCGCGGCGCCGCCGCCCGAGGTGAGGCGGTACCTGCTCCAGACGATCGCGTCGAGCGCGGAGGGGAGCGACCGCTCGGCCTGCGCGGTGAAGGTCGACTGGCTGCTGCGCACCGCGATGGCCGACGCCAGCGACGGCGACAAGGCCACCATCGCAGCCTGCATCCGCGAGGGAGGGAGCGCGCACGATCACGTGACGACCGAAGAGTTCGCGCGCCTGGTCGAGCTGCGCGAGCGCTCGCCGTCGAACGTGCAGCGGTGCACGGCGCTCGACGCGTGGCCCCGCCTCGTCGAGTTCTTCGATCACCCTGGAATCGCAGGCGTTCACGGCCTCGAACGCTGCGCGTGGACGCGGGCGTCGCCGCCCTTCATCGCCGACCTCATCACGCGGGCGGCGTCGACGCTCCAGTGCGAGTTCGAAGCGTTCCCCGAGTTCTGCGACGGCCTCTCGCTCTACCTGATGCGGCGGCCCGAGGCGCTCTCGCGCGTCGACCTCCGACGCGACGAGTCGCTCGCGGAGATGCTCCTCGCGAGGCTCGACGAAGACGGAGCGTGCCGCCCCGAGCACGAGGCGATCGTTCGGGCCATGCCGCTCACGCCCTCACTCGTCGCACGCGCCCTCCGACCGCGGCGCTCGTGCCTCCTCCGACTCCGCGCCGACGAGGTCGCCGACGCCGCGTGCGGCTTCATCCGTCACGACGCGACGGTGCTCAGCACCGGGACCTTCGGCGCGCTCTCTCGCCACCGCGACGCGACGCTGCCCGCGACGTCGCGCTGCCGCGGCGTGGCGCCGAGCGCGGCGGCGTCGCTGCTCTCGCGCGCGGAGGAGGCCCCCCTCGACGTCGTGCGTTGGCCCCTGTGGCCGTCGCGGCGCGAGCCCGCGCCCATCCCCTACGCGTGGCGCGTGCAGTGGCCCGTGATCCGCACGCTGCACCTCGCGACGATCGAAGACCCCGACCGCCTCGCGCTCTCGCTGCTCAACGCGTCGATCACGGCCGACGAGTCTGAGGTCGCGCCGGGCCTGCGCTTCGCCGCGCGGGTGCTGCACCGCGATCGAGCGCACGTCGCGCCGCTGCTGACTGCGTTTCGCAACGGCGCGCTCGACACGACCACCGACGACGAGGCCGAGAGCCGCGGGCGCATCGAAGCGCTCGCGTGGCTCCTCACCACGCGGGCCCGGGGGACGCGCGAGCCGCTCCCCGTCGCGAGCGGAGACCGGCTCTCGGCGCAGGCGTGCAACGCGCTCTCGGCGCTCTTCAGCGACGTCGTGTGGCGCCCGGAGGACCTCCCGAAGCTCGACCGCTACGCGCGCGTCCTCCGCGCGTCGACGTGCAGCAACCCGTCGCAGCGCGCGCGCGTCGTCCTCGGCGTTCGCCCCGCGCTGCTGCGACAGAAGTACCTGCGCGCGAAGCTCCCCGCGCTCGTGGGCGCAGCGGTCGGAGCGTTCACCCTCGCGTGGCTCGCGCTGCTCATCGCGTGGTCGCGCGCCTCGATCGGCGCCGCGTTTTTCTGGAAGCCGCTGCTGCGACGCGCCCTCGGCCTCGGCCTCGTGGGCGCCGCGCTCACCCGGCTGCGACCGCTCTCGCGGCTCCTCCTCAGGCCGCTGCGCGCGGGGCTGACGCGCGGCGCGGACCTCGAGCTCTTTCAGGCCGAGACCTTCTTCCGCGACCTGCCGCTCACGGCGACCGACGCGGCGGGGCGCAGCAGCGCGGTCACGCTCAACGACCTCGCGCGCGCTCCCGCGGGCCGCGTGATCATCGAAGCCCCCTCGGGAACGGGCAAGACCATGCTCCTCCGGTGGCTCCTCCGCGCGCGCCCCGAGCGCCCCGCGGTGTATCTCCGCGCGAGGGAGTGCGCCGAGGGAGTGCTCGCCGCCGCGCTGGCGTGCTCGACGGAGCGCTGCCGCGACGCGAAGCTCTTCGACGCGCTGATGAGCCGCGGCCACCTCGACGTGTACATCGACGGGCTCAACGAGGCCGACGCCGAGACCCGCGCGCGCGTCATCGAGTACGTGCAGACGCACCCGCGGGCGTCCATCGCGGTGGCGACGCAGCCCTTCGAACACCCCGTGAAGCGAAGCCTCCGCGTGGTGCAGATCGGCTCCCTCGACGAGGCGCGGGTGCGGGCCTTCCTCGAGCTCCAGGCGGCCTCGCTGTGCGACGACGACGAGGCCCGCGCGCGCTACAAGCTCGCGTGCAAGGAGCACGTCGACCGCGCCGTGGCCGACGCACAGACGCGCTCGACGCCGCTGCCCTTGCGTGACGTGCTGCCCGACAACGGGTGGGAGCTCGGCGTGCTCGCGCAGCTCCTCGCGCGCGGCGCCGACCCCGACGTGGGCGCGCTCGAAGAGCACCTTCACGACAGCGTGCTCGACGACTTTCGCGCGGCCTCGGGCGACGACCGCGACCCCTTCCCCGAAGAGGCTTTGAGCGATCGCGCGCTCGCCGCGCTCGAAGGAGACCGCGACGCCCTAAAGGCCCCCGACGACCCCGACGCCTCGCGAATCTGGACCCGCGCGCTCGCGTGCCTCGCGGCCCTCCGACTCGTCGTACACGCGCACGGAGACGCCGCGCGCTGGCGCTTCAGGCACGAGCAGGTGGCGGCGTTCTACGCGTCGTTCAGGTTCATCCCCGGGCGCTCGCCCGGCGCGCGAGAACGCTGGAAGCGCCACATCGCGCAGACGCAGTTCCGCTCGGTGTACCTCGCCCTCGCGCGGAGGCTGCCGCTGCGAGACGCGCTCGCGCTCGGTCGCGTGATCCAGTCCGACGCCGCGGAGCGCAACGACCCCCTCCTCGCGGGAGAGTACGTCCGCCGCCTCGAACGCCGCCGCGCGCGGTGGGACGTGTGCATCCTCCACGACACGGCCGACGCCGACTACGCGTGGACGCTCCACGACGCGATGCGCGCGGGGCTGCGTGTGTTCCTCGAAGCGCGGCGCGTGACGGACCCGTCTCGCAGGGCCGAGGTCGTCGCGCGCGCGGTGGAGTCGTCGCGGCTCGTGGCCGTCGTGGTGTCGCCCGCGAGTCGCACGTCGTTCTTCGCGCGGAGCGAGCTCGTCGAGGCGTTCCGCGCGATGCGTGAGGACCCGACTTCGCGGCGCGTAACGGCGGTGTTTCGAGACCGCGAGCGCCTCGATCTCGCGCGGCTCCCGTCCGAGATCCTCGGGGTGCGCGCGATCGAAGACGGCCCCGTCGACGCCGTGTCACGCGCGCTCATCGCGGCCGTTCCGAGCGAGGGCGAAGACGACGAGAAGCCCGCCCGCTACGACAGGACGCACCTGCACCGCGCCCTCTGCGCGATGGTTCAGGGTCAGTTCTACGCGGTGGTTGCGCGCTGTGGCGTCGACCCGGCGCGCGTCCCTGGACCCGCGGCGCCGCAGGCCACGGCGGCCAACGAGCTTCTGTCGGTCACCGAAGCGTCTGGTGATGACGCGATGGAGCGACTGGTTCACGCCATCGACGAGGCGCGCCAGGCGTGAACGGCGCGAGGTCGCGCGATCAGTGGAGGCTGCCCTGCCAGCCGCAGGTGGAGCTCGCGCACTCGACGGGGTCGGTGATGCCGAAGCCCGCGATCTTGTCGAAGCCGCGGCCGTTGGCCTTCTTGAGCTCCCACACGCCGTCGTCGCGAACGGTGCCCGTCCACGAGTTGCCCTCGATGGTCTCGAGCACGCGCTCGGCGTGACGGAACTCCTTCACGAGCCCCGTGTGGCCCGTGCCGTAGATCACGAAGTCGCCGGGCGCCGGGATGCGCGTCGTCGCCTTGGGATGGCCCGCCGAGTCATAGAGGCTGTCCATCGGGATCCAGAGGCCCGCGTTCATGAGCAGCTTCTTCAGCTCGGGCCCGCTCGCGTGCCGCGGCGTCGCGAGAGGAACGCCCGCGCGCCCGTGCCCCTGGAGCACGCAGTAGCTCGCGAAGGCGGCGCACCACGCGGGGCCCGAGCCGGGCTCGCTGCTGTCCTTGTTGAACTGCGCCTTCCACTGGGCCTCGGTCCACATGACGCCTTCGAGAAAGAACCTCTTGATGTTGCCCGCATCGTCGTCGTTGAGGCCGTAGGCGCCGTTGGCGCTCTTCTTCTCGCGCACGTGGAGGTGCTCCGTCGCGACCTTGATGATCTCCGCGCGGAGCGGGGTGTTCTGCGACGTGCGTTCGGGATGCTGCGGCTTGTTGCTCGCCATGCGTCGGGCTCTCCTGCGAGTGTTGGGGGATCAACCGCTCGGAGCTTTTCCCCGCTCCGACGGTCAACGCGCAGGAGACCTCAGCCCCGTAGGCGGAGTCAACGACCGATCGCTGCGCGACGCAGCGTCGAGCGCACGACCTCGCTGCCCGTCCACACCCACCGCATCGTTGCGGCGTCACAGCGTCCGTCGACACGCCCCGCGGGCGCGCAGGTGCCGGGGTTGTGCGTATAGACCTCGGTCCAGGTGACCGTGTCGCCCACGCGGCGACAGTCGACGAGGTATCCGCCGCAGCCGAGCGACGGGTACTCGATGGTCCCGCAGCGGCGCCCCTGCTCGGCCGTCACGACCATCTCGACGCTCCACGGACGGCCGCCGTTGGAGCCCCATCCCGTCCACCGCCCGACGCACGACTGCGCCGCCGGAGAAGGCTGCCGCGGAGGCTCCGTCGGTCGCGAATGCGCGTGATCCGCGAGCGCCTCGGAGCGCGTCGCGAGCGCGAGGAGCAGCGCCATCCACGGAGCGCGTGAGGTGACCATGACGCGAGCGTACACGCCTTCCGCGCGCCGCTCACCGCGCTGTGAGAGAGCCCGCACTCGCGTTGTGCGGAGCGCCGCACGAGCGCCCCCGTCGACCTCTCGAAACGCCTGAAAACAAGCGTGGTCGCGCGCTTGCTCTAGGAGCGATCGTGGCGCGGCGCAGAAGCGACGTCGCCTCGGAGGCAAACCCCGCGATGACGTCGAACCGCTCTCTCAAACTCCTCACGCTCGCCGCTGCGGCGCTCACCGCCGGCGCGCTCGCCTCTCGCTCTGCGCAAGCGCTCACGGGCGACGTGATGCTCGTCGACCCGATCAACGTGCCGCAGGCGCTCAGCTACAACTCGGCGTCGAGCGGATCGTCGACGCCGACGCAGATCACGCTGTCGTTCTCGCCCACGACACGCTCCGCCTTCACGCAGGCGGCGCCGCTCGACCTGCCCTGCGACCTCACGTGGCTCGCCACGGGAATGGCCTTCCGCAACGTGAGCGCCTCGGGCGTGTACGCCGAAATCGGCGGCTCGCTCTACGTCAACGGCGACGAGCGCCGGCCGCTCACCAACGTGTACGGTCAGACCGAGCCCTACGCCACGCTCTCGCCGCTCGTCGCACCCAACGCGATGAGCGCCGGAGGCTTCATCTTCGTGGCGCCGCCGCCGCTCTACGACTTCCTGCCGACGCAGCTCCCGGCCAACGTGCCGCTGAAGATTCGGATGCTCGTGCGGGCCTACAACGACACGGCCTACGACACCTCGCGCGGCGGCTACTTCGTGAGCGCCCGCGTCCCCGAGTCCGTCATCTGGAACAACACGTATTTCGTGTGGATCCGCCGTAGCTGCCCGACGCCCTGAGAGCGCCCCCATCGCGACGCTGGCACTCCCCTTCGCCACGCTGTTAGCGTCGCCGCCATGGCTCCCCTCACCCCTGGCGTTCGCGTCGTCGTCTCCGAGTTCGCCGAGTCACCCACCGATGCCATCGAGCGCGGCATGTCGCTCGTCGCGATGGACGCTCCCTCCATCGCGGATCGCTCTCCGCGCGACGTGATCGTCGCCGTGAAGAGCGCCGCCGTCGGCTGGGTCGATCTGCTCATGACGAGCGGCCAGTACCAGCACATGCCGAAGCCGCCGTACACGCCGGGCCTCGAATCTGCGG
>JBPOHC010000175.1:0-16157 GCA_052035985.1 Myxococcota bacterium | reverse complement strand
TCGTTCTCCGCGGGCCTGTCGCCCAAGTACACCTTCGACCAGTTCGTGATCGGGCCTTCGAATCAGGTCGCGCACGCGATGGCCCTGGCCCTCTCGAACCTCTCGGGCCGACGGGTCAACGTGCTCTTCCTCTGCGGCGGAACGGGCCTCGGCAAGACGCACCTCTCCAACGCCGTGGGCCACAAGATCCTCGAGCAGAAGCCCGACGCGCGGATCGTGTACGTCTCCGCCGAGACCTTCACCAACGAGTACGTGGCGGCCATCCAGCAGCGGAAGATGGACGAGTTCCGGGGCCGGTACCGCAACCAGTGCGACGCGCTCCTCATCGACGACGTGCAGTTCCTCGCTGGAAAAGAGGGCACGCAGGAGGAGTTCTTCCACACGTTCAACGCGCTCTACCAGCGCGAGGCCGCCATCGTGCTCACGAGCGACGTGCTCCCGCAGAAGCTCCAGGGCATGGCCGAGCGGCTCGTGTCGCGCTTCGGCTCGGGCCTCGTCGCCGAGGTCTACACCCCCGAGGTCGAGACCCGCGTCGCGATCCTCCGAAAGAAGGCCGAGCAGGAGAACGTCCGCCTCGACGACGACGCCGCCTTCGCCATCGCAGGCGCCGCCAGCACCAGCGTCCGCGAGCTCGAAGGGATGCTCATGAAGCTGGCGATCAAGGCCAGCATCTCGGGCCGCGCGTCCATCGACACGGCGATGGTGAGGGACACGCTTCGCATCGGGGCGAGGCCCGCCGTGGTGACCGTCGACGACGTGCAGCGCGCCGTCTGCGAGCACTACCGCATCAAGCAGTCCGAGCTCACGGGCAAGGACCGGCACCGCGAGGTCGCCATCGCCCGCCAGGTCGCCATGTTCCTCGCGCGCGTCCACCTCGGAACGTCGTTCCCCCAGATCGGCGCGAAGTTCGGCGGAAAAGACCACACCACCGTGATGTCCGCCGTGCGACGGATCGAGAAGCTCCTCCCCGACGACGCCGAGCTGCGAAGCACCGTCGAGTCGCTCTCGGTGAAGCTCGGGTTCCAGCCCCCCACGGTACACCCGAACACTGAACACTCGGACAGCGAAACGTGAGACCCTCGCCTGTGGATCACCCTGTGGAAGGCACCGTGAACTCCCCCTGGGGCATCCCCTGTGGATGGCCCTGTGGACGGACCACGCCCCCAAAGCTCCGCAGGATGTCCACACCTGGGGTACCTCCCGCTGTCCACTTCGAATCCGATGGAGTTACGGGGACTTACAACGCTTCCCCCCGTCTCCACAGGATCTATGTACTGTGTACTGTTTCTAAATTCATTTCTCCTATCAACAGAGTAGAAGAGCAGGGAACAACCCCCTGAGAGCCTCAGCGCAGGAGCGTGACGAGATGGAGTTCGTGGTCAACAAGCGGGACTTCGTGAAGGGTCTCAGCCGAGTGCAGAGCGTGGCCGACAAGAAGTCCGCCATGCCGATCCTGGCCAACGTGCTGATCGCCGCCGACGCGAGCGGGAGCGTGCGCCTCGCAGCGACCGACCTGCTGCTCTCGGTGACGGGCACCATGCGCGCGGAGGTGAAGAAGCCCGGCTCCGTGGCCCTTCACGCGAGGCACGTCTTCGACACGGTGCGCGCCCTCCCCGACGGAGACATCACCGTCACGGTCGAGAAGAACTTCACCGCGAGGCTCAAGGCCGGCAAGCGCCGCTTCGACCTCACGGGCATGCCCGGCGAAGACTTTCCCACCATGCCCGACCCGGGGAAGACGCCCCTCACGGCCATCCCCGTCGACGACCTGGCCGACCTGATCTCTCTGACCTCGTTCTCGATGTCGACCGACGACACGAGGCCCCACCTCGCCGCCGCCCTCTTCGAGATGCAGGGCGAGACGCTGCGCATGGTCACCACCGACGGCCACAGGCTCTCCAAGGCCGAGCGCACCGTCCCCGGGATGCGCGGGGCGTCCAAGCTCCTGATCCCCGCCAAGAGCATCCACGAGGTGAAGCGCATGGTCGACGAGGTCCGCGCCGACAAGGCCGAGCGCAAGGAGGCCGGACCCGCCACCCTCTCCGTCGGCGCCGCCAGCTCGCAGGGCCCCGTGTTCTTTCAGCGCGAAGGGATGACCCTCAGCTCCAAGCTCGTCGACGCGGCCTTCCCCTCGTACGAGCAGGTCATCCCCACGGGCACCGACCGCGGCGCGCGCATCAACCGCCTCGCCTTCCTCGACGCCCTCCGAGCCGTGTCGCTCGTGGCCGCCGATCGCACGAGCGGCGTGAAGCTCGCGATGAGCGGTTCGAAGGCCATCCTGTCGAGCGAGAACCCCGACGTGGGCGCCGGACAAGATGAACTCGACGCCGAGCTCACGGGCCCCGACGTGACCATCGGCTTCAACAGCAAGTACCTCATCGACGTGCTCAACGCGCTCGTCACCGACGACGTCGCCCTCGACCTCTCGGGCGAGCTCGACCCCGGCGTCGTGCGCCCCGTCGGTCGCAACGACTTCATCGGCGTCATCATGCCCATGCGCATCTGAGACAACCACCCGCAGGTCGTGACCCCCGTACGCATCACCGAGCTCTTCGCCGGAGGCTTCCGCAACCTTCAGGGCGCGCGTGTCATCCCCGACGCGCGCGCCAACGTGCTCCTCGGCGCCAACGGTCAGGGCAAGACCTCGATCCTCGAGGCGATCGACTACGCGGCCTCGCTGCGGTCGTTCCGCGGCGCGACGAGGGCGCAGCTCGTGGGTCACGAGGCCGAGGCTGCGCAGATTCTTTTGCGCGTCGAGTCCGTGGCCCTCGCGCACGAGTACCGCATCAAGCTCACACGCACCTCCCGCGAGATCCTCCTCGACGGAAAGCGCCCCGAGCGCGCGGTCGAGTACTTCGGCGGAGCGTCGTGCGTGGTCTTTCAGCCCGGCGACCTCGACCTCGTGCTCGGCGCGCCCGACATCCGACGGAGGCTCCTCGATCGCATCCTCGTGCGCGTGGTGGATGGATACGGCGAGGCCCTCAAGAGCTACGCGAAGGCCCTGCGATCACGCAACGCGCTGCTGCGAGAGCGCCACCCCAACCTCCGCGCCGTGCAGGCGTACGACTTCCCCCTCGCGCGCTACGGGAGCGCCGTGGTGAGGGCCCGCGAGTCCATCGTCGGCGACCTCGTCCACGCCGCGCAGGAGAGCCTCGGCACGCTCACCCGCACGCCCGAGATCATCTCCGTGGCCTACCGCGCGAAGGCGCCCGGCGATCAGGTCGCGTACGCCTCGATGCTCGCGGGCGGCGTGCAGAACGACCTCGCGCGTCGTACCACCCTCTTCGGCCCCCACGCCGACGACCTGACGCTCACCTGGGGAGCGCGACCGGCCAGGGTGGTGGCCTCGCAGGGGCAGACCCGCGCCCTCGCGCTGGCCCTCCGCCTCGCGGAGCTTCACGTCATCGAGAGCAGGACGAAGAGCACCCCCGCGCTCCTCCTCGACGACGTGTCGAGCGAGCTCGATCGCGAGCGCATCGAGAGGCTCTTCGAGCTGGTCTCGAAGCTCGGCGCGCAGGTGTGGGTGACCACCACCGACCCGGGCATCGCGGCCCTCCTACCCCGCGCGAGGCGCTTCGACGTGAGCGACGGGAAGGTCACCCCGGCCCCTTGATGAGAAGCGGTTCAGAGACATTCCCTGTCCTTGTATTCCGCTGTGGGTTCTGATAGGTTTTTCGCTGGAATTTACGAGGTAATCACGTGGTGACGAGCAACGAAACGGCCGGCGAGTCCGACAACGCGAAGAACCAGTCGGCGGACTACGGCGCCGACGCGATCACGAAGCTCGAAGGGCTCGAAGCCGTCCGCAAGCTGCCGGGCATGTACCTCGGCGACGTCCACGACGGCACGGCGCTGCACCACCTCGTGTGGGAGGTCGTCGACAACTCGATCGACGAGTACCTCGCGGGCTTCTGCACGCGCATCGACGTGTCGATCCACGCCGACGGATCGATCAGGGTCGACGACAACGGCCGCGGCATCCCCACGGGCTACAAGCCCGAGTTCGGCATGAGCGCCGCGGAGCTCGCCCTCACGAACCTCCACGCCGGCGGCAAGTTCAACAAGCGCAGCTACGGCGTCTCGGCGGGCATGCACGGCGTCGGCGTGAGCGCCGTCAACGCCGTGAGCGAGTGGCTCCACGCGGACATCTACCGCGAGGCCAGGGCGTGGCACATGGAGTTCGCCCGCGGCGAGACGACGCAGAAGCTCGTCCCCGTGGCTGAGAGCAACCGCACGGGCACGTCGATTCACTTCAAGCCCGACGCCGAGATCTTCACGATGCTGGAGTTCTCGTACGAGACGCTCTCGAACCGTCTGCGCGTGCTGGCGTACCTCAACCCCTCGCTCACGCTCTCGCTCGTCGATCACCGCCGCTCCGAGGAGGCCGAGGTGTTCTCCGCGAAGGCGGGCATCGTCGACTACGTGCGCTTCCTCAACTCGGCGAAGGTGCCGCTGCACGCGGAGCCGATCTTCTTCCGCGGCGAGCAGCAGATCGAGCTCAAGAGCGACCAGGGGCCCATCACCGCGACGCTCATCGTCGAGGTCGCGATGCAGTGGACCGACTCGCTCTACGAGTCTCCGTGGCCCTACTGCAACAACGTCCACCAGATCGACGGCGGCACGCACCTCAAGGCCTTCAAGACCTCGCTCACCAAGTGCGTCAACGCCTACGCCGCGGAGAAGAATCTTCTCAAGGAGCTCAAGGGCCAGGCGATGGACGGCGACGACATCCGCGAGGGGCTCACCTACGTGATCTCGCTGCGGCACCCGGCGGCGCAGTACCCCAACCAGACCAAGTCGAAGCTCACCTCGAACGACGTGATGCCCTTCATCGGCGCCGTCGTGGCCGACAAGCTCGCGGCCTACCTCGACCAGAACCCGCAGGTCTCGAAGCGCATCATCGACAAGTGCGTGCTCGCGACGCAGGCCCGCGAGGCCGCGCGCAAGGCCCGCGAGCTCATCCAGCGCAAGGGCGTGCTCGACGCCGCGTCGCTGCCGGGCAAGCTCGCCGACTGTCAGGAGCGCAACCCCGAGCTCTGCGAGCTCTTCATCGTCGAGGGTGACTCCGCAGGCGGCTCGGCCAAGCAGGGCCGCGACCGCAAGCACCAGGCGATCCTCCCGCTGCGCGGCAAGATCCTCAACGTCGAGCGCGTGCGCTTCGAGAAGATGCTCACCAACGCCGAGATCGGGACGCTCATCACGGCCCTCGGCGTGACCATCAGGGCCGACAACCGCGGCGACGACGACAGCGTCACGTCAGGGCCCCGCCTCGACCTCGAGAAGCTCCGCTACCACAAGATCTGCATCATGACCGACGCCGACGTCGACGGGAGCCACATCCGCACGCTCCTCCTGACGTTCTTCTACCGGCAGATGCCCGAGCTCGTGGAGAAGGGCTACCTCTACATCGCGCAGCCTCCGCTCTACGGCGTGCGCCGCGGCAAGAAGAGCGAGTACGTCAAGGACGACGACGCCCTCGCGAAGTACCTCATCCGCTCGGGCACCGAGGGCCTCACGCTCCGCGGACCGACGGGCGACGTGCAGGGCGAGACGCTCCGAGAGCTCGCGTTCGAACTGCACCGCGCGGCCTCGCGGCTCGAGCACATGAAGCTCCGCTGCGAGCCCCCCGTGGTGGCCGCGCTCGTGCGCACCAACGCCATCACGCGCGAGACGCTCGCGAGCGACGAGGCCATCGACGTGGGGATGAAGACCCTCGAGGCCTACGTGAACGAGTACCACCCCGACGTGGCGCCCCTTCGGTACACCATCGAAGACGACCACGAGCACCACTGCAAGCGCGTGCTCGTGCGCATCCGCAACGGCACGGCGGGACGCACCACGGTGATCTCGCGCGCCTTCCTCGACGGCCCCGACGTGCACGAGCTCGCGCGCATCGAGGAGCAGGTGCGCAAGGTCGCGGGCGCGGGCCCCTGGGCGCTCCTCGACGGCGAGAAGGAGACGTCCATCCCCCACGGCGGATCGCTCTACGCGTTCATCGACGCGAGGGGCCGCAAGGGCGCGGTGATCCAGCGCTACAAGGGCCTCGGCGAGATGAGCGCCGAGCAGCTCTGGGAGACCACCATGGACCCGTCGAAGCGCGTGCTCCTCAAGGTGCGCGTCGACGACGCGGCGCTCACCGACCAGGTGATGACCCTGCTCATGGGCGACGAGGTCGAGCCCCGCCGCGCCTTCATCGAGAAGAACGCCCTCAACGCGCGCAACCTCGACATCTGAGATCCCTACTTCGCGCGGCTCCCACCGAGCGATTGACAGAAGCTCGACGCCCGTCTATGACAGCGCCCCCTCTTCGGGTGTCTACCCATAGGGGCACCCAGAGAACCCTTTCGATAAGGCACCATCGCGATGCAGAAGCCCAAGTTCCGCACGGTCGAGAAGTCTGCGTGGCTCTTCGTGACGACGAGGCTCCACCCCCAGGCCCGCAAGAAGATCAACAAGCGCACCGCCGAGCGTTGCGGCTACCTCGCGACCGCCGCGGCGCTGCTCAACGTCTCCGAGTCGTCGCTCCCGACGCCCTTCGAGGGTGAGTCGATGGGCCGCTACGTCGAGCGCGCGAAGGCCGCTCGCGCCTGATCGCAGACCTCCTCCGCTCCCCAAAATCCGCTTCCCACAAACCCGGCGCTGACACTCGATCGAGTCGTCGCTCGTGCGACGTCTTCGGTGACGTTCTCTGTCACGCTGGTCCGCTCACGAAATCCCCACGGAAAACCGGGCGAACGCAACGATTGCGGCTACCGCAACGCGTACGCGTTACAGAAGTCGTCTCGCGCGTCGGAGCGTCGATCCGAAACGCGACACGCCCTTGATTTCCGTGCCGTGCACGCGTGGCACCGGCCGTGCACCGGCTGCGGCCTCGGAGGTCGCAGTACATGGCCATCCTCGGCTCAGCGACAGCGCTCGAAGCGTATCGACACTCACTCACGGGGATCTCTCCCCTCAAGGCCGACGAGGAACGTGACCTCGCGGCGCGCTGGCGCAACGGCGACCAGCTCGCGGGACGCAAGCTCATCGAAGCCTCGCTCCCGTTCGTCATCACCATCGCGACGGAGTACCGCCGCTGGGGCGTCGCGCTCGAAGACCTGATCCAGCAGGGCAACCTCGGGCTCTTGAAGGCCGCGACGCGCTTCAACCCCGAGCGCGACTGTCGGCTCATCACCTACGCGGTCTACTGGATCCGCGCGGAGATCCGCGACTACGTCGTCCGCGCGTACCGCCTCGTGCGCATCGGCGGGAGCAAGGGCGAGCGACGCGCGCTCAGGGCCTTCCGCCGCACGCGCGAAGAGGACCCCGAGAAGCTCGCGGCGCTCTCGGGCGTCACCGCGGAGCGGGCCGCGCGGCTCCTCCCGATGCTCAAGCAGCGCGACGTCTCCCTCGACGCGGCGCCCGACGGCGAGAGCGCTCCCCTCGAGCGTCTGCGCGACAACTGCGCGTCGCCCGAGGAGGCCACGATCGAACACGACGAGGGCGCCCACACGCGCGAGCGCATCGACGCGGCCCTCACGCAGCTCACCGACCGCGAGCGCTGGATCCTCGAGCACCGCGTGCTCGGCGAGGCCGAAGAGACCCTCGAGTCGCTCGGACATAGCCTCGGCATCTCGAAGGAGCGCGTCCGTCAGATCGAGGCCCGCGCGCTCCAGAAGCTCCGCGGCGCGCTCGGCGACCTCGCAGCCTGACCGCGTCTTCTCATCGCGCGCTCAGCGCGGACGAGCCTCGAAGAAGATCGGATTCGTGAACGCGAAGGGCGTCCCGTCGGAGTACGGGAGCACGACGTTCAACCCGCCACGCGGACCGCGCGCAACGGCGATGAGAAAGCTCCCGGGACTCATCGGCAGCGAAAGCTCCGCGTCGAGCCGTACGGTCGTCGTCGACGCAGGGACCGTGAGCGTCGCCACGCGCTGACCGTCGCGAAAGAGATCCACGGACTCCACGGCGATCCACGGCGCTGCCATCACGCGCACGCGCACGCTCACGGCCTCGAGCGGAGAGACCTGCACCGTGTCACCGGGCTCCGCGTTTCCGACCGAGAGAAAGAGCATCGGACCCGAGGTGACGAAGGCCCTCCCCCGGCGCAGCTCGCGGAGCACCGTGGCGCTCTCATGCGCGGCCTCGCAGCGGGGGTCTCCGTCGGGCGCGACGCGCACGTACGTCCGCGGATAGCCGGCCCACGAGTACATCACATGGTGCGAGTCGCTCGACCCGGTGGCGATGTAGCGCGCGCCCGCGCCGAGGAGCGACATCCAGTCGTGGAGCACCGCCTCGACGCTCGGGATCGAGCCCAGATAGAAGCCGTTGAAGACCTCGATGGCGTCGTAGCCGGGATCGTAGTCGCGCGAGACCGCGCGGTTGGTCCGGGGGTCGAGGCCCGTGACGTTGAAGTAGCCGATGTTGGGCTGCATCCGGGGGTGGTTGACCTGGATGAACGCGTCGGGGTTGTTGGCCCTCGCCGCGCGAAAGATCTGCCGCGGCGCGGTGTTGAGAAAGGGCGGCGGGGAGCCTCCCGGCGTCGCGGGGTCGGGGCGAAACGGGTAGACGTTGAAGTGCCCCCAGGGCTGCGCGCTCCTGTCGGTGGTGACCTCCACCGCGGGCACCCAGAGAAAGCTCTCCCGCGCGCCGTCGGGGAGCATGGCGACGCCCGCGCTGTAGTCGCCGACGACGTTGTGCTCCGTCGGCGTGGCGAAGCCGACGCCCTCGGAGACGAGCGTCGCGACGCGGTCTTCGACGGTCACGCGCGAGTCGAAGCTCGGGTCCGCGTGCACGTGCAGATCGCACCCGACCCACGAGTCCATTCGCACGACGTGCTGGAGCGCGACGCTGACATCGCCGCGGAGGGTCTCGGTGACGGTCACCTCCTGCGTGGCGATGGTCCACTCGGGGCCGTGCGAGACGGTGACCTTGTAGCGCCCCGGAGGCACTGGAATCTCGGTCTGTCCGCGCATCGCGACGGCGACGACACCGGCCCCCGCGGCCCGGTCGTTGGGCCCGAGGTTGGGGTCTCGCGTGGGGTGAATCCCTCGCACCGTGACCCTCACGGGCAGCTCTCGTCCCGTGTCGTCGTCGCGCGCGTCGACGCGGAGGTGGCCGCCCCTGGGAATGCTCACCTCGACAGGAATCGCCCCCGCGCTGTCGGGCGTCACCACGAAGCGAACGGGATCAGACGGCGCGTGACCGGGCGCCGTCGCCGCGGCGATGTACTCCCCCGGCGCGAGCGGGAGCGAGTGCGTGCCGCTCGTCGGATGCGCGATGAGCACAGGGGTCCCGTGTGTGTCGGTGACCGTGAGCTCGGGCTCCCTCGCGCCCCCCTGGAGCACCACCGCGGCCTCGCCGATGTGCTCGTTGCGCGCGAACGCGATGGCGCGCGCGACGTCGGTGAGGTCGCCGGGCATCACCAGCAGCACGGCCCTGTCTTCGATCGTGTGCTGCGCGGCGAGCGTGACGGGCGGAGCGAGCGCGTCGGTGTGTCCGCCGAGCGCCGAGGTTCCGTGCTGATCGATGGTGAAGCGCAGGAGCTCATCGCGGCTCCCGGTGGCGCGCGTCCACGCGGCGACCGCTCCCAGAGAGGCGTGTCCGACCCAGGTCGAGCGACCCTCGCGCGCGTCGTTGACGAGACCGACCCCCGGGGCGAAGGGCGCGGCGCCGCCCCACTCGAGGCGCGCGCCCCACGAGAAGCCCACCACGTCGGCGGGGCCCGGGTTGTGGATCGACGTTCGAACGTGCAGCGCCATGCGCCCCGTCTCGAGCGAGTACTCGCGCAGCACCTCGAGCGACTGGGCTCCGGCGCGGAGGCTCCCTCGCACGCGCAGGAGCGCGACGCCGCCTTCGAGCACCGCTTCGAAGGTCGGCGATTGGAGCACCACGTCGCGCGCGCCAACGCGAAAGAGCGGCTCCACCGAGCGCAGCGCCTCGGCGCCCGGGAGCGAATTGATCGAGACCTGCGCGATGGTCCCCGGCGGCTCGTTGCGCGCGGGACCTTCAGACCCCGTGACGGTCACGCGCAGGTCGCGATCGCGCAGCACCCAGTCGCCGCGCATGGCCGAGCGCGCGGAGCCCGCAGTCGCACGTGTGGCGGCCTCGGTCGAGACGCGCCCCACCTCGATGTCGCCGTTCGAAACCCTCGTCCGCCCCGCGCTGCGGCAGGTGGTGAGGGCCAGGAGCGAGGCCACCAGAACCCCGCGCCTCATCGCGTCGTCTCGCCCGGCGGGAGGAGGGTCCAGTGCGCGCTCTCGGCGTCGAGGCGCGAACCATCCACCCGTCGCGCGCCGAAGTACACGCCATGCGCGAGGAGCTCATCGGGTTCGGCGGGCACATCGACGGTGGTCCGCACGACCTCTCCGGCCCGCACGAAGCTCGGATGAAACGCGCCGTCGAAGGGCAGAAACGCGTAGGTGCGCTGCGGGTCCTGGCGGTCGAGGTGCGGGTGCAGCGGCCCCCAGCCCACTTCGAAGTTCACGTCGTAGGGCATGGGCTCCTTCGCGACGAGGAGGAGCACGACGCGCGTCCCGTGCTCGATGCGCTCGAGGCCCCATCCCGCGACGGCGAGGTGCGAGCCCACGTCGACGTGGGCCCTGTGCACGCGAGGGTCGGGGTCGAACTCGACGTAGCGCCCGCGCGCGTAGGTGCGAATGGGCCACCCCTCGCGGAGGATGATGTAGTTCCCCACGACGGCCCAGACGCCGTAGCGCCTCCAGAAGAGCGCGCCTCGCACGGCGGTCTCCTCGATGTTGCGCCAGAGTTCCTGCGTCCCGGTGTGGAGCAGCCGGTGCTCCGTCGAGAGCACGATGTACTCGGGTCGGCGCTCGGTCGGATATCGAAAGATCCTCACGCGCTCAGCGAGGTGCGGGAGCACGTAGTCGGGCGCGGCCACGGCGGCGTCGCCTGGGATGACGTTCACCACGGTGTCGAGCGCGGTCATCCGCGAGTCGGCGACGTAGGCGTTGGGGTCGTAGCGACGCGCGATGAAGGGGAGCACGCCCGCGCGGTGTTGCATATGGAGCGTCCCGAAGAGCACGGCGCACGACGCGGCGGCGGCCCAGCGCGCGGGTCGCTCGACGCCGACGGCGAGCAGGTGGGCGAAGCCGTGCACCGCGGCCACGATGACGAAGGGCACCGCGAGCGTGGTGTAGTGCGAGTGGATCTGCACCGCCGTCGGGAACTGCGACAGGAGGTTGATCGCGACGGGCGCGGCGATGGGCAGGAGCCACCGCGGTCTCAAGAGCGGGAGCGCGGCCACGGGCACGAGGAGCCGCGGGACATAGAGCAGCCGCGCGGGCGTCGCGAGCTCGCGCAGCGTGGCGATGGGGTGCCTGAGAAGATGCGCGACGATGCCGCCTGGCGACGACCCGAGGTGGCCGTAGTGGAGCTGCAACGAGCCGTGTCGGGGCAGGTACCTCGGCGCGATCCCGAAGAGGTACACGACGAACCAGAGGGCGAAGAACGCGAAGATGGCGAGGCCCTCCTTGCGGTGCTTGGGGCGCACGGCGAGGGAGGCCCCCACGAGCGCGCACACGAGCGCGACGTCTTCGCGACACGCAGCCGCGAGGAGGAGCGCGAAGCACCCCTTGCGGATCTCTCGCTGATCGAACCAGTCGAGGGCGAGCGCGAGGGGCAGGAGCGCGAGCGAGCTCGGATGGAACTCGTACGTCGCGACGGAGCCCACCGTGGGATAGAGGAGGTACACCGCGAGCGCGCCGAAGGCCGCGGCGGGGTGGCCGATGCGACGAAACGCGAGGCGCGCGAGAGGAATCCCCGCGGCCCCGACGCACACGGCCTGCACGACGAGGATCAGCGGCACGACGTGGACGAAGCGCGAGAGAAAGCCCAGGGGCAGAAGCACCAGCGAGAGGTGCAGCCCCCAGAGCGGCGCGTTCACGAGGGGGTTCGCGAGGTCCCAGTGACCGGCTCCCCAGACCATGCGCGCGTAGAACGCGAGGTCGAAGGTCTCGTTGTGCCAGGTGCGGTAGCGCGAGAGGGCGAGCGCGGCGAAGAGCACCGTCGCGGCGAGCGAGATGTTTGAGATCCAGGCCCAGGGGAAACGGTCGTCGTTCGACCGCGGGTCGTTCACGGTGTACCGGCGCATCGGTATCGCAGAAAGCGCTTCCGCTTGACAAGGGCGGCGACGAGCGGCGATTCCGACACGCGAAGTGAGACGCGGCCTCTACGCCATCATCGACGTCGACTCCCTGACGCGCGCGAGGCGTGAGCCGCTCTCTTTCGCCGAGCGCGTGCTCGCCGCGGGGGCTCTCACGGCGCTCCAACTGCGCGCAAAGTCCCTCGGCGCGCGCGACGCCCTCCCGCTCGCGCGACGCCTCGCGGAACTATGTGATCGTGCGGGCGCTCCCTTCTTCGTCAACGATCGGCCCGACCTCGCGCTGCTCTCGGGCGCGCGCGGGGTTCACGTGGGCACCGAAGACCTCCCTGTCGCGGAGGTCCGTCGCTTCTCCCCGTCGCTCCTCGTAGGGACCTCGACGCACACCGAGGCCGACGTGACCGACGCGCTCGCGACCGACGCGGACTACATCGCGTTCGGCCCTATTTTCTCGACGATTTCAAAGAGCGACCACGCGCCCGTGACGGGCCTCGAAGGGCTGCGTTCGGCGGCCGTGCGCTGCGCCTCCGCGGGGAGGTCCCTCGTCGCGATCGGCGGGATCACCCTCGAGAACGCGGCGCAGATTCGCGCGTCGGGCGCGACTTCTGGGGCCGTCATCTCCGCGCTGCTGGTCGAAGAGGCCCGCGTGACCGACAATGCGCGCGCGCTACATCTGGCGCTAGGCGGAGCGTAGCAATGGACCCGATCACGATCGGACTGCTGGCGGCGATGGGAGCGGGCGGGGCGGCGGCGGTGGCGCGCTGGCGTCGGAGGCGTGGGGCGAAGGTCGAGGCCGCGGAACCTCCGCGCAGCGCGCCTCGCAAGGAGCAGCGGGTGACCGCGGGTCCCGGTGAGTACAAGGTCGGCGATGTGCTCTTGCACATGGGCGACGAGTACTGGCTCTCGGGCGAGCTGGCGCTGCTGCGCGAGGGGAGCGCCGCGATGCGCGTGTGCTCGGCCCCCGAGCGCGGCAAGGAGCGCTGGCTGGCGTTTCCCCGTGAGGGCGAGTCGCTCTACGTGCTCCGAACGGACGAGAAGCTCGCGGCGATGGGGTGGCCCGGCGTCGAGATCCCCTTTCAGGGCATGACGCTGCGGCCGGTGGAGCAGGGCGCGTGCGCGATCGCGCCGTCGGGCGAGGTCGAGCAGCGCTGGGAGGGTGTCGGTCGGTACGCGGTCTTCCGCGCGATGGAGACCGTCGCCGTGGTGATCGAGCAGGGGACGCAGCGCCTCGCGCTCACGGGCAAGGCCGTGCCGCGGAGGCTCTTCGAGAAGCTCGGCTGACGGAGAGGAAGAGACGAGACGTCTGGGGGCGGGCTACGCGAGCGCGCGACGGCCGCTGTTGGCCTCGGAGAAGAGCTTGATCGCGCTGTCGATGGAGTTCTCCAGCGAGTCGAGCATGAGGTTGTGCAGCGGGAGGCTCGGGCCGCGGAGGGCCTCGTAGTACCGCTGCCGCTCCGTCGAGTGAACGATGGCCGGCGGATATCCCGAGCGCAGGAGCACGAGGTTCATCGCGAGGCGCGCGAGCTTCCCCGTGTGGCGGGTGTACGGGAAGATCTGCATGAGCTTGAAGTGGATCTTCGAGCCCATACGAAGCGCCGAGAGCTTCTTGGTCTCGGGATCGGCGAGCCACTCGCCGAGCTTCTTCATCTCGCCCGCGATCTTCTCGGGGGCCGCGATGTCGTGGAAGTACAGCCGGTGAACGGGGGTCTCCTTGCGGAAGGTCCCGTCCTTCACCTCGGGATCGTCGGGCGAGACCATCTCCTGGAGCTTCTTCAGGAGCTCGAGGGTGATGGGCACCTTCTTCCGCGCGCCCGCGGTCTCACGCACGAAATCAATCGCGGCCTTGTGGGCGCGGATCTCGTCGTACGTGGGGATCAACGACACGTCGGAGACGACGTCCTTGTCGATCGCGCTCTTGAGCTCGTGGAACGAGAGCACGGAGCCCTCGAGGGCCGTGTCGTGATAGATCCACGACATGTCTACCTGCTCCTGGAATTTCGCCAGGATGCGCTCATCCTGCACGGCCAGCAGGTTTTCGAGGTTCTTGAGCTTGTCGTCGATCGATTCGCGGCTCGCCATGAAGAAGCACTCCTCCTCATCGGGGGGGCGGATGTTGATTGCCCGCGGCGGGGCGCGAGTGCCACATCCCGCCGCACGACACAAGCGTCACGCTCGGGACATATGTCCGTTCCGCGCAAAAATCGCAACGGTGTGTGTTGGAAGTACATGAATTCCAAGCTCTTTCTGGTGCGGTGAGAGACGCGTAGGCGGGGGTTCGCGAGAGAAATGTGTGGGGTCGCAAAAAGAACCTTGACCGGGATGCTGTCCCGTGGTTTCTTTCGCGTCCCTTCCGGGGCTGTAGCTCAGCTGGGAGAGCGCTAGAATCGCACTCTAGAGGCCGAGGGTTCGATCCCCTTCAGCTCCACCGGGAAAAATACGAGGGCCACCCTTCTCGCGAGAGAAAGGTGGCCTTTCGTATTTGGACCATTCAACGATGTACCCAATCGACGCCCTTGCGGCGCGGGGTGCAGGGCCGATATGGATTGCCCTCGCAAGAGGCGGCGAGCATGACCGCGCCGCCTGCGAGGAGATCCCATGTCCGTCGACTTCTATGACATCGACTCGCTCCTCACCGAAGAGGAGCGGATGGTGCGTGACAACGTCCGCGCGTTCGTGGACGCCCGAGTGCTCCCGGGCATTTCGAAGCACTACGAAGAGGGGACCTTTCCGTCGGACCTCATCCCCGAGTTCGGCAAGCTCGGCGTGCTCGGGGCGACGCTTCCTGAGGCGTACGGGTGCGCGGGCATGGGCGACGTCGCCTACGGCCTGGTGATGAAGGAGCTCGAGCGCGCCGACTCGGGCGTGCGCTCGTTCTGCTCGGTGCAGGGCGCGCTGGTGATGTACCCGATCTACGCGTTCGGCTCCGAGGAGCACCGCACGACCTGGCTCCCGAAGCTCGCTTCGGGTGAGGCCGTCGGCTGCTTCGGACTCACCGAGCCCGACTTCGGATCGAACCCCGGCGGGATGATCACCCGCGCGGAGCGCACGGCCAACGGCTTCAAGCTCAACGGCACCAAGCGCTGGATCACCAACGGCAACCTCGCCGATGTGGCGATCGTCTGGGCCAAGCTCGACGGCGTGATCCGCGGCTTCGTGGTTCCGACCAACACCCCCGGCTTCACCGCGCTGAAGATCGAGCGGAAGTTCTCGCTCCGTGCCTCGGTGACGAGCGAGCTGATCCTCGAAGACGTCGAGGTCCCCGAGAGCGCGCTGATGCCTGGCGTCGAAGGGATCAAGGGTCCGCTGAGCTGCCTCACGCAGGCCCGCTACGGCATCGCCTGGGGCGTCATCGGCGCGGCGGAAGCCTGCTTCGAGTGCGCGGTCGACTACGCGAAGACGAGGGTCCAGTTCTCACGCCCCATCGCGGGCTACCAGCTCGTCCAGGCGAAGTTCGCCGACATGCTCACCGAGATCACCAAGGCACAACTCGTCGCCTGGCGACTCGGCAAGCTGAAGGAGGCGAAGAAGATGAGGCCCGACCAGGTCTCGCTCGCCAAGCGCAACAACGTCTACATGGCGCTCGAGACCGCGCGTAAGTGCCGTGACATCCTGGGTGGCAACGGGATCACCTACGAGTACCCGATCTCGCGTCACCTCCTGAACCTCGAGACGGTGATCACCTACGAGGGCACGCACGACATCCACACGCTCGTGCTCGGCCAGTCGGTCACCGGGATCGCCGCCTACGACGCGGGCCCCATCCCCTCGTCGCGCTGACGGGCGACGAACTCCACCCGTTCGATCGCGTCTCCTTCCATCATCTCGTCGACGATTTCCATTCCTTCGATGACGCGCCCGATCCAGGGATAGCGCGCGTCGAGGTGCGGTGCGTCGGCGGTCACCACGAAGAACTGCATTCCCCCCGTATCAAGGCCGGCGAGGGCGATCCCGACGGCTCCCCGGTCGAAGCGCATCCCCGAGAGCTCGGTCTCTACGATGGAGTTGGTCCCGCCGTATCCGTCGCCACGGGGATCACCTCCCTGCGCGACGAAGGCCG
>JBPOHC010000202.1:0-2462 GCA_052035985.1 Myxococcota bacterium | reverse complement strand
GACCTCATCGCGCTCCTTCGCGACGACCAGGCAATGCGCGACGTGAGCGCGGAGCTCCACGCGCAGGTCGGGAAGCTCATCGCGGACGACGGGCGCAAGCTGCCCGCAGAGCCCCGCGCCGTCGCGGTGATCGACCTCGCGGATAGGAGCGTGCTGGGCACTTCGCTGATCGACGGGGTGCTGCGCAGGGTGAGCTCAGACGAGTTCTTGCCACCGGTCGGGGCCGTCGCCGCGGAGACTTCGGCGGGGCGCAACCTGATGATGCTCCAGGACGCGGAGGTTCGCGCGCGGCTCGCCCGCCTCATCGCGCTCTCGGGGAGGCGCCTCGGCGAACACGTCACCTTCCGCGAGCTGTGGGCCGCGGTCGCGTACGCGGTGTCCGCGGCGAAGGCGCCGAGCACCCTTCGCGTCGAGCTCTCACAGTCCGAGGAGGGCATGTGGCTCTCCCCGCTCGATAACCTCCAGAACCGCCGCGGTCGTGGCCGCCTCATCGAGGCCGCGCGCGCCTTCGTCGACCCCGCGCGCGTGTCGTGGCCAGAGCTCGACGAGGTGCTGTGGAACACGGGAGAGCCCTCGACGGGCCAGTGGCTCTGCGACCCGCCCCGCGGCGAGCCGCCGGAGCGCCTGTGGGGGCGCGGCAAGCGTGACGAGGCGCTCGACAAGCAGCGGCAGCTCAAGCGCCTCGTCGCCCTCGCGCACAGCCGCGGCGAGCGCCTCATCGCGGAGCTCGAGCGCGCGGCCCCGCTGCCCAGCGAGGTGAGCGACGCCGACCTGCTCGCGGAGGTGACGCTCGGGCTTCGCCGCCTCTACCTCACCGAGCGCGAGGAGTCCTCAGCCCCTCCATGGCTCGCGTCGGGCGTACCGCTGTGGCTCGGCTTCAGCTACGAGTCGAACGCCGTGGAGTCGCGGCCTCACGTGGCGGTGCGCGCGATCCCTCCGACGGACTTCACGGTGCGACGACCGAAGCGCGCATCGTGGCTCGGCGGTGCGCTCGGCCCGCTCCCCGAGGTCGCGTGGTTGCACCACGGCCCGTCGGAGTCGTCGCTCCGCGTAGAGCCTTCGCTCTTCGGTGCGTTGCGGCAAGCGATCGCATCAACGGGGCCGATGCCCGTGCCCGATCGAATCCACCGTTTCCTCGCACGAGTCGCCGGTTGGGACGAGCGCGCTCCTGGACGGAGCGCAGGGGCCGAGGATTTCGCAGTGATCGATAGGTCGCGCGGGCGCGTGGTGGCCGCGGAGCGCGTCGTACGCCGAGAGGCTGGAGGGGCGAGCTATGGGCGAGCCGCGCAGGATTGACCTCGACGCGCTCAAGCGCGTGTTGATGTGGCACGAAGGCAACATCGGCGTATTCGAACGCGTCATCGGCTTCAGGCCCGCCACGGCGAACGCCTACAAGGCCGTCCACCTGATGAACGACCTCGCGCAGTGCGCCCTCGGCGGCGCGCCGCAGCACGGGGGCGACTTCCTCGCGCGCGTGATCCGCGTCGACATCGAGGGCGAGGACAACAGCGAGGCGACGATGCGGGCCGACGATCGTTTCGGAGCGGCCTTCGATCGGGCGTTTCCCGCAGAACTGGGGCGCGAGCGCGTCGAGGCGCTCCGCGTGGCCGCGCGCGAGGTGCTCTCCTTCGACGGTGGTGTGTACCAGCCGGGCACGATGATGTGTAGCCCGCTCGCGACGCACCGTGACCTGCTGGGGTTCGAGCAGTTCCGTCGCTTCAGCGTCGGTCGCCTGCTCGCGGACGTGCTGCCGCCCGAGGGGCTCACCAAGATGCGCGTGCACCTGGAGAGCGACGGCGACCCGGTCACGCGCACGTTCAGGCCACTGCTGCTTGCCGCGCCCCTCGTCGAGAAGCAGAAGCATCGCGAGCCCGTGGAGCGCACGCCCTTCGATTGCAGCCTCGGCGAGGGCCTGACGACGCTCATGGGGCAGCCCTTCAGCAAGCCGATGATGCTGCGCACCGTGGCCCTCGGGTCGTGCCTGGGGCTCGTACTGAAGGTCCTCGGCGCCGGTCGCGATGGGGGACGCCCCGCCCTGCTTGCGCTCTCGAACGCCGAAGAGCGTGCTCCGAAGCCGCTGCGCGAGGAGGCCGTGGCGTCGTTCCGACGAGGGATCGACTGCCTCGACCGACGCGTCGCAGCGCTCCTCCCGTCCCACCCACTCGCGGCGGAGCTAATGAAGAAACCCGGAGCCAAGGCCCGATGCATCGAGGTGCCCGACACGCGCAAGCTTGAGACACTCGCGAGCTGGGCGATCCCCGCTGCGCGCGTCTCCGTGGGCGGCTACGAAGACATCTATTGGCCTGACGAGTTCGCCGTGAGGATCGGCCGGAAGGTGGGTTGCGTGCTTCCGATGAGCGACCGTGCGGGCTGGGGTCGACACCTCGCGCTCTCCCCGGAGCTGGTCGAGGTGCTGGTGCTGATGCATGTGGCTAGCGGGCAGCGAGCGGTGCCGTGGTCGC
>JBPOHC010000464.1:0-1995 GCA_052035985.1 Myxococcota bacterium | reverse complement strand
CAGGACGAGGGCGCGGACGAACTCCAGATGCTCGGCGTCGACGTGTCGTCCGCGGGCAGCCGAATCAGCCGCATGATCGACAGCACGCTGGCGATCTCGCGCATCGACCACGCGGCGAACGCCGCGGAGCCTTGCCGCATCGACCTCGAAGGGCTGTCGCGTCAGCACGCGCGTGACCTCGGCCTCGTCGCGCGAAACCGCGCCCTCGGCATCGCGGTCTCGTGCACGCCCGAAGACTTCTCCGTCATGGCGGTGCCCGATCGCGTCGACATCGCGCTCGCGAACCTGCTCTTCAACGCCATCAAGCACGCGCGTTCGAACACCGAGGTGCTCGTCTCGCTGAGGCACCGACCCGACGGCGGGCCCGTCGACACGAGGGCGCGACGCGCACGTGAGGCAGCCGTGCTGTTCGCGCGCGTCCCGTCGTACGTCGCCGACCCTTCGCACGGCTTCGTCGAGGTGTCGGTGCGCAACCAGGGAGCCGCGGTCCCGAGCGTGCTCCGCCCGATGCTGTTCACGCCCTTCGCTCGAGGCGACGAGTCGATGAGCGGACAGACGTCGACGGGCCTGGGCCTCTCGATCGTCGCGGAGTGCGTGCGCTCGCTCGGCGGCGCCGCGTGGCTCGAGCGCTCCGACGACGCGGAGACGTGCTTCGCCTTCACGGTCCCCGTCGTCGCGATGCCCGCCCGCTGAGCTGTGCAGGGCGACGCGATCATCGTTGGTGGCGGGGTCGGAGGTCTCGCCGCGGGCGTCGCACTCGCCCGCCTCGGGTGGAGCGTCGATGTCGCGGAGCGCGGTGCCGCGCTGCGCCGCGGCGGAGGCGCGCTGATGCTCTGGTACAACGGCGTTCGCGCCCTCGACGCGCTCGGGATCGGAGAGGACATCCGCGCGCGATCCATCGAGGTCGAACGGGCAGACCTTCGCGGCGCCGACGGCGAGGTCTTCCAGTCGCTCGCGGTCGGGGCGAGAGCCCGGGCGAGGGGGCGGACGCACCGCGTGATCGAGCGCGCCGCCCTCCTCGACGCGCTGGCTGCGGCGCTCCCGAACGGAGCGCTCCGGTTCGGTGCCCGCTGCGCGGGAGTCGACCCTGACGCGCAGCGACCTCGTTGCGACTTCGAAGGTGAACCCCCACGCCGCGCCGACCTCGTGCTCGGCGCAGACGGTCTTCACTCGGTCGCGCGTTCTGCCCTTCACGGCGCGTCTGCCCCGCGATCGGCCGCGCAAGACGCCTGGGTGGGCAGCGTCGATGCCGAGGTCGCGCAAGCCCTCGGGCTCTCGCGTGGAGCCACCGTGGGCCTCGTCGGCCGCGGACTGCGCTTCTGGTACGCGGCCACCCTCACGGGCGGATACTGGTACGCGATCGTGTCGCACACCGCCGCGAAGCGAGCGCGCATCGTCGATCGTGACAGCCTCGCGCAGGCCTTCTCGCGCTGGCAGCGCCCGGTCGCCGCGCTCATCGAGGCCACGACGCCGGAGGCGCTCACCCGCGTCGAGATCTGTGACCGCGTCGCCCTCCCTCGGTGGAGCGTCGGCGCGGTCACGCTGCTCGGCGACGCAGCGCATCCGATGACCCCCGACCTCGGTCAGGGCGCGTGTCAGGCGCTCGAAGACGCCGTCGCGCTCGGCGACGCCCTGCGCGACGCAGACAACGTCGTCGACGGGCTCGCGCGCTACGAGCGTGTGAGAGCGCGCAGAGCGGCCGCGATCGCAGAACTCTCCTGGTTCTCGGCGCGGCTCTCGATGCCCGACGATGAGGCGCGCTGCGCGATCCGTGACTTCGGGTGGAGGCGCCTCCCCGAGGAGGCCTTCGCGGCAGAGCTCGACCAGGTGATCGACGATGGATTCGTGGGATGACACCGTCGCCTCGCCGGGCGCGTTCAGCCATCGGGGCGACGCGCGCTTCGTCGTGCGCGACGTGCGCGGGCGAGGCGCGCGCCGCATCGGCTACCGCGGGTCGGACGCGCGCCCACCCCGCGAGGTCGCCCTCACGGCGCT
>JBPOHC010000001.1:0-45908 GCA_052035985.1 Myxococcota bacterium | reverse complement strand
ACCTCCGCTGGGGCAACGTGCTCGACGAGCACTGGCACGGGCGCGACCGCTTCGAACCCGGCGATGATCCGCGCGAGTCGCTCTCGCTCCCTGCGGGCGTCGAGTGCTACGCGATCGCGGCGACGCTCAGCCGCGAGCCCGACGCCGCGACCGCTGACAAGGCGACGCGCGCCGCGCGATCACGGATCGGAGAGGTGCTGCGGCATCGGCTCGTGGGTGACGGGCTCGTCCCCGTCGACAGCGCGCTCGGACGCCACGCCGAGGTGCGGCTCGCGCTCGACTTTCCCGCGTCGAATCAGTTGATCGTGTGGGAGACGGGGCACCTCGACCTGCTCGATCGGCCCGCCGTGTACGCCGCCCCGCGCGCGTGGCTCTCGCCCGCCGCGAGCGCCCGTGAAGACTACACCGCGACGCCCTCGTAGACGGCCTGCACGCCGGGCAGCGGCATCACGCGACCGAAGCGGAAGCCCGTCTCCGCGAACATCTGCTTGAGCCTCTCGGTCGATCGCTCGCGGCCTGAGAAGATCATCATGCCCGCCATGTCCATGTAGGGGACGAGCGTCGAGAACGCGTCGGGCACGACGAGAAAGTCGGCCACGACGAGGCGGTGCCCCGGGTCCATCGCCGCGCGGCAGTTGCGGAGGATCTTGAGCGCGTTCTCGTCGCCCCAGTTGTGGAGCACGGTCTTGAGGAGGTACGCGTCCGCGCCGCGGGGGATCGACTCGAAGAAGCTCCCGGGCACGCGCTCCACGCGATCGGCGATGCCGTGCGCGTCGAGGAAGGGCCCCGCCTCGCTGAGCATCCCTTCGCTGTCGAAGAGCATCCCGCGCAGGTGCGGGTGCCGCTTGAGCGTCGCGGCGAGCACGATCCCGACGCCGCCGCCGACGTCGCAGACGGTCTTCACCTCACCGAACGGATAGGCCGCGGCGATGGCGGGCGCGACGACGGTGGTCATCGAGCTCATGCCCTCGACGAAGGCCGCGCGCACGGAGGGCTCCTCGTCCATCCACTGCCACACGGGGCGGTCGTGCACGGCCTCGAAGGCGCCGACGCCGTCGCGGAGCGTCCGCGGGATGTTCGCCCACGCGCGGACGATCGGTTCGAAGCCGAAGAACTCCGCGAAGCCGCGGGCGTTGTCCTTCGAGCCCGTGACCATCGCAGACGAGACGCGGTTGTTGGCGAAGCGCCCGTCGGCCTCGCGACGGAACACACCCGACGCCACGAGCGCGAGCATCATCCGTTCGAGCGCGTCGGCGTTGGAGCCCGTGCGCCGCGCGAGCTCCGCCGCGTCGAGGGGGCCGTTCACGAGCTCATCGGCGATGTGCGCCTTCGCGGCCGTGTGCACGAGCATCGTCGTCGCCGCGCCCATGAAGCGATCGTAGAGCCCCATGTAGGGCGGAACGACCGCGTCGGCCGCGCGCAGAAAGAAGCGCCTCAGCTTCAGCGCCGCGTTGACCAGTGCCACGGGCGGAACGAACGGCTTCGCGTCGCTCGCCTTCGAAGAGGCGGCGGGCGTCTCGGTAGCTGCCATGACGATTCAGTCCTCCGCGGCGGCATCTACCACGGTTGCGCGTCGCGTGGACCATTCGAAAACGCCTTCTAGAAAGGCATTTTCGCGCACATGGGACGCCGCTCGCGCACCACGCACGCGGCCCTCGGGCACGGCCTGCGTGGGCGCGTGAATTGTGTCGGCGTCACGAGCTGCACGAGAGCGCCGAGCAGCCCGGCTTCGAGCGCGCGTGCTCGGGACGCTTCTCTGCGAGGTGCGCGCGACCAGCCTGTTCTTCGAAGGGCCGTCGCATCGCGTCGAGGAGCTCGTGCACCTTCGAAGGGTCTCCCTCTTCGGCGGCCTCGATGGCCTCTTGCGCGAGATAGTTGCGGAGCACGTACACGGGGTTCTCCGCGCGCATCTTCGCGCGCCACGCGGCGCTCTCTGTACCCTCGGCCTTCACGGCGCTGGCGAGTCGCCGCACCCACGCGGCCGTGGCGCGCACATGCGCGGCGCTCACGTCACGCGGCGCGTACCACGACGCTGCGAGCGGACGCGTGAGGACGTCGTCGGCCTCGGTCGCTGCGAGGTCGAGGGTCACCTCCGCGAGCCGACGGAAGAACACCGTCATGTCGGTCTCTACGGCTGTGAGCAGCGTGTGGAGCTCGGTGAGGAGCGTCGCCTCGGGGAGCGCGGAGAGGCCCATGCGCGCGGCCATGTGGCGCTCGTACTCGGTGTTGTAGGTCTCGCGATAACGCGAGAGGCCCGCGTGGAGCGCGTCGAGGTCGGGCACGAGGGGGCGCAGCGCTGTGGCGAGCTGCGAGAGGTTCCAGACGCCGATGAAGGGCTGCTGGCCGTAGCGGTAGCGGCGGTTCGAAGCGTCGGAGGTGTTGGGCGTCCACTCGGGGTCGAAGCCGTCGATCCAGCCGTAGGGGCCGTAGTCGAGGGTGAGCCCGAGCACCGACATGTTGTCGGTGTTCATCACGCCGTGCACGAAGCCCACGCGCATCCACCACGCGATGAGCGAGCCGGTGCGGCGGCAGACCTCGCCGAACCACCTCCCCACGCGGTCGGGCGACGGCGGACCGAGCTCGGGGAAGAAGCGCTCGATGGCGTAGTCCGCGAGCTCGCGCAGCAGGTCGAGCTCCTCGCTCGCGCGCAGGATCTCGAAGCTCCCGAAGCGCAGAACGCTCGGCGCCACGCGGCACACCACGGCGCCCGGCTCGATGCGGGGGTGGCCGTCGTAGAACATGTCGCGCTCGACGCCCTCGCCCGTCGCGACGAGTGAGAGCGCGCGCGTCGTGGGCACGCCGAGGTGGTGCATCGCCTCGCTGCAGAGGAACTCCCGGATCGACGAGCGAAGCACCGCGCGCCCGTCGGAGCCTCGCGAATACGGCGTGGGCCCTGCGCCCTTGAGCTGCATCTCGAAGCGCGCGCCCGTCGAGGTGACGCGCTCGCCGAGCGTGATGGCGCGTCCATCTCCGAGTTGCCCGGCCCAGTTGCCGAACTGGTGTCCGCCGTAGCGCGCCGCGTAGGGAGCGGACCCTTCGAAGAGCCCGTTGCCCGCGAGCGCGGCGATCACCTCGTCGGGCACGGCGTCTTCGGCCCACGGGAGCTCGAGCAGCGACGCGACCTCGCGCGACCAGGCCACCCTTCGCGGCGCCTTCACGGCCGTCGGGAGCACCTTCGAATACGCGACGCCAGGGACGCGCCGCGAGCGTCGATCGCCGCTCGCATCACCCGGGAGAGACCGCACGAAATCATCGTCGAGACGCAGCACCGACACCTCGCTTCGACGGTGAGATGACCGCCGCGCGCGAGACGGTCTCCGCCTTTCGCGTCGGAGCGTTACTGCGCGCTGACCCGCTGCACCTCGACGTCGCCCGTGGCGTGACACGCTCGCGCGCATCCGCGCTGTCCGGGCACCGGCGCCTCGGTGTACTCGAAGCGCACGCCGCTCGTGAGCGCGCCGCGGAGGTTCTGCACCGTCGCCCAGTCGCAGCCGTCGCCGTAGTGAAAGCGCGTGCGGAGCGAGAGCGAGACCTCGCCGTTCGCGCCGACGGTCCCCGCGAAGACGCCGTTGCGAAAGGTCGCCGTGGCCGCGCCGCCGCCGCAGGGGTAGCGGAGCTCACCGGGCGCGCCCGTGACGCGCTCGTCGATGAAGCACCCCGAGGCGCCCTCGGTCTGTCGCACGACGAGCCTCGCGCGGCACATCTGCGACGGCGGTTGAACGCCCGCGTCGGAGCGCTGCCTGGGCCTCGACGCAGGCGCCACGGGGCGGGCGGACGAGGGCGCCGCGAGGGCGGCACCGAAGGCCATGACGAGGACCGAGAGGGCGGCGCTGTGACGCATCGGAGTGGCCGCGAGTGTACGCCGATCCTGGTGACAGGCTATGTCATGTTTGCGCGGTCGTTGGCGGGCGCTCGCCGCGGGGGAGGCGGCGCTTCTTCTACTGTGTTTCGAGCCACGCGACGAGGTCGCTGAGGTCGCGCTCGGAGAGCTGTGAGGTCTGCCCGTGGCGATCGCCGCCGCCGCAGGTCGCGTCGGTGAAGCGCGCGAGAAGCGTCGGCGCGCAGCCGTCGTGCATGTAGGGCGCGCGGTACTTCAGGCCGCGCAGCGTGGGGACCTGAAAGGCCGCGCCCGTGCCCACGTCGACGGTGCTGTTGTTCGTGAGCGCGTCGCCGTCGTGGCAGCTCGCGCAGCCGACCGTCGGGTCGTGAAAGAGCGCCGCCCCGCGGGTCGCGGAGGCTTCGTCGCGGGGCGCGGGGCGGGGGAGGGCGGGCTGCGCGTCGAGCCAGTGTGAGAGGGCGACGGCGCGCGTGGCCGAGAGCGGACCGCCGCTCATGCGGCTGCCGAGCACCTCCGTGGTGAGGTGCGCGAAGTCGGCCATGTCGCCGTCCCAGTGGAAGGGCTCGGTGCCCAGGATGCCTCCGCGGAGGGACTGCGTGCGGCGCGGTCCGATGGGCGAGAACGACCACACGCGGCCGTCGTCGTTGCCCTCGGGGTGACACGACGCACAGGCGATTCCGCCGCCCGCGTCGGCGTGAAAGATCGTGTGCCCCGTGTCTTGAAGGGGCATCCCTCCGAGGAAGACGCGCGACGTTTCGAACACCGCGGAGACCGTCCCAGGCTCGCGGGTCTGCGCGAAGAGACGGCCCGCGTGGGTGTACGCCACGGCGATCACCTGACCGGGCAATC
Source organism: Myxococcota bacterium (assembly GCA_052035985.1). Classification (GTDB taxonomy): domain Bacteria; phylum Myxococcota_A; class Polyangia; order Polyangiales; genus CAISKJ01. The sequence continues at coordinate 41,221 of JBPOHC010000001.1, read as the reverse complement.
CTACAGAGGCGCCTTCCATCGGGACGCCGCACGGACCTGACGGGAGCGCCGCGTCGTCTGCGGAGAGCGCGGCCGTCACGAGCTGACGCCCCGGCGAGAGGAGCGCGTTGCCAGGGGCCGCCGCGGCGATGCGCGTACCGTCGGGCGAGATCGCCACGTCGACCGCGAGCGTGAGGCCCTGGAGCACCGCCGCGGGCGGGTCGGGGAGCCTGTCTCCGTCGAGTCGTGAGAGCGCGGCGCCGACGATGCTCCCGCCGCAGCCGCCGCGTGAGTACCCGCCCGCTTCGATGACGACGGGGCCCGTGTTGGCGACCTGATGGAGCATCATGAGCCTGCCGCCGGGCGCGGTGATCGCGCGCCACGCGACGCCCGTCGCGCTCGAGTCGGGGAGTCGATCGGTGGCTCCATCGAACGCAGGTCGCGATCGCGCGACCACCGCGCCGGCGTCGTCGAGCGCGAGCGCCTCGGCCGAGCGGAAGCGCGTCACGAAGAGCTGACGCCCGCTCCACACCACGTCGCGGAGGTCGTCGTCGAGGTGGAGCGTGCGCGTCGCCGCCCCTCCGCGCGCCGGGAGCGTCACGAGCTCTCCGCCCTGACACGCCACGTGGATCACGTCGGCGGCGGGTTGATACGCGACGCCGCGTGGCGAGGGACACACCTCGCGACGCGCCGAGATCACGCGCTCCGCGGGCTCGAAGGTCACGACGGCGCCGCCTCGACGGAGCACGACGTGAATGCGCCCCGAGGCGTCTTCGACGGCGCGTCCGGGCTCGTCGCCGCGCTGAAGCCCGACGGAGCCGAGGAGCGCGTGCGTCGTGAGGTCGACCACGTGCACGCGGTCGTGATCGGGATCGGAGGCGATGGCGTAGCGATCGTCGCGCGTGATGAGCAGCGTGCCGCCGCTGATGGGCGGCGGCGGGCTGGCGGCGGTCACGGTCTCGCCGAGCGCGAGATCGAGGCGCGGGCTTCGAGGCTCCAGCGGCGTGGGGACGGGCTGGTCGGGGGGCGGCTCCAATGGCATCAGCGGCGTCGATTCCGTTCCCCAATTGCAGGCCGTGACAAGGCGCGAGAGCGCCACCGCGGTCACGAGGCTCACCGATGCGCGTCGCGTTCGAATCATGCGTCGCTACTCCCTCCGCAGGCGTTGATTGAATCGAAGTGAGGGCACAACGCAAGGGCCGTTCCCGTGTATGCGCGTGGTCGCAAACACACGGCGCAGCGCCGATCGCGTGCTGCGCACCGTGCCGGGCGTTCACATCGTGCGAGCCCTTCACGCGCCGACGTTCTTCGAGGTCACACCGAGCAGCGCTCCCAACGTGCGCGGCTTGACGGTGCCTGTCGTACTCGGGCCTCATCCGCGGCGACGCCATGAAGAACCGCACCGACTCCGCGAAGCGCCTCCTCGCGTTGGGCTCCGTGACGCTCTCGCTGCTCGCGTGCGAAGGCACCATGACGCCTCCCGTCGACGCGTCGCAAGACCGCGCGCCATCGGGTGACGCGACCAGCGACGCGTTACCTGTCGACGCCTCGCCGGTGGACGCGTCCCCTCCCGACGTCACGCCCGCGCTCGATGTCGCCAACGATCAGAGCCCCGCCGACGCCTCCGATGTTGGCGATGTCACCGACGCGTCGGATGCGACCGACGCGATGGACGTGACCGACGCCGCCGACGCGACGGACGTGACCGACGCCGCCGACGCAACGGACGTGACCGACGCCGCCGATGTCACCGACGCTCCCGATGTCGCCGACGCCACCGACGCCTCCGCGTGTCGCGCCGACGGCGCGGTCGATGGAGGCTGCGACGCAGCGGCCTCCTGCGTGGGCGACGCGAGCTGCGGGGCGCGCGTGTGCACGCCCGGAGAGGCGACCTGCGTGACGAGCGCCTCGCGGCGCGTGTGTGACGCCGACGGCGCGGCCTTCACGACGACCGCGTGCGCGAGCGGGCAGGTGTGCCTCGCGGGCGTTTGTGCGGTGTGTCCCGACGCCGACGGCGACGGCCTCTCCGACGCGATCGAGGGCGCCCCGTCGATCGACACCGACCGCGACGGAACCCCTGATTTCATGGACTCCGACAGCGACAACGACGGCTTCTCCGACGCGATCGAGGGCGGTCGTCGCTACCCCGGCTTCGACGCCGCGGGGCGCGCCCTCACCTGCGGCGCCGCGGCCGACAACTGCGACGGCGCGGGCGATCGCGTCGCCAACTTTCAAGACACCGACAGCGACAACGACGGCCTCTCCGACGCGGCCGAGCGCGCCGCGCGCACCGACCCGTGCGCTGAAGACACCGACGGCGACGGCGCCTCGGACCTCGTCGAGACGGCCGTGGGCACCGATCCCACCGCGACGTCGTCGAGTCCGCCCGCGAGCGCGACGATCGTCACGCTGCCGTATCACGCGCCGTCGACGACCGGCGCGCATGAGCACCGCGTGTTCACCGTCTCAGCGCGGGTGCGCGCGGCCGACGTGTTCTTTCTCGTCGACAACTCGACGAGCATGGACCCGATCATCAACCAGCTCCGTACGTCGTTCTCGGCGATGGTGGCGCCCGCGATTCGCGCGACGATCCCCGACGTGGCCTTCGGCGTCGGGAGCTTCGACTCGATGCCCGTCGCACCGCAGGGCATGCCCGGCTCGCCCGGCGACTACACGCTCTGGATCCGTCAGCCGATGAGCGCGGACGTCGCTGCCACGCAGCGCGCCTTCGACGCGATGCGCACGGTCGACGCCGACACGGGGAGCATGTTCTATGGCGGCGACGAGCCCGAGTGTCAGACCGAGGCTGCGTTTCAGGTCATCGCAGGCGCAGGGACGCGCGGACACGAGGCCGACGCGCTCGCGCTCCGCTCCGTGCGAAACGCGCGCGATCCAGGCGGCAACGGGTGGGTGCCCGCGGTCGATCCGGTGCGGGATTGCGGCGCCGCGGATCGCTTCGGATGGGGCTGCTTCGGCGCGGGGCGCGTCCCCCTGATCGTGCTGGCGTCAGATTCGAACTGGTACGACGGCTGCGTGGCATCGTCGCCCACGTCGCGCGGCGTGGGACGCGACTGCGCCGAGCTCACGGCCGCCCTCAACGCGCGCGGCGCGTGGTTCCTCGGCATCGACGTGGGGCTGGGTGCGACCGGCCGCACGTACGCCAACGCGCTCCCCCTCGCGATGGCGACGGGCACCGTCGATGGCGCGGGCGCGCCGGTGATCCTCGGCGTCGGATCGAGCGGCGTCGCAGGGCTCTCGTCGAGCCTCCCCGGCGCGATCGTCACGCTGCTGGGGCAGTCGCGCAGCGACGTCACCGCGCGCGTGGTCGCAGACGCCACGGAGCGACGGCTCCCCACGGGGCGCACGACGGCTGATTTCGTCCGCGGGGTCACGACGGTCCGCGCGACGCCCGAGGCGCCCGAAGGCTACGCGCGCCGCGACGCGAGCACCTTCTTCGGCGCGTCGCCCTCCGCGTCGCTCGCCTTCGACGTCGACCTCTACAACGACCTCGCGCCGGGCGCCGACGGCGCGCGCGTCTACGCGGTGACCGTGCAGTTCGTCGGTCGCGCCTCGTCGCCCGTCGAGTCACGGACGCTCTACCTCCTCGTCCCTCCTTCGGCGCCCTGAGGGGCGTCTACAGCGTGGGGGCGCACTGCGCGAGCCCCGCGGGCCCCGGGCTCACCGTGACGCAGCCGCCGGGGCAGTGCTGGTACAGCAGCGTGCAGAACGGCGTCGAGGTGAAGGCCGACGACTGAACGAGCCGCGAGCTCCCCTCGCAGAAGCTGCGGAACGCGGGATCGCAGTGGGTCCACGAGGTCGCCTCGGGGCACATGCGCGGTCCCACGACGGGGAGGCAGATGCGACCGGGAGAGCGAAAGCCCCCTCCGACGGTCGAGAGCTCGGCGCACACCTCGCCGTCGTTGCATCCGCGCGCGTCGGCGCAGGTTCGTGTGCAGACCGGAACGACGTTTGTGTAGGTGAGGCACACGCCCCCGCAGTCGTCGCACGACGACGGACACGACGCGTCGGTGCACGCGCCGAGCGCCACGATCAACGCCACCGCTCCTCGACCGCGCATCTCGAAGCTCCTTCGCGCGGATCGCCGCATCGGTCGTGCCGCGCGCGGATACGTGAGACGTGCTGATTTTCGGGCCTCAGCGCGACGGCGCGAGGCGCGCGCCGAGGTGCGGTCCGACGCGACGTGCGCGCCGAGGTGCGCGTCCGACGCGAAGTGCGCGCGGGGGCTCGTGGAGGCGATGTTCCCAGCGCTTGTGGTGTTGTCTCGTCGGTCGGCGATCCACCAACGAGAAGCGTCGACCTCGATCGTCGGCTGCGCCTCGAGGGAGAGCGCTCCTGCAACGGCGCGCACTGACGCATACTCTGACTCGCACATGGCGGACTTCTCCGACGCGCGCTTCGACGCTCTCTGGGCCACGCTCTGCGCATCGGGGGTTCCCGCGGGCACCGCCCACGACGCGACCCTCCGTCCAGACGCTGCGCTGACGCCTCCGTCTCCCACCGCGGATCTGCCGCTCCTCTCGCTCAGGCTCGGCCCGCGCCCATCCCACCCTCGCCGAGGAGCTCGCGGAGCGTGAGAGACTCTCGCTGTCGGGCGTCAGTCCCGCCGGGGGCGCGTTCGGTCACCAGCGTCGGGAGCGTGCGGTCGAGCGTGGCGCAGTTGCCAAGGAGCTGCGCCGTCTTTCAGATACGCCGCTCGCTACGGTCAGAGTCCGATTCAGGCGCGGCCACGAAGGGGATGGAAGCGTGAGCGACGCGCGCGGGTCAAGGGTGCGCGCGCCGCGATCGGGGCGTCACCGACGACGACGAGGGCGCCGGGGGTGTACGGCCGCCACGACGCAAGCGCTGTAGAACAACGTGATTCCGCACGCTGCCGGGGGTTCACTGCTGCAACGCGGTTGCAACAGACGGAGGCCCAATCAGGGGACTCCGTGGAAGGAGCGGAGCGGTTGAACCCCTTGTTTTCTAGTGGGTCGTCTGGGGATCGAACCCAGGACCTACGGATTAAAAGTCCGCAGCTCTGCCGCTGAGCTAACGACCCGTGCGCGGGGTTGTGCCTCGCACGCGCGCTGCGTGTCAACGTCCGCGCGTGATCGCGTCGCGGATGTCGGCCCTCGGCGCCTCGTCGTCGAAGCCGATCACCCCGTCTGATCCCCGCTGGACCCCGAGCGCGCGAAGCGTTCCCTCGACGTCGGGGTACGCCGTCGAGGACAGCGCGGGGCTTACGACGCACGCCCACAGGGCTACCCCCGTCGCCCGCTCCATCAGCGAGACGGCGTCTCTCGCGCTCCACGCGCGCTCGGGCTCTCGCAGAGACGCGTCGTAGAGCGCGCGCATCGCCGCGTCGAGCGAGGCCGCGCCATGTGACTCCGTGCGCAGCGTCACGTCGAGCGTCATCGCGACCGCCACGCCCCACCAGTAGACGCGGTGATAGCGGTGGGTGCGTCCCATCGAGGCGCTCTCTTCTTCGAGCGTGGCGCCCGATCCCTCCGTCGCGCCGAGCGTGAGGCCCTCGATGAGCGTGCTCCACGCAGATGACGCGGACTGCGCGCCCGAGCGAGCGCGGAGCACCTCCTGGTACCAGGTCGCGAGTCCCTCTCGGAGCCACGCGTCGCGATCGAGGAACACGGGGTGTACGAGGTGGACGAGCTCGTGCGTCGCCTGCCAGTCGCGCGCGAGCAAATCGGGCGTGGCGTCGGGATCGACGAAGAACATCACCGACGGGCCTCCACCGCGGCTCACGAGCCCGAAGGCGACGGCCTCGCGGCTCCCCGGCGCGGCGCGCAACCACACCTGCACCCGCGGCGGCCTCGCGCTCGGAACCAGCGAACGCACGGCCCTCCACGCGTCTCCGAGCCAGCGTTCAACGGGCGGCGCGCGGACGTCCGAGAAGCCCTCTCGCGTGACGTCGAACACGGTCCCTTCGACGGTGAACGCCTCGCGCGAGAGCGGGCCGAGGAGCGTGTAGCCCTCCCAGCGCATCGCCGTCGCGTCCATGGTGTAGAGGTCGCCCTCGCGCGGCCACGGCGTCGACACCGACCACCCCGCGGGCAGTTCGAATCGCGTGCGCACGGTGGTCCCGACGAGGGGCGGAGACGCGGGCCAGAGCCACGTCGAGTTGCGCAGCGCGAAGACGTCCGTGTCTCGTCGACGGAGCGGATGCGCGCGCTCCTCGCAGCGCGTGTGCGCGAGGTCGAAGCAGGTCGCGACGACGAGGCGATCGCGGTCGACCGAGACGTATCGCTCCCACACCGGAGGCGTCGTCGAGACGGAGCGCGTCGCGCACGCGGAGACGAGCGCTGCGGCGACGAGCGAGCGACGCATCGACGCGATCAGGTCAGGATGCCGACGAGCGCCTGACGCCGCCACTCCGCGGCGATCCCGAGCCTGAGAAACACCGCGAAGCCATAGCCGGGATACTCGCGCTCGATGCGCGCGATGATCGCGTCGATGGCCGTCTGGTCGGGCGGGAGCCTCGGCGCGGCCTCACGCACGAGCCGCTGCGCGAGCTGGAGGTAGCGCGCCTCGGCGTCGAGCAGGTCGGCGCCCCCCGAGGGACCGCGTCCCGGGTGGACGTATCGCGGTCGCATCGCGCGCATTTCGTCGATGCGCGCGAGCCACGCGTTGATGTCGGCCTCCTTGAGCCACGAGTGGTTGCGGTTCGCGATGAGGTCACCGGCGAAGATGTGTCCGTCGAACTCCACGACGACGTGCGCGTTGCTGCACCCCGCGCCGAGGACGTGCGCCGTCACCGTGGCGCCGCCCGCGCTGAGCGCCTGCGTCGCCGCGCCGAAGACCTCGGGCAGCGTGAGCGACGCGGGGTAGTCGGGGCGGTACCGCTCGGCGAAGAAGCGCCGCCGCTCCTCGTCGACCGTGGGGATCTGCTCGACGACCGGACGCGCGCTCACGACGCGAATCCCGCGAGCGCGAAGCACGCCGGTGCCGTTGTATTTGTCGGGGTTCGCGTGGAGAACGACGGCGAGCTCGACGCGCTTTCCGGTGATCTCTTCGGCCACCGCGACCGATCGCTCCGCCGCCGACGGGAGAAACTGCGCGTCGATGAAGATCAGCCCCGAGGGGCCCTCGATCCAGTACGACGACGTGCTGAATCCCCAGGGGCTCGACACGAAGGTGCCCACGCGAGGATCCGCCGGATCGACCCACGGCGCCACGCGGGTGAGCGCGCGCGTCGGGGCCGCGCAGGCCGACGCCATCGCCGCGGAGGCCGTGAGAAATGTGCGACGCGAGAGGTTCATCGGTGGCTCCGAGGTGGGGGCGCGCGAGCGGTTCAGGTCGCGGTCGTGCGGCTCCCGAGGAGCACGCCGCGGTCGAGGAGGTCGCCGAGAAAATCCGCGAAGGTCTCGATGAAGAGCTGCCCCGCGGCGCTGTCGTTGCGCGCGAGCGCCGAGGTCGCGCAGTCGGTCAGGGAGCGGGCGTCGTCGGTCATGGCCTCGTAGATGTCCGCGGCGACGGGCGTGAGCTCCAGCGTCTCGATCGCGTCGGTGCCGATCGCGCGATACACCACGAGGGCGATGGGCTTCGCCTCGGGCGCGCCGTCGAGGTGCACGCGCCACGACACGCGCACGAGCTGTTGCGCGGGCGAGAGCGCCACGGGGAGCGCCATGTCGAGCCCGGTCACGCCGTCGCGCGTCGCATCGAGCGCGATGTGGCAGCGCATCACCGCGGCGTCGTAACGGACCGCGTCGAGCGCCCAGGGCGCAGCGCCTTCGAGCAATCGCGTTGACCCATCGATGAAGCGCGCGAACTCGATCGAGAGCTCGCGGACGTAGCGCGTCGTCGGAGGAGCCTCCGCGAGCCACGCGTCGACGGCTGCTGTGAGCCTCTCTCGCCCGAGCGCCGCGGCGAACCTCGGCAGCGCCTCGATGAGCGTGTCGACGAAGCGACCTCGCACCATCACGCGATAGAGCAGCCAGCGCGCGGGGTCATCGCCGAGCGCCGCGATGTCGTCGGGCGACGGCGTCGCGTCGAAGCACACGCGCGCGAGGCTCCGCTGGAGGTCTTCGTGGGTCACGGGGCGCCTCCCGTCGCGCGGCGCCAGATCGCGTCGAGCTTGTCGATCTCGCTCACCAACGCCTCCCACGAAGGGAAGTTCTGATCGCGCTCGAGGAGCACGGGCACCGGGCCGGTCTTCGTGAGCGTGTGCTCGAGCAGGGCGTACACGTCGTCGCAGACGGCCTCGCCGTGCGTGTCGATGCGCAATCCGTCAGGGCGCGTGAGGTGCCCCGCGACGTGGAGCTGCACCACGCGATCGAGCGGCATCCGGTCGATCATGGCGCGCGCGTCGAAGCCGTGGTTGCGCGCGTTGACGTACACGTTGTTCACGTCGAGGAGGAGCTTCGCGTCGGAGCGATCGAGCACCTCGCGGAGGAACTCCGCCTCGTCGAGCTCGGCGGCCCCGGGGTGCGCGTACCAGCTTATGTTCTCGAGCGCGAGCGGGGCCTCGATCCTCCGCTGCGCCTCGACCATTCGCGCGGCCGTGTGCGCCGCCGACGCGCGCGTGAAGGGGATCGGCAGGAGGTCGTGGAGGAAGTGCCCCCCGAGGCTCGCGAAGCAGAGGTGATCGCTGTGCCACGGCGTCCCGAGACGGCGCGTGAAGGCGTCGACGAGGGCCATGTACGACTCGTCGAAGGGGTCGACGCCGCCGGGGCAGAGCGTGAGCCCGTGCGTGACGATGGGAAAGCGCTCCCTCGCGGCGTCGAGGTGCCGCACGAATGCCCCCGCGCGACCGATGTAGTTCTCGGGCGAGACCTCGAGCCAGCGGAGCGACGCGGGGGCGCGGTCGAGGATCGCGTCCGCGAGGGGCGCGCGAAGCCCCACGCCGATGCCGGTGACGCGCGGTGAGGGAGGTCGCATGGGTCTTCGGGCTCTCTCTGCGGGTTCAGAACGCGCACGGGCCGCGAGCGATGAAGCTCCGCGGCCCGTTCACGACGCCGCTCCGGTGTCGGAGCGATGCGGCTCTCTCAGTGCGCCGGCTGCGGAGCGGGCGCAGGGGCGGGCGCAGGCGCGGGGGCCGGGGTCGCCGCGGGCGTCGCGGCCGGCGTGGTGGTCCCACCCGACATCGCGGCGCCGCACGAACCCGCCTGACCCGCGGCGGCGCCGCACGAACCCGCCTGACCCGACGCGCCGCTCGACGAAGCCGCCTGCGTGGCCGAAGCCGGCTGCGACGTCGACGACGAGCACGCGGACATCGCCGCGCCGGCGCCGAGGGCTGCGGCGACCATGAGAACGAGCTTCGAACGGTTGGTGCTTTCCATTGAACGTGTGCTCCGAGTTGAGTGGGTTGATCGCAGAGGTGCGGCTCGCGTGGAGGCGAGTGACGGCACCCTCCGAACGAGGGCGCGTTTTAAATCGGACGCGGTCATCCGGTAAAGATTTCTCGTCCGCGCAAGACCTGCGTATCGCCGCCTTCTACGCCACACCGTTTCGGGCGGTAACGGCGGCTACAACCTGAACCAGCGCTCGGTCCTCGGGTCGCGCGCGATCACGCACTCGTCGCCCTCCTCCGTGCGCACGAGGAGGGCCTCGGTGAGGGTCGCGTCGGGGGCGCCGAGCACCGCCGCGACGCGGCGCGTGCGGCCGTCTTCGAGGAAGGCCCGCGGGGTCATCCCCGACGCCGTCTCGGGCCTGAGCGAAGGCGGTCGGCGCGTGGGGAATCCCGCCTCCGTCGCGAGGTGCTCCGCGGCGCGCTCGCACTCGTACGCGGCCCTGCCGAGGGCGGCCTCTCCGTCGAGGATGAGCATCACGTCGCAGCCCTCGGTGACGTTTCGCACGACGGCGCTCCGCGTGGCGCCCACGAGCCTCAGCGCGCGGACCTGCCCGACGCCGAGCTCCTTCCCCGCGGTGCGCATCGAGGCGAGGGGCAGCGCGAGCTCGGCGGCGTAGACGCGCGCTTCGAAGGCGTCGACCCGCGTCGCGAGGTCGATGGTCTCTCCCTCGGCGTCGAGGAAGGTCGCGCAGAGCGCCTCGGGCAGCGCCTCGAGCAGCGCTTCGAGGTGCGCCGTGAACGCGGTCTGGTCGTTGTCGCGCGCGAGGATCGGTCGTCGCATCGTCTCGTCACCGCGGCGCTTGTCGGCCCTGCCGCTGAGGGGTCGTCGCGTCGCCGCTCGCGGACGTCCCCGCGCCGATGGCGGTCTCGCTCACCCTCACGTCGGCGCGCGCGCGCAGCGCGTCGAGGAGCGTTCGAAGCGCGCGCGCCCGACGCATCGTGACGCCGTCGCGCACCACGATGGCCTGGGCCTCTGCGATGGGGCGGCTGAGCGGCGGCGCGAAGCCCACGCGCAGCGCGACGTGGACGCCGTACGACGTGACGAAGGGCTGCGAGAGCGGCGCGGCGTCGGAGAGCGACCACGCGGCGCCCACGAAGGCGCGATCGAAGTTGGTCCCGTCGGGGGCCTGACCGAGCCGGTCGAAGCCCGGGAGCGACTCGACGTGGAGCTGCATCTGGTCCGCGAGCGCCTGAAACTGCGCCTGCGCGGGCCTCGCGCCCGCCGTCGAGAGCAGCCGCTCCCGAAACGCCGCGATCTTCGCCGCCGCGGCATCGCGCGCGACCACCCCCGCGTCGGCCTCGACCGTCGCGAGCGCGTGGATCACCGTCACGAGGCCGTCGTGGCGAAACTCCACGCGGCGCCGCTGAAAGAGCTCTTCGAAGAAGGCCGCCGGGATCGTCGCGGGGCTCTCCCTGTCCTCGATCTCGCGCGCGAGGAGCATCTGCACGCTCGCGTGCCAGCGCGCGTTCTCGGCGTCGTCTTCGTTGAGGAGGCCGCGGCGCATCCCCTCCCGCACGAGGAGGCGATCGCGGATGCATCGCTCCAGCGCGTCGCGCGGCGAGAGATGCTCCGCGCGCGCCACCAGGGAGACCTCGTTCGCGGTGATGGCGTCGCCGTCGACGCGCGCGACGACGGGGCTACGATCGGGCGCGGGGCCGTCGACCTGGCGCGACGAGCACGCGGCGAACGCAGCGCAGAGCGAGAGCGCGATGCGCGCGGAGAGGCGTGTCACTCCGCGGTCTCCGGTCGAACGAGCTCGACGCCCGCTTGCGTGAGGAACCACCCGACGAAGCCCGCGAGCATGGCCGAGACGTAGTCCCTGCGATCGAGCGTGCGGAGGCACTCCCAGTACGGATAGAGCGACGCCAGGAGGAGCGCGATGCCGAGCGCGCGCGCCGCCGCGAGGGTGAGGCGCCGCGGGGGACGGGGTGGGGGTTGTACCTGCGCGTTGCTCATCGTCGTGTTCCCTCTCAGCCCCGTCAGCGCGCGTGGTCGAGCCAGCGCCGCATCGCCATCGCGCACACCGCCCAGAGCACGTACGCCACCGCGCGCGACGTCGCCCGCTGCTTCGCGGGCGCAGCCTTCACGAGCCCCGAGCCCCCCTGGAGCACCACGGCCAGCGCCAGCAGCGTGCCCGCAGCCGCCACGAGCGCGCCGCGCCCCCGCACGAGCGACTCGCCCGCGATGCGCTCGGCCACCGTCGTGGGCTCCCTCGCGCCGAGCCACGCGGGCGCCACCACCGCAACCATCACAGCCACCGCGGCGAGCGCCGCGAGCGCAGGGCGTCGCAGCGCCGGACCCGGCGTCCGCGGTCGATCATCCGCGAGCACCGTCGACACGGGGACCATCACGAGGTGCGACCGATACCAGAGCGCCGCGCTCACGAGGTACGCCGTCGCCGTGAGCGCCGCGAGCACCCGCGAGGGCGCGTCGAAGCGCGGCACCGCGTGACGCCCCGCGAAGAACGCCGCCACGCCGAGCGCCGCGGGATAGCCCGCCAGCGCGAGCGCCGTCGCGCGAAACGGAGCCGTGCGCGCCAGCGCCGCGGCCGTGACGAGCACCCCGAGCGCCGCGGCCGTCGCGAGCGCGGAGATCGCGTCGGCGCCGCCTGCCACGACGGGCGCAAGTGCGAGCTGCGCCCATGCGGCGAGACCGAGCACGAGCGCCGCGAGTCCTGTGCGTTGGGTCGTCATCGGTGGGTCGGGCGGGCGCCGCGCGTCGGGCGCGCGACGCGTCGGGGAGACTACCAGCTTTTCATCCGCGCACGACGGTTGATAGAGTCCTCCGCGGTGCGCACCTGTCATCAGTGCAACGCGCCCTGTGACGAGGGGCATCGCTTCTGTCCGTCGTGCGGGTTCCCGATCGGCGCGCTGCGTCCGGCGTCGGGCGATCCGCTCGTGGGGCGCACGCTCGGCGGCGGCTACATGATCCTCGAGGCCATCGGCGCCGGAGGCATGGGCAGGGTGTACCGCGCCGAGCAGACCTCCCTCGGCAAGACCCTCGCGATCAAGGTGATCCACCCACACCTCGCGGGCGACGAGAACGCCGTCGCGCGCTTCTACGCCGAGGCGCGCGCGTGCTCGCGCATCAACCACCCGAACGCCGTGAGCGTGCTCGATTTCGGGCGCACCGACGACAACCTCCTCTACCTCGTGATGGAGTTCCTGCGCGGCAGGGACCTCGCGCGCGTCGTGTGGGAGTCGGGCTCGCTCCCGTGGGCGCGCGCCGCGGAGATCATCCGACAGGTCCTCGCGGCGCTCTCCGAGGCCCACGAGCAGGGCGTGATCCACAGGGACATCAAGCCCGAGAACGTGCTCGTCGAGCCGCTCCGCACGGGCGGAGATTTCGTGAAGGTCGTCGACTTCGGCCTCGCGAAGATCCGCTCCGACGTCGCGCCCGGCGTCACGTCGCCGGGCCTCGTGTGCGGCACGCCCGACTACATGGCGCCCGAGCAGGGCAGGGGGCTCCCCCCAGACCCGCGCAGCGACCTCTACGCCGCCGCGGTGGTGCTCTACTACTGCGTCACGGGGCGCCTCCCCTTCGACGCCGAGCTCCCGCAGCAGGTGCTCCTGATGCACGTGAACGACCCGGTGCCCGACCCCCGGCAGTTCACCGCGGACCTCCCCGATCACTTCGTCTCGGTGCTCTTGAAGGGCCTCGAGAAGGACCCCGACGTCCGCTACGGCACCGCCGTCGAGTTCGCCGCCGCGCTCCAGGCCGCCGTCGCGCCGCACCGCGCCGAGGCGAGGGGAGGCACGCACTGCCCCCGCTGCGGAAGCACCGTGAACGCGGGGCTGAAATTCTGCGGCGAGTGCGGGGCGCGCGTCGTCCCGGCTCCGAAGCCCGCGGGTGAAGACCCGGTGATCCACGAGTCGGCGCGGCCTCCGCGGCTCGCCGTCAGCGTCACCACGTCGAGCCTCGGCCCGGTGAACATGGTGGGCCGCGCCGTCGAGCTCGAGCGCCTCCGCGACCTCTGGTCTCGCAGCGCGACGGGCGCGCTCTCGATCGTCACCGTGATCGGAGACGAGGGATCAGGCAGGCATCGGCTCGTCTCCGCGGCCATCGACCACGCGCGCCGCGCGGGCGCCACGGCGGTGTCGGTGGGACCCGACGCGACCTGGGCCGGCGTGGCCTACGCGCCCATCGCGCGGTGCATCCAGACGCTCCTCGGCGTCGCGCAGGGGCGCTCTCCCGTCGACTGGTACGACGGGACCTTTCCGCTCGGAGACCCCGAGCACGACCCCGTGATCCGCGCGGGCCTGGTCGAGATCTTCACGCACGACGGCGCCCTCGACCGCGGCGCGCACCCGCGCCTCGAAGCCGCGACGCGCGCGCTGGAGTTCGCCCTGCGCGAGTCGGCCCGCACCTCCGCGGGGCCGCCCCTCGTCGCGTTCGAACAGCTCCACCGCGTCGACAGCGCGTCGGTGCGCGTGCTCGCCTCGCTCGCGGCGCGCGCGCCCGACGTGACGGCCTGCGTGGTGTTCACGCACACGCCTAGATTTCAGGGCGTTCGCGCGTCGGGCGAGGTCATCACGCTGCGCCCCCTCACGCGCGAGCAGGCCCGCGAGATCGCGCTCGGCGCGCGGCCCGGTCACGACCCCAACGACCTCCTCGAGCACCTCCCCGCCGAGTCGCTCCCGCTGCATGTCGAGCAGCTCCTGCGGTGGTTCGTCGAGGGCGGAGGCGTCGCGCCGCTGCGCCTCGTCGATGTGATCTCCGCGCGCCTCGAGCGGCTCCCGATGAAGTCTCGCAGGGTGCTCCAGGCCCTCGCGGTGCTCGGCGAAGAGACCCCCGCCACGGTGGCGCGCGTGGTGGGCGCCGCGGGCGACCTCACGACGGTCCGCATGCTGGCCGAGCGGGGCTGGGTGACCGTCGAAGACCGCGACGCCGATCAGTTCCTCTCGATCACGCACGCGCTCCTGCGCGAGGTGGTCGACGCGAGCACCCCGAGCACGCTGCGCAAGGAGCTCAACCTCGCCTGCATCGCCGCCACCGAGGACCGCGAGGTCCCCCTCGAGGTGAGGGCGCTCCACGCGGAGCACTCCAACGACGCGTTCGGTACGCTGCTTCTCCTCGAGCGACTCGGCGATCGCTCGCTCGCGCGCGGAGACGACACCGCCGCGTCGCAGGCGCTCCGTCGCGGCCTCGAGTTCGCGCGCCGTGAGTTCGCGCTCGGCGACACCGACTCCGAGGGCGCCATCGTGATCTTCACGCGCAAGCTCGGCGAGGCGCTCGTGCGCGCGGGCGATTTCGCCGAGGCCGAGGGCGTGCTCCGAGAGGGCCTCGCCGTCGCCACCCGAGGCACCGTCGAGTGGGCGCGGCTCGAAGGCATCCTCGGGCGCGCGCTCTGCTCTCGCGGTCGTCAGGCCGAGGGGCTCCGCGCGATCGACAACGCGGTCACCGTGGCCTCCCGACACGGCGTCGCGAGCCTCGTGTCAGACCTGCTCGTCTCGCGCGCTGACATGGAAGCTGTCGTGCGCGACTATCGCGACGCCGTGCGCTCCGTCGAAGCGGCAGACTCTCGGCTCGTCGAGGCTCTTCGGCTCACGCCCACCAACGCGCCGCTGCTCCGTCAACGCGCGGAGCTCCTGGTGCGCCTGGCGCGCGCGCGCCGCCTCGCCGAACTCGACGCCGAGCGGGCGCTCGCCGAAGCACGGGCGCTGGCCGAGTCGCTCGGCCTCGCGCAGCTCCTCGCGCGCTGCGATGAGGAGGCCGCCGAGCGCGCAGAAGCGGGCGGAGATCGACGCGCCGCCGCGACGCTCTGGGAGCTCGCCGCGCAGCGCGCGAGGGAGTCGGGTGACGCCGCCCTCGAAGCCGCCTACGTCGAGCGGGCGCGCCTCCTCACGCGCGTCGAGGTCGGAGCTCTACGCCCTTCGGTGGTGCCGCGTTGATCTGTGCGGTCCGACCGCGCGGTGTCCCTTGACAGTCCGTCGAGCGCGGGCGTAGGTTCCGCGCCCCGTCTGTCTCAGGAGGATCTTTCGTGGCGAACCATGCATCGGCCGAGAAGCGCAACCGTCAGCGTATCAAGCGCACGGCGCGCAACCGGTCCATCAAGTCGGAGTTCCGCTCGCTGCTCAAGCAGGTGCGCGAGGCGATCAAGTCCGGCGACTCCACCGCGGCGACGACCGCGCTGAAGCCCGCAGTCTCGGCCCTCGACGGCGCCGTCGCCAAGGGCGTGCTCCACCGCTCCACCGCGTCGCGCAAGATCTCGCGCCTCGCCGCGGCCGTTCACAAGATCACGGCCGCCAAGGCCTGAGCTTCGCGCCTCCACGGCTCGCGAACACATCACCGCTCGCTGACGCCGTCTGCCGCGTCGCTCCTCCCCGACGTGGTCGACGCCACGCGAACCCACCAGAACACGCACGAACACCGCGCCGGACTTCACGGCTCCGGCGCATCGCGCGCCATCCGTCTCGCGAACACCTCGACGAGGTAGACCTCTCCGCCCGCGCGGGCCACGCCCAGACCGACGGTGTCGACGGCGCCATCGAGCAGGTTCGCCCTGTGCGACGGAGACCTCGCGAGGCTCGCGTGCGCCTCGGTGAGCGTGCGCCCTCGCGCGAGGTTCTCGGCGACGCGAGGTGAGGTCACGCCTGCCGCGCGCAACCGCTCAACCGGCGTGTCATCGGGAGTCGGCGTGTGCGCGAGGATTCCGCGCCTCGCGAGCGTCGAGGCGTGTCGCGCGGCGACGTCATCGAGCACCGGGTCTCTTCGCAGCGCGCCCACGTCGGCGCTCCGTCGGAGCGCGTTGATCGCGCCGAGCACGTGACGCGTGCTCCAGAGCGCGTCGTCTTCCGTCACCGCGCCTTGCGCGGAATCACCGTAAATCCATGTCGCAAAGGGCGCAGGTCCCGACGAGGTCTCCGCGAGCACCTGGAGCGTCCACCGTCTGCGGGGGTCGAGCGCGATCGACACGATCCCGTCGTCTGCGAGCGGAGCGCGGAGCACCGCGGCGCCCTCGGAGGTCGCGACGATCGTTGCGTCGCGCAGCGCTAGGGGTGACACGACCCGCCACGCGGACGCCTCCGTCGCAGACGCGGCGAGCACCTCGACGACCCGTGGAACCGCTGCCACCGCGAGGAACTCTCCGCGCCGACCGACCGCGCATCGCGAGAATGATGGCGTGAGCGCGCGCGCGTCGAGCCACGACGCGAGCGCATCGACCGCGGCCTCTCCATCGCCCCCGCGGAGCACCAGCGCGTGCACCGACGGAGCCGCGAGGCCCTCACGCCACACGCGAGCCCGGAGCTCCGACGCTTCGAAGCCCTGCGGGTCATCGAGCGCGACCGCGACCGCGCCCGAGAGCCTCTCATCGCGCGTGCAGCGCGCGTCGAGCGCGTCGCCGAGCGCATCGGCGCGGGCCGTCTCGGAGGCCGCGCTCACGATCGAAAACGCTGCGATGACGAGCGAGCGACGCACGCACGCGAGGGTACAAGCGGAGCCCGCGCGGAGACGAGTTACCCGCAGCGTCGAGAGAGCCACGCCTCGACGATGGGCCAGGTGTGCTTGGGGGCCTCGCGGCCGAGCAGCAGGTCCGCGTGACCGAGCGGAACCTCCCGGTACGTGCGGTCTCTCGCGCGGCTGCGCTCATACGCGGGACGCACCGAGGCGGCGGGAGAGAGGAGGTCGCGCGTCCCGGCGATGATGAGCACGGGGAGGTCCGTCGACTCCCACTCGCTCGCGTAGTCGATCGCGCCGTCGGAGCTCGCGAAGCGTCCCGCGGTGCCGCTCGACGTCACGTGGGCGAGCTCGCCGAGCGTCGCGCGGTCGAAGGCGAGGCGGAGGTAGTCATCGAGGAGCGCGGGCTCGATGCTCCGCGGGTGCCACGCGCGGACCGGGAGCGGAACGCCAGGGAGGTCCCAGAGCGCGCGCTGCTTCACGAACCAGTCTTGAATGAAGCGCATCGGGATGCGCGCCGAGCGCTCGGCCCACCCCGTCGCGAGCACGAGTCCGCGCGCGAGCTCGAGGAGCACGCGGTTGCCCCTGCCGAAGTCGTACGGAGCGCCGATGGTGACGATCCCTCGCACGCGATCGGTGAGCTTCGACGCGGCCGCGTAGCCGACCAGACCGCCGAGGGAGTGCCCGAGAAAGAAGGCCCGCGCGTGTCCCGAGAGGATCCGCGCCGCGTCGATCGCCGCCGGGAGGTCGTGGTGGATGTACCCGTCGAGCTCGTTCGCGGGGAGCGATCCGAGCGCGCGCGAGCGACCGTGACCGCGGAGGTCGAGGTTGAAGACGTCCCACCCGGCGCCCGCGAGGAAGTTCACGAAGCTCCGCCCGGGCAGGTGCCACGCGTAGCGGTTCTGACCGAAGCCGTGAGAGAGGAGCAGCGCGCCTCGCGTGGGCACGTCTTCCGCGCGACGCTTTCGGATGATCGAGAGGGCCGCGTCGCCGTCGAGGTGGACGACCTCTTTCAAGAGCGCGACGCGCGGGCCGTCGTGCCCGTCGACGGGTTGATGCACGACGTGGCGCTCGACGACGCGCGCGGAGGGGCGTTGGTCAGTCACAGGCGTGGTGATAGTGTACCTGCCGCCGTGAAGAACCTTCGAAGCTGCGTCGCGGGAACGATCCTCTGCGGGCTCCTCGCGAGCCCCGTCTGCGCGTGGGCCGACCCGGTGACGCGGGCCGCCGTCGAGGGCGCCCTCCGCGGCTACGAGCAGAGCGCCGACCTCGCCGCCGTGCGCGCGTGGGGAGCGCCCGGCGCCGCGATCCTCATGGAGATCTCGCGCGACCCTGACGCGCTCCTCGCGACGCGGGCGCGCGCCCTCCACTCACTCCGAGCCTTCGGCACCGACCTCCGCGTGAGGGACCACCTCCGCGCGACGGCCGCGGCGCCCGCGCAAGACCTCTTTCTGCTCCGCGCGAGCCTCGACGCGCTCATCGAGGGCTTCGGAGACGTCTCCTCGGTGAGCCGCTACCTCTCTGACGCGCGCTCCGACGTCCGCGACGGCGCGGTGTGGTCGCTGGCCTCATCGCCCGACTCCGCGGCCCGCGCCGCGCTTCGCGATCGCCTGCGCGTCGAGCCCGATCCCGGCGTCCGCGCGACCATCGCGGAAGCTCTTTCGCGTCCGTCACCGGTTGCGGTCGTTCAGCCCGTGACGCCTCCCGCGGTGGGTGCGGCGAGCGTCGCGACGCCGTCTGCGCCTCGCGCGGCTCGTCCTCGGCGCGCGCGCAGTCGTTGATCCGCGCGCACCCGTTCACGTAGCATCGCGCCGGGTCCAGAAGACGGAGGCGCTGCTTCGATGAAGAAACTGCTTGGCGCGGCGATGGCCGCAGGGGTGCTCACTCTCTCTCCCGCGGCCCTCGCGCAGCAGGCGTCGTCGGGGTCCGCTGCGATGGTGGCGCCCGATCCTTCGCCCGCGCCGGCTGACGCGCCGCAGCTCCAGTTCCCCCGCTTCGGACGCAGCACGGAGCACAGCGTCGGCTTCCGCTCGTGGATGTTCATCGTGCCGTCGTGGATGGTGGGCCTCTTCGCGAACGTGAACCCCGAGTGGTCGGGCGTGCTCTCGGCCGCCGTGGGCCCCGAGTACGTGTTCCGTCGCGGCGGTCTCGATGTGGTGCTGAGCATCCAGTACACGGGCCTCGGCGCCGACGCCGGGTTCTTCCGCGGCAAGAGCGAGGGCGACATCGCCAACGAGCGCGTGCAGAGCTCGCTCTGGGGGCTCTACGTCAACGCGCTCTTCCTCTGGCACCACCGCTTCAACGACTGGTTCGAACTCCAGTACGGCGCGGGCGTGGGCCTCGGGTACGTGGGCGGTGACCTCTTTCGCACGCAGGTCTACGCGAACGGCGGCGGCTACACCGAGTGCGACGCGCGGCCTCCGCCCGGCGGAACCCCGGGCTTCATCACGCACGGCGGCTACTGCGACACGGCGAACAACCACTACGTCTACAGCGACGGCTCTCGCTACTCCGAAGGGCGCCTCACGGACACCAGCGGCTCGATCCCGCCGGTCATCCCGTGGATCTCGCTGCCCCACCTCGCGCTGCACTTCAGGCCCCACCGCAACATCGACGTCCGCGTCGACGGCGGCTTCGCCCTCATCGGGTTCTACACCGGCCTCGCGGCGCACTACGTCTTCTAGGCCCCGGCCTTCACGCCGTGGCCGCGGTGTCAGGGTGCTTCGTCCACTCCTGACGCCCGCAGCGCTCCCCCCTGATCACGCACATCATCGAGAAACAAAGGGCATCGCGCGCAGGCGCCCCGCGCCCCACCACGGACCGGGGCGACGCGTTGCGTCTGCGCCTGCGACACGGATGTCAGATGTCCCCACCGCGGCCGCGGAAACGCGACCGCAGAACCGTGTGAATTCCCCTTGAAATCAAGGTGCTGAATGTGGTGAAAGCCCTCGCGTCGACGGTCGGCACGGCCGTTGCGAAGAGCAGAAACGTCCGCCGTGATGAACGGTCGGACCTGAACTAACGGCCCCAGAGCTTCTGCAGCGCCCACGAGACATCGACCCGGCTCCCTACTTCCGACCGATGTCCCGCGGTGTGAAGCCCTTAGCCTCCTTCGCTTCCCCTTCTTCTCCGCTTCCTTGCGGGCGCCCGCTGTTGCTTTCTTGCCTGTTCGCCCGGTTGCTTGAGAGAGAGCTCTCCCTCGATCCTTCGCTTCTGAACCCTTCGCTTCGCTGCTTCTCCTTCGCATCCTTCGCTTCAGGGTCTTCGCTTCGTTCGACTCCTCTTCGACTCTCCCTTCGCGCTTTCGCCGATCCCTTTCGCTGATCTTCGGTGACTTCATGGGCACGCATCGTTGACCCGCGATGCGTGCCCTTCGCCGTTCGAAACGTCCGCAGAGTCTATCCCCATTCCCGACGAAGCGACACGTCACCCGCGCTGGAGCTCCTCGAGACGCGGGTGAGCGGCTCGAATCGAGTGGTGAAACGCGCGCGCTTCCCGGTGTACCCTCGCGCCCGATGCGCGCGACAGGGATCATGCTCGGGCTGCTCGCCATCTGCGCGGGCTGTTGGAACTACCGCGACCAGCTCGAACGAGCCGACGGCCACTTTCACGCAGATCGCTACGAAGCCGCCATCGCCAACCTCGACGACCTCGAACCCGAGATCGGCGCCCTCGACGCCTCGGAGCGCGCTCGCTTCGCGTTCGTCAACGGCATGAGCCACCTGCGCCTCGGGCACCGGGCCGCCGCGCGCCACTGGCTCGCCAACGCGAGAGAGATGATCGAGCGGGGCGCCACGCTGCCCGCCGATGACCGCGCGATCCTCACGAGGACCCTCGCCGAGGTCGACTGGGTGACCGCGCCCGAAGAGGCCGGCAGACGCGGCGACGCAGCGCCGTCGGTCCCCTCGGGCACCGAGCCCCTCGACACGACGCCGAACGCCGCCCGCTCCGCCCGCTGAATCACCACAATCCCCCGCACGAGAAAGGACCAGCGCTGCCCACCATGAGCACCGTGTCGATCGAGAGCGTGTTGAAGGAGTCGCGGACCTTTCCCCCCGACGAGGAGTTCGCCGCGCAGGCGCACATCTCCTCGATGGCCCAGTACCGCGAGATGTACGCGCGGAGCCTCGCAGAGCCCGAGGCGTTCTGGGGCGAGATCGCCTCGGAGCTCCACTGGTTCACGCGGCCCCAGAAGGTGCTCGAGTGGAAGGCCCCGCACGCGCGGTGGTTCCTCGGCGGCACGACCAACCTCTCGTACAACTGCCTCGATCGGCACCTCCCGACCCCGCGCCGAAACAAGGCCGCGATCGTGTGGGAGGGCGAGCCCGGCGACACCCGCACGCTCACCTATCACCAGCTCCACCGCGAGGTGTGCCGCTTCGCCAACGTGCTCAAGAAGCTTGGCGTCCGCGCCGGCGACCGCGTCGCGATCTACATGGGCATGGTCCCCGAGATCGCCATCGCGCTCCTCGCCTGCGCGCGCATCGGCGCGACCCACACGGTGATCTTCGGCGGCTTCGCCGCGGAGGCCGTGCGCGACCGCGTCAACGACGCCCGCGCGACCCTCATCGTCACCTGCGACGGCGCGTGGCGCCGCGGGCAGATCGTTCCGCTCAAGCAGATCGTCGACGCCGCCGTCGCGCAGTGCCCCTCGGTGCGCCACGTCGTCGTGTGCAAGCGCACCGGCGAGCGCGTCAACATGGAGCCCGGCCGCGACCACTACTGGCACGAGGTCGTCGACGCGGTCTCCGCCGAGTGTCACGCGACGCCCGTCGACAGCGAGCACCCCCTCTTCATCCTCTACACCTCGGGCTCGACGGGCAAGCCCAAGGGCGTGCTCCACACCACCGGCGGCTACATGGTGGGCACGTACCTCTCTTCGAAGTTCATCTTCGACCTGAAGGAGAGCGACACGTATTTCTGCACCGCCGACGTGGGCTGGGTCACCGGCCACAGCTACGTCGTCTACGGCCCCCTCGCCAACGGCGCGACCGTGATGATGTACGAGGGAGCGCCCAACTTCCCCGACGCGGGGCGCCTCTGGCAGCTCTGCGAGCGCCACGGCGTCACGATCTTCTACACCGCGCCCACGGCGATTCGCGCGTTCATGCGCTGGGGCGAGCAGTGGCCCATGCGCGCCGACCTCTCGTCGCTGCGCCTCCTCGGCACCGTCGGCGAGCCCATCAACCCCGAGGCGTGGATGTGGTACCAGCGCGTGATCGGCAACGCGCGCTGCCCCGTCGTCGATACGTGGTGGCAGACCGAAACGGGCGCCATCATGATCGCGCCCATCCCCGGCGCGACGCCCACGAAGCCCGGCAGCGCGACGCTCCCGTTCTTCGGCGTCGAGCCCGAGGTGGTGCACATGGACGGCACGCCCTGCGGCCCCAACGAGGGCGGCTTCCTCGTGGTGAAGCGCCCGTGGCCCTCGATGCTGCGCACCGTGTGGGGCGACGACGAGCGCTTCCGCAAGTCGTACTTCGGCGAGATCGAGGGCGTGTACTTCACGGGCGACGGCGCGCGCCGCGACGAAGACGGCTACTTCTGGATCGTCGGCCGCATCGACGACGTGCTCAACGTCGCGGGCCATCGCCTCGGCACCGCCGAGATCGAGAGCGCGCTCGTGTCGCACAAGGCCGTCGCAGAGGCCGCCGTCGTGGGCCGCCCCGACGAGCTCAAGGGCCAGGCCCTCGTGTGCTTCGTGTCGCTGCGACCGGGACACGTCGCGAACAACGAGCTCAAGGCCGCCCTCACCGAGCACGTCGCGCAGGAGATCGGACGCTTCGCGAAGCCCGACGTGATCCGCTTCGCCGACGCGCTCCCCAAGACCCGCAGCGGCAAGATCATGCGCAGGCTCCTCAAGGAGGTCGCGGGCGGCGGCGAAGCGAAGGGCGACATGACCACCCTCGAAGACCTCGCCGTGCTCGCCGCGCTGCGCGCTGGCACCGACGAGTAAAGCCCTCTCGCTCTCGCGCTTCCGTGTGGTAGGAGCGGTGCGCTCCGCCACCCCCACTGGAGGCCCGCGATGTCTGACAGCACCAGCTACTTCGTCCACCCGAGCGCCATCGTCGACGAGGGCGCCACGATCGGCGAGGGCACCAAGGTCTGGCACTTCTGCCACGTGATGCCCGGCGCCGTGATCGGTCGCCGCTGCTCCTTCGGACAGAACTGCTACGTGGGCAACACGGTGCGCCTCGGCGACAACGTCCGCGTGCAGAACAACGTGAGCCTCTACGACGGCGTCACGCTCGAAGACGACGTGTTCGTCGGGCCGAGCGCGGTGTTCACCAACGTGGTCAACCCCCGCTCGGCCTTTCCGCGCAAGAACGAGTACCGCGAGACGCGCGTCGGTCGCGGGGCCTCCATCGGCGCGAACGTGACCATCGTGTGCGGCCACGACGTGGGCGAGGGGGCCTTCGTCGCAGCGGGCGCGGTGGTCACCAAGGACGTCCCCTCGTTCGCGCTCGTGGGCGGCGTGCCCGCGAAGATCATGGGCTGGGTCTGCCGCTGCGGCGCGAAGCTCTCGACGACGCTCTCATGCCCCGAGTGCAACCGGCGCTACGCGCGCGCGGGCGAGGGGCTCGCCGAAGCAGCGGGTTGATCAGCCCGCCTTGAACGGACCGACGGAGACCCTCCCCGTGGCCGCCTCGAGCGCGTGGAGCCGCTCGTCGACCTCGCGGAAGCGCTCCGCGAGCGAGCGCACGAAGGCCCCCGTCCACGTGTGGAGACCGAGCGTCTCGGCCAGGGCCTCGCGCGTCACCACCTTGAGCTTCAGCGTCTCGATGGCCTCGACCGTCGCCGAGGTGAGGCGTGAGGTGATCACCGCCGTCTCGCCGAACACGTCGCCGGGACCCATCTCGCGCAGGATCACGCGCTCGCCGTCGCGGACCTTGTAGGCCACGCAGCGGCCCGAGACGATCACGTAGGCGGCGACGCCCTCCTGCCCCTCTTCGATGACCTTCTCGCCGGGCGCGAAGATCGCGTCGGGGGCGCGCTCCTCGCCGCGGAGAAAGCTCTCGACGTCGCGCTTCATGTCGAGCACCGAGGGGTAGCGCTCGGCGGGGTCGCGGGCCATCGCACGCTGCGCGATGCGGCTCAGCGCGGGAGGCACCTGACGCTCGGGCGCGGCGATCACCGCGGGGGTGATGTTCGCCGTGATCGCGCGGTAGAGCAGCGCGACGAGGTTCGGACCCTGATGCGGCGGCCTCCCCGTGAGGATCTCGTAGAGCACCGCGCCGAGGAGGAACACGTCGGTCCGCTCGTTGATGTCAGGCTCGTAGCGCAGCGCCTGCTCGGGGGACATGTACGCGGGCGTGCCCATGGGGCCGCGCGAAGAGACCTGCTGGCCGGGCGTCGGCGGCGCCTCGACGCGGTCGAGGTCGAGCACCTTCGCGAGGCCCCAGTCCATCACGTAGACCTGACCGAAGGAGCCCACCATCACGTTCTCGGGCTTGAGGTCGCGGTGCACGAAGCCCTTGCTGTGCGCGAAGGCCACGGCGTCGCAGACCTTGATGAAGATCCCGAGCACCTCGTCGAGCGTGGCGTGCGACCACGGCGGCGGCGGCAGCGTTCGAAGATGCGCGAGGAGCGTGCGACCCTGAACGAGCTTCATCGCGAGGCACGGCGACTCGTCGGGCGCGTTGGCGAGCAGGTGCACCGGGACGATGTTGGGGTGGTCGAGCTGCGCGGTGATGCGCGCCTCTTCGGTGAAGCGCTGGAGGGCCGCGGGGTCGTTCGCGAGGCGCGGCGAGACGATCTTCACCGCGACGTGCCGCTGGAGCACCGAGTCCCACGCGTGACGGATGGAGCCCATGCCCCCGCGCGCGACCTCGCCCTGGTCGAGGTACGGATCGGCGAGGGGGACGATGTTGGGGAGGTCGACGCGAGGGCGCGGAGAGATCCGCTCGTTCTCGACCGTGTGGGCGAGCGCGAGGGTCGAGATGAACTCGCCGCTCTCGCCCTCCTCAGGGTCTCTCGAAGGATTCGACCCGCTCATGCGACGGGCGGGACGATACCGCAGGGCCGTACCCCGGCGAAACGGGGCGCGACCAGAGAATCAGCGGATTTTGATGCGGAGCGCGTAACGGAGCCGAACCTGGCTCTCGGAGTAGACAAGGTACTCGCTGTGGGTGAACGAGCTCTTCTGCCACTGCTTCTGCTTGATGGGGGTTCCCTGCGGCACGACGACCTTCTTGCCTTCGAAGGTCCAGGTGATGTCTTCGGCGGGGTCGGGCTCGGTGTGGCCGCGCGCCACGATGCAGTCGAAGCCCTTGGGCGGATTGCGCAGCGAGGAGTCGTCCTGCCAGATCGAGTGCTCCTTACCGAGCGCGACCTCGGCGAGGAACATCACCGCGGTGTCGCCCGACGGCCCGATGTACTGGATCGACTTGCCGTTCTCCGACGCGAAGTAGATACCGCGACCGACGCGTCCGCCCGAGTGGGGCATGATGCGGAGCCCCGTGCCGCAGATGGCCGCGACGACGGCGACGTTGGTGCCGTGCCACATGAGCTTGCGCTCGGCGATCGTGTCGTGGGCCGCGAAGCGCGCGCCCTCGCCCTGTCGATCGAGGCGGAACACGTCGACGATCGTGGGCTTGTAGTAGTGGTTCTTGTCCTTGGTGGACTCGAGGTACTTCGAGATGAAGGCGAACTCTTCGCTCTTCGGGTCGACGTACTCGAGCGCGCACTTGAGCGTGCCGTAGTTCGCGTCGATGGGGTTCGGGAGCAGCTCCGTCGCGGGCTTCTCCTCGGCCTTCTTCTCCATGCCGAGGGCGACCTCGATGTCCGCGAGGACGTTGAGCATGTCGCGCTTCTTCTGGAGCGTCTCGGGCGAGTTGATCACCGGCGGCTTGCGGCGCCCGAAGTCGTGCGGGATCACCGTGTAGAAGCGCGACGTCGCGGTCATGAGCCCCGCGGCGCTGTTGGCGTTCATCGCGGTCTCGATCTCGTCGAGGGCGTCGAAGCCCTTCTGCACCTGGGCCTTCGAGAGCTGCCCGAGCGGCATCTTGCGGACGTCGATCTCGTACGACGCCATCGCGCTCGTGAACATGTTCTTGTCGAAGATGAGCTTCACGAAGCTCTGGAGCTCGGGCGACAGCGTCGACTCGGCGAAGACGGGCTTCGGCGGCGCCGCGACGGCGGGCTTCGAAGACGCGAGGTCCGAGAGCTTCTTCTCGGTCTCGGCCTTCTTCGAACTGTCAGCGTCGGTGTCGATCTCGATGAGCGTGTACTTGCCCGCCTTGGGCTTGAAGTTCTTGCGGTCGTCCCACGCGTTCGAGGTCTTGTCCTTGTACTTCGCGGAGAACTCCTTGATGGCGCCGTCGGGCGTCGCGAAGGGGCCCTTGAGCGCGCTCTGGCCGACCTCGCCGACGCGGCCCCAGCGGTTCCACGCGAAGTACTTGCCGCCCTTCTCGAGCACCTGGATCACATAGAACTTGTTGTTGTTCGCGCCGATGTTCGTCTGATTGAGCATCGCGTTGTAGTCCAGGTGGACCTTGTAGCTCGACGCTCCCGGGCAGTTGGAATCGACCTCGATCGCCATGTGAACAACGCCTCCTTCGGTGGGCGCAGAGGGGGCCACAGGAGCCCCGCGGCCGTCAATCCCCGCGTGCCGTTGCCTGTCACTCCGGCGCGGCGATCCCCTGCGTTTCGACCCTCACGTCGGCGGGGAGCTCCTGCAGCGCGAGCACGGTGACCTCGGGCAGCCGCGCCTCGGTCGCCGCGCGCACGTACCACCGCACGCTTGCGTCCGTGAGCAGCACCGCCCGGGTCGCGCCGTCGAGGGCCTTCTGCACCGCCTTCGCCAGGTCGTCCGCGAGGTCCGCCGCGGGGCGCTCCCACGGCCTCCGCGCGGCGTGGTCTCGCAGCGCGTCTTCGATCACCGGGTGCAGCCGCAGCGCGCGCAGCGACCCATCTTCCACGTGCGCCGCCGCGACGCGCTCTCGGAGCGCCGATCGCAGCGCCTCGCCGAGCCTCGTCGCGTCTCTCTCCTTCGGCGCGACGCGCGCGAAGACCTCGAAGAGCTCGCGCAACGGACCGAGGGGAATGCCCTCCTTTGCGAGGTGTCGCAGCGCGTCCGCGAGCAGCGGGAGGGTCGCCTGATCGGGCATCGCGGCGCGCGCCAGCGACGGAGCCTCTCGCGCGATCCGATCGACGAGCGCACGGGCCTCTTCGATCCCGAGGACCCTCCACGCGTGGGCTCGTGTCGCGGCGCTCGCCCACGCGATGACGTCGCCGTCGCGGCAGGTCGATCGCGCCACGCCTCGCACCGAGAGCGTGGTCGCGGCTCCGCGTGAAACACCTACGCCAGCGTCGATTCCGAGCGATGCGAGCGTCGACGCGCAGGCCGCCTTCAGCGCGTCTGCGTCGACCCCTTCGGTCACCGTCAACTCGATCGCGGGCGCGCTCGCGTCGCGCGGATCGTCGCGCCACCGAGAGCGTGTCACCACGATCGCCGCGGCCGTCGCCACCGCGAGCGCAGGGACCCTCGTCGCCACGCCCTGGCCCGCCGCGAGCGCGCCGTAGCGCTCCAGCGCGTCACGCGCGCTCGATCCGTCGCGGAGCACCGCCGCGAGCGCGCCGCCGACGACGTTCACCGCCGCGGCGACGAGCCCGATCACCGCGTCGCCCTTCACGAACTTGAGGGCACCATCGAGCGATCCGTGGAGCCTCGCCTCGGCCTCGATCGACGCGCGCTGCTCCTTCGCGGTGACGGCATCGATGGCGCCCGCGCGGAGGTCTGCGTCGATGGCGAGCTGCGCGCCCGGGAGCGCGTCGAGCGCGAAGCGCGCAGACACCTCGGCCGCGCGCTCGGCACCGCGCGCGACGACGACGAGCTGCGCCACCGCGAGGAGCGCGAAGGCCGCCAGCGCGGCGCCCACGCCGTCGGACGAGAGCGCGGCCGCGAGCGTCGACGAGACCGCGCCGACGTCACGACCGGCCAGCGACGCGCGCGAGAACGACACCTCGATGGAGAGCCGCAGCACCGAGGCGAGCGCGATGGCCGCGGGCAGCGACGAGAGCGAGCGGGCGTCGCGCGCGCGGAGCGCCATCGCGACGAGCGCGGCGGTGGCGGCCACGTGCGCGAGGTGCAGCGCGTCGATCGCGAGGCCCGGGAGCGGCAGGGTCAGCGCGAGCAGCGTGAGCGCCGCGGCCGAGGCGAGGGCGACGTTCTGCCATCGGGCTGCGCGCGCCGGGGTCATCGCGCGCGGTCGCTACTTCACGCCTTCGCGGTGGAACCACTCCGCGAAGCGCGCGAGGCCCTCGTCGATGAGCGTGTGCGGCGCGTAGCCGAGCCGCTCGCGGGCCTTGGTCACGTCGGCGAAGGTGATGGGCACGTCGCCGGGCTGCTCGGGCTCGCGGCGCACGCGGGCCTCGTAGCCGAGGGCCTTCGCGAGCTTCTCGACGAGGTCGTCGAGGCGCGTCGTGCGGCTCTCGCCGAGGTTGTAGATCTCGTAGCCCTCGCAGCGGTCGAGGGAGGCCACCACGCCCTGCACGATGTCGTCGACGTAGGTGTAGTCGCGCGCGCTGCCGCCGTCGCCGTAGACCGGGATCGACTCGCCGCGCGCCATCATCGTGGCGAACTTGTGGATCGCCATCTCGGGGCGCTGACGAGGCCCGTAGACCGTGAAGAAGCGCAGCGCCGAGACGTTGAGCCCGTGCAGGTGGTGGTACGTGTAGCAGAGCACCTCGCCGGCCTTCTTCGTCGCGGCGTACGGCGAAATAGGCCGATCGACGGGGTCGGTCTCGCGGAAGGGGACCGTGTCGCGGCCGCCGTAGACCGACGACGACGACGCGAAGACGAAGCGCCCGACGGCGCCGCGGCGGCAGCGCTCGAGGAGGTTCGTCGTGCCGCGGACGTTCACGTCGACGTAGATCCCCGGGCGCTCGATGGAGGGGCGTACGCCGGCCCACGCGGCGAGGTGAATGACGGCGTCGAAGCGGTGACGCGCGAAGAGGTCGGCCAGCGTGGCCTCGTCGCAGAGGTCGCCCTCGACGAGCGAGAAGCCCGGGAGCGACGAGAGGGTGGCGGCGTTGCGGCGCTTGATCGCGGGGTCGTAGAAGCTGTTGAAGTTGTCGAGCCCGACGACCTCATCGCCGCGGTGGAGGAGCGACGTCGCGGTGTGGCTTCCGATGAAGCCCGCGGCGCCCGTAAGCAGGATCTTCATGGGGGGCGGAGATATATCGCTCCTCGCGGGGGTGTGTCACCCGCGTCGAGGGGTCTACGAGTGTTCCCGCGGAGGAGCTGTCGCTGGGGTTTGCAGCAGTTCCTGCGCAGTGGCGAACGGTGTTACCGTCCCGCCGAGTTTTCGTGCCGACGCGGAGCGCAGACCGCAACACCGTCGGCGGAAAGGGCACCTTTGATGAGATTCCGTACCTTCGCTCGCTGCCTCGTGGCGGCGGGCGCGCTTCAGGCGATCGGCTGTTCCGACGACCCCGTCGTCGGAGGCCGCGACACCGGCGTCGACACGTCCGTCGACGTGGTCACGACCGACGGCCCCGCGCCCGACATGGCGCAGCCCGACGCGGCGCCCGACGTCGCGCAGCCCGACGTGGCGCAACCCGACGTGACGCAGCCCGACGCGGCGCCCGACGCGCTGCCCGACGCGGTCGAAGACGTGGCGCCCGACACGATCGTCGAGGACGTCCCCGGCGACGTGGCGCCCGATACGATCGTCGAGGACGTCCCCGGTGACGTGGCGCCCGACACGGTGGTCGAAGACGTCCCCGGCGACGTGACCCCCGACGTGGCGCCCGACGTGATGATGGGAGAGTGCGCGACCTCAGCGGACTGCGCCAGCTCGATGGGCGGCCCCGTGTGCGACACCGCGGCGCGCCGCTGCGTGCCCTGCACCGCGACCGAAGACGTCTGCGCCGTGGGCAACTACTGCGCGTCGAACCGCTGCGTCCCCGGCTGCCGCAACGAGATGGACTGCACGGGCAGCATGCGCTGCGACACGGCCTCGCACATGTGCGTGGGCTGCGTGGCCGACACCGACTGCGCCATCGGCACGGTCTGTCGGATGAACGCGTGCGTCCCCGGCTGCGGCCCCGGGCGCGCGTGCGGCGCGGGCTCGACCTGCTGCGGCACGAGCTGCGTGAACACGCAGACCGACACGATGAACTGCGGCGCGTGCGGCACGGCCGTCCCGACGGGCTCGACCTGCTGCAACGGCGCCGTGGTGAACCTCCAGACGAGCGCCACGAACTGCGGCGCCTGCGGGACGGGCTGCACCGTCGCCAACGCCACCGCGGCCTGCGTCGCCGGACGCTGCGCCGTCGGCTCCTGCAGCGCGGGCTTCGCCGACTGCGACATGGACGCGACCAACGGCTGCGAGGTCAACACCGCGACCACGGCGGCGAACTGCGGCGCCTGCGGGAACGTCTGCGCCGCGGCCGAACACGCGACGCCCACGTGCGCGATGGGCGCCTGCGGCGTCACCTGCGCCACGGGCTTCGCCAACTGCGACGGCATGGCCGCCAACGGCTGCGAGGTCGCCACCGCGACCTCCGCCACCAACTGCGGCCGCTGCGGAAACGCCTGCGCCGCGGCGGCCAACGCGGCGCCCGCGTGCGTCGCCGGCGCGTGCGGCTTCACCTGCAACATGGGCTTCGGCAACTGCGACGGCATGGCCGCCAACGGCTGCGAGGCCAACCTCGCCACGTCGGCCTCGCACTGCGGCGCGTGCGGACGCGCCTGCGCGCCGCCCAACGCGCTCGGCGCGTGCACCGCGGGCGCCTGCGGCGTAGGGACGTGCAACGCGGGCTTCGCCAACTGCGACGGCATGGTCGCCAACGGCTGCGAGGTCAACACCCGCAACGACCGTAACAACTGCGGCGCCTGCGGGACCCGCTGCGCCGCGAGCGCGGTGTGCTTCGACGGCACCTGCCGCGACCTCTGCACGCCGCCCCTCGCGATCTGCGGGACGGTCTGCGTCGACACGCGCAGCGACAACAACAACTGCGGCGCCTGCGGAACCCGCTGCGTCGCGGGGGCGAACTCGACCTCGTCGTGCTCGTCGAGCGCCTGCGCGCTCACGTGCGCGCGCGGCTTCGGCAACTGCGACGGCATGGCGGCCAACGGCTGCGAGGTCAACCTGACCAACACGGCCACCAACTGCGGCGCCTGCGGCGTGGCGTGCTCGTTCCCCAACGCGGCGGCGGCCTGCGCCAACGGCGCGTGCGTGCGCGGCGCGTGCAACGCGGGCTTCGCCGACTGCGACGGCAACCCCGCCAACGGCTGCGAGGTCGACGTGCGCGCGATGGCGGGCAACTGCGGCGCCTGCGGCCGCGTGTGCTCGTTCCCCAACGCCGCGGCGACCTGCGCGGCGAGCGCGTGCGCCCTCGGGACGTGCAACGCGGGCTGGGCCAACTGCGACGGCAGCGCGACCAACGGCTGCGAGACCAACACCAACACCAGCACGCTCAACTGCGGCGCGTGCCGCCGCGCGTGCGCCTCGGGTCAGGCGTGCTCCGCGGGCACCTGCGTGAGCGCGTGCCCCACGGGCACGACCTTCTGCGCGGGCGGCTGCATCAACCTCCAGTCGAACGCCACCAACTGCGGCGCCTGCGGCCGCGTGTGCGCCACGGGTCAGGCCTGCGTGATGGGCGCGTGCTCGAGCGTCGCGCCGTCGAACGACACGCGCGCGGGCGCCATCCCGATCAACCTCTCGACGGCCTCGACGGACATCCCCGCCAACACGGCCGCCGCCACCCACGACCTCGACACGCCCTGCCTGGGCTCCGCGGTGAACGGGGGCCGCGACGTCTACTACCGCTTCACGCTCACGCGCCGCGAGTTCGTCTTCGCCGACACGGTGGGCTCGACGTTCGACACGGTGCTCTTCTTCGCCGACTCGTCGGGGGTGCGCATCACGTCGACGGTCTCGGGCGACCAGGTCTGCAACGACGACATCTCGGGCGACTGCATGGGCGGCGGCCTCAACTCGCGCGTCTTCACGCTCCTCGCGCCCGGCGACTACTACCTCGTGCTCTCGGGCTACGGAACGGCGGCGGGCGCGGCGACGATCCACTTCGAGCACGTCCCCGCGGGCGGCGGCGCCGTCGCGACCCTCGCGCAGGGCACGAGCACGCTCACGGGTGTCACCTCGTCGACCGCCGCCAGCGCGCTCAACAGCGCCACCTGCGGCGGCGCCGCGTCGGAGAACGCGTACTGGTGGGTCACCTGCCCGGCGACCGGAACCTCCGCGGCCCTCACCGCCGACACCTGCGGCACGGCGACCTTCGACTCGGTGCTCTACCTCAACACCGGCTCGGGCTTCACCGCGTGCAACGACAACGGCGCCACGACCTGCGCGCCGCAGTCGCAGCTCAGCGCGTCGTACTCGCTGGCGACGCGCCTCCACGCGCTCTACATCGACGGCTTCACGGCCTCGTCGGCGGGCTCGTACACGCTCCGCGTCAACCGCCCGTGAGCCTCTGATCGACCGCGTCGCACCCCCTCCGAGCGCGTGCCGGAGGGGGGGGCGCGGTCACTCCCGACAGATCGTTTCATCTCCAACGAATCGCCCTGCATCGCCGCGGGTGCGCTCGTCGGGCGGCGCGTGCGTGACGGTGAGCACGGGCCTCGCGACCTCGGTGACGCGCGCGAAGAGCGACGGCTGATCGGGGTCTTCGAAGAGCGCGCGGAACCCATCGGCGGTGAACGCCCGCGCGAGCCTCGCCGCGTAGGTCTCGCGCAGCACGCGGGCGTAGTGGGCCGCGTCGTAGTCGCGCGGGTCGGGGGCGTCGTCCTCTTCGCTGAGGAGCCCCGCGCGCCCCTTCACCGCGCGATACACGCGCACGCGGTCTCCGCGCGACCACGCCGTCACGCCGTTCGAAAGCAGCGCCTCGTAGGGCAGCTCGCGGCGCTTGCTGCGGACGCGCTCGTACTCGTCGGGGGTGCGCGAGAGGCGCACGCGGGTCGACACGTCGCGCGTCGGCAGCTCGCGTCGGCGGAGCGCGCTCGTCATGCGGTGATAGGCGTCTTGAACACCGCGCGGATCGTCGGCCAGGAGGCGCCCGATGGCCTCGCGGAGAAAGCGTTCTCCGAAGGGCTCCGCGCGGCTCGATCGGAACGCGACCCCGCGCAGTGTGAGCGCCCCGTCGTAGCCGAGGAGCGCGTAGTTCTTGGGTTCGTGCGAGAGCATCGCGGCGTAGCGGCCTTCGAACTCCAGCCTCACCCTCGGCGGGAGGAGCGCGCCCACCTCGGCCACGACCCTGCGCTCGTCGTCCTCGGTCCACGACGCGGGGACGGCGAAGTACACGCCGTCGGTGTCGCCTTCGAGCAGCGTCACGCCGCGATCGGCGAGCGCGCGGCACAGGCCGTCGAGCACCTCGCGCCCGCGCCGCGTCACCTCGTTGGCCGCGTGCACGTCGGAGAAGCGCGTGAGCCCCACGGCGCCCATGTATCCGTAGGCCGAGTTGACCAGGATCTTCATGGCGGCCGACACGGCCTCGTGCGTGTGGCGCTCGGGCGACCCGTGCGGCGCCGCGCGCCCGCGGGCCTTCGCGTCGAGGCGCTGATCGACGAGGCGCTCGACCATCGAGAGCAGCGCGCCGAGCCGGTCGCTCGACGGCCCGATGCGGTACTGGCGCATGAGCGAGGGATAGAGGCTCGCGACGTCGGCCTTCACGACGCGCTTCGCGACGCCCGCCGCGAAGAGGTAGAGCGCGGCGCCGGTGTGCGTGGTGCCGTCTCCCGAAGGTCGCGCGGGGAGGGCGCGCTTCGAGCGCAGGTAGGCTCTCACCAGAAGCGGGTCGAGCACGCCCGTCGCGGGCCCTGCGTCTGCGAGGCGCTCGTATCGTCGCGGGGCCATGCGCGCGAGCGCGAAGGCAGCGCCGCCGAGGAGCTTCGCGAGGCCCGCGGCTTCGGCCACGTCGTCGAGCGCGTAGCGGCGGACGCGCGCGGGGTCTCTCCGCCAGGTCTCGTAGATCTTGTCGCCCGCGACGTACTCGCGCTCGGCGCTCGCGAGTCCGAAGTGTCGCGCGACGGCCTTGAGCCCGTGACCCGGGAGGTCCCTCGCGGAGAAGTCGTGACGGCGCACGGCGTCGAGCGTGTCGATGAGCTCGCGGCCGGGCACCGTGACGCGCGTCTTTCCGCGCGCCGAGGGGCGCGTGAGGAGGCCGACGCGATCGAGCCTGCCGAGCGAGAGGCGCAGCCCGAGGAGGCGCGCCCGTCGCGCGATGAAGGGGAGGTCGAAGCCGTGGAGGTTGTGGTTCTCGATGACGTCGGGGTCGACGGATCGCACGCGCGCGGCGAGGGCTTCGAGGAGTTCGCGCTCGTCGGCGTCGGTTTCGCCGCGGGCTTCGAGGGTCTCGGCGAGGCCGCGGTTGTCGCGCAGGGCGACCATGAAGACGCGATGTTGATCGGCGTCGAGCCCCGTGGTCTCGAGGTCGAGCGCGAGGCGGTGAAGGTCATCGAAGGCGAGGCCGCGGAACGAGGTCCTCCCCGACGCGACGAGGTACTGCTCTTCGAGCGGGAGCATGAGCGCGTGCTCGCCGAGCTCCGAGACGCGTTCGATCGAGCGACCGAGGCGTCGCGAGGCGCCGCGGAGCACCACGGAAGAGAGCGTCTTCGCGTCGTCACCACGCACGAGGAAGCGGAGCGCTCCGTCGCCGTCGAGCGCCTCCCACGTGACGCCGCGGAGCTCGCTCGCGGAGCCTTCGGGACGCAGCGAACGTCCGAGGTGCGCGAGGTCGTCGAGGGAGTCGAGGAGCATCCAAGGTCGAAAGCGGTCGTCTTCGCGCGCGAGTCCTTCGGGCGTGCGGCGCCACACGATCGCGCGCCCGCTCGCGTCGGCCCACACGGAGACGATCCCGAGCGTGGGGTCCCAACCCCAGAGCCACTCGTCTTCGCGGGAGGGGAGCGGGACCTCGTTCACCGGGTGATCGTGCGCACAACCCGAGGAGCGTGGGTAGTCACCGACGGGTGAGTGCTGATGGGTGAGCGGCGACGCCCGGGGCCTCAAGGCCCCGCGTGTATCGCTCGAAACCCCTTATTTCTCGGGCACGCCCGGGGAGACTCGAACTCCCGACCTATGGCTTAGAAGGCCACCGCTCTATCCGACTGAGCTACGGGCGCGATCGACGAAACGTACGCCATCGGAGGCGTGACACACGTTGATCGGGTCGGGGAGGCGGGATTTGAACCCGCGACATCCAGCTCCCAAAGCTGGTGCACTACCAGGCTGTGCTACTCCCCGAAATCGTGCGCGGGTTCTGCGAGACGGGGTGGCTTATACCACGGAACCCCGACCGCGCTCCTCGATCCCGGGAACTTTTTCGATCACGAAGCGTGACATCGGCCGAAAGCCGATCTATATACAGCGCCCCGTTTGACGGCGAGGTCGCGAGAGCGGCAGCGCGTCGTCGGGTGATGGTGGCCGTAGCTCAGTTGGTAGAGCATCGGATTGTGGCTCCGATTGTCGCGGGTTCGAAACCCGTCGGTCACCCCCACAACACGCAAGGGTTTGCGCTCGGCGCTCGTAGCTCAATGGATAGAGCAACGGACTTCGGATCCGTCGGTTGGGGGTTCGACTCCCTCCGGGCGCGCTAGAAAATAGGGGTTTCGTGAAGTGACCCCGGCGGCGTGACTCACGCGTGACTCACGCCGTGAGTCACGAGCGGAGGGGGCAGGGGAGGCCTTCTTCGGAGCCGTCGCGGCGACCTTCACCGCCATGCGGTCGGCGCACAGATGCGCGTACCGCTCGGTCTGGTCGACCGAGGAGTGCCCGAGCCAGTCGCGCACCTCGACCAGCGACAGGGTGATCCCCCAGGTCCCCTGCAGGAGGTGGCTCGCGCAGGTGTGGCGCAGGTCGTGGAATCGCACGCGTCGGGTGATGCCCGCACGCTC
This sequence comes from Myxococcota bacterium, assembly GCA_052035985.1. Classification (GTDB taxonomy): domain Bacteria; phylum Myxococcota_A; class Polyangia; order Polyangiales; genus CAISKJ01. The sequence goes on along the minus strand of JBPOHC010000001.1, from coordinate 5,686 downwards.
GCGATAGCCCGCGACGGGTGAGGGCGTGCCGTCCTTCTTGATCCATCGGGACTGCGGCGACCACCGCGCGTCGTCACCGCGGGCGCGTCGACCGAGCGTCTCCGAGGGGAACACGAAGCTGCGATCGAAAGCCTCCGCGTCGAGCAGGCCGCCGTGCGCTTCCCGCCACGCCGCGCGCTGGTGCGTCCGCCACGCGCGCAGCAGCTCCACCGCACGCGGCAGGAGCGGCACGCGTCGCGCCTTGCCGTTCTTCGGCGGGCCGTCGTGGCTCTCGCACACGAGCACCTCGGGCGCAGGGCCGTCGAGCGTGAGCCGCTCCCACCGGAGCGCCCAGGCCTCGCCCTGCCGGAGCCCCGTGAAGATCGCCGTGCCGTAGATCGTGCGGTACTCGAGGTCGTACTGCGCGCACGTCACAACGCGCTCGATCTCCGCCGCGCGCAGCCACGTCCACGCCTCGATCGCGGCCTCCGCCGCGCGTTTTCCCTTCGGCACCTTCACGCCGAGGGTGGGGTCTCCGACCAGGTGCCCCGCGTCGCGCGCCGCGTGGAGCGCTGAGCGGAGCACGTGCAGCGCGTGGCGCACCGTTCCCGCGGACACAGGGCGGTCGGTCTCGATGCGCCCTCGGCCTCTCGCCGATCGCACGACCTTCGACGCGCACACGCGCGCGAGCCACGCGACGACGTGCTGCCGCGTGACGTCGCGCAGTGGCATCGCGCCGAGCTCGTCACGCGCGACGCGCGCCTCCCACACGAGCTTCTCTTTCGCCACGCTCCGGATCCCCTCGGCGACGCGCTGCGCGTGCCACGTGTCGCCCCAGGACTTGAGCGACATCGGGCCGACGGGGGCGCGCTCCCGCTCGTGCTGCACCAGCAGCCCCGCGACGCGCATTCGCTCGGCCTCCTCCTCGGAGCCGTAGGTTCCGACGGTCACCTGCCTGCCTGAGTCGGTGCGGAAGCGCACGCGCCAGCGCCCCGAGGGGAGTTGATCCTTGGTGCCCTCGCCGGGCCGTCGACGGGTCATGGCCGCACCCTACCTGATCCCCGCGCGGTCGAGCGCAACACGGGCGCGCGCCATGTCGACCTCGCTCACGGACTCGGGGTTGATGTCGTTGGCGGCGGAGGGGCGAACACCCGTGCGGCGACGCTGCTCCTCGAGGATCCACGACGAGAGCGCGTCGGCGCCCTCGGTCGCGAGGTCGCGCAGGAGACCACGCACCGCGTCGTCGGGCAGGTAGCGCTTCACCACCAGGCGCACGCGGTCACGCATGGCGCTCATCGCCCGCTCCCCGGTCGTCGACACGGCCGCCCGGTCTTGTCGTCGAGCCGCGCGTGGAGCTCTCGGGCCTTCGCGCTCATCGTCTCGACGAGCTCACACCGCTCGCGCATGAGGCCCGCGGCCTCGTGGCGTCCGCGGAGGCCGAGCACCAGGGCGTCGGCGCGTGGGGCGGTGATGATGATGATGGGCCTACGCATCGCGCACCTCGACGATTCTCCGCAGCCCGCGGCGCGCGGTGATGTGCGTGACGCCGTCTTCGAAGAGCACCTGCGCGCTGCCGAGGCGTCCGACGGCGATCAGGCGACAGCGCATGCCCTTGCGGTCTCTGTCGACGGGCCGCTTCGACCACGACCAGATGTGCGTCCACGGGTCAGCCATGCGCCACCTCTTCGATCGTGTTGAGCGACTGCTCCTCGAGGCCGTCGAGCCCGTGCTGCGCGGCCACGTCGCGCACGCGTTCGGCCGTCACGCCGTCGAGGTCCTCCGTGCGCATCACGCCGGGGCCTTTGGCCCACGAGGTCACCGCGCGCAGCGCCGCACGGGCGTGCGTCGGCCACGAACACCACGTCGATGCGCCCACTTCGAACGCCGCGGGGACCGGCTCGACGACCGGGCCCGCCGGGTCGGGGTCCGCGACGGGAACGCCGTCGAGCTGCTTCGGCCTGCCCCACGAGCGCGACCACGACGGTTCGGCGCTGCTCGGGCACAGGCGCCACTTCGAGGCCCCCACGCGGACGTAGCGAGGCGTTCCGCGCGTCTCGACGGCGCTGCGCGCGGTGACGCCCGCAGGCACTTCGAACACCACCATCGTGGGCGCATGGCTGTGTCGGTAGTACACCGCGCGCAGGAGCGGGCGCGGAGTCTTCGGCGCGCGCGCGGCGCGACTCATCGCGGCGACGGCGGCGGTCATCGGCGGAGCTCCTCGGGCATGTCACCGAGGCGCAGCGCGACGACCTGCACCGCGACGAAGATCACCAGCGCCGAGGCGATCACGACGTACTTCATCGGGCACCTCGGTGCTCGGGCATCCGCGCGAGGAGCGGGAGCGGTCGCTGGCCGCGCTCGGCGGCGCGACGCTCACGGCGGCGCTGCGCGTTGTCGACCGCGTCGTGACGAAGGTGGTGGAGCTGACAGAGCGCGCGCAGGTTCTCGACGTCGTTGTTCGACTCGTCGTGGTCGAGGTGCGCGACCGTGAGCACCACGCGCACGAGGCGGTCGACGTCGTACTCAGAGCCGCGCGCGAGCCCCAGGTGCTCCCCGGTCGTGGCGTCGAAGACCTCGCCGCGCTCGAGCATGTACGTGGCGCCGTCGGTGTGGCGCGCGATGACCTCGCCGTTGGGCGCGCTGCACGCCTCGCAGCGGTTGTTGGCGCGCAGGATGACGCCTTCGCGGATCGCCTTCCAATCGCGGGGGTAGCGCTCGGCGCGGAACATCACGCCCTCCCCTCGCAGCGCGTCGATTCGCAGAACGTCGTGGCGGCGACGATGCGCTCGACCGCGCGGCGGACCTTGCGTCGCACGCGCCTCTTCACGCGCGGGAGCTGCTGGTCGACGTAGAGGGGGAAGCTCCCGTCGCGGCGCTTCTTCACCCACACGCCTGCGGCGCTCGACAGCATGAACGCGCCGGTGCTCGCGAGGATGAGCGTGCGCAGCATCTCGCTCGCGATGGGCCGCGCCGCGCCCACAGGCACCGCGTTGCCGATGTGCTTCGCAACCTGTGAGAGCGTGCCTTCGAGCTCCAGCGGCGCCCCGTCGATCGTCGTCGGGAGCCCCTGAAGCGCCGCGCGCTCCAGCAACGTGATCGGCCGATGCCACGACCCGTCACCGCGGCCGGGGATCACGGGGAGATACGGCGGCGCGTCGTCGAGGTCGACCTGTCGCCAGCGCACCGCGAGGCGGGGATTCGAAGGCACGCGGGGATCGCTCACCCACCACCCGCCCGTCGCCGAAAAGGGAACCGTCGCGCGCCCTCGGACACGCGCCGCGCGGCGGTCGAGGACGCGCGCGGCGACCCCTTCGAAGACCGCGATCGGCTGCTCGCCGCCGCGCGGATCGGCGACGGCGGCGTAGCCCGCCCAGAGGTCGAGCGCGCCCGTGACGGTGTAGGAGGGCTGCGACCACGCGAGGACGCCGAGCACGCCCGAGTTGCGCCACGGCTCGCAGGTGATGCGCAGGTCGGCGACGTTGCAGGTCGAGCCGCCGGGCGCCTGGTTGCCGGTGATCGTTCCCGCGGGCGCGTCGAAGCTGAACACGCCGTAGCAACCGAAGTTCGCGGGCGCGCGCAACCGCACGTCAGCGACCGAGGGAGCGCCCGCCTGGATGTCGGTGGCGCCCGTGATCGTCCACGAGGGCGCGCTCCACGACGCCACGCGCATGTTCATCCCGTAGCGCACGGAGTTGAAGCGCAGGTCGGCGAGCGCGAAGGCACCCGTCGTGACGTCGCCGCGCCCGGTGATCGTGCCGAAGGCCTCGGTGACGGGGACGACGCCGAGCACGCTGCGGAACCACGCTCCACCGGGGACGCGCACGTCGGCGACACCCCACGCGCTGTTGGTCCCGCTGCCCGCGACGGCGCCGACGGGGGAGGTCCACGCGTCGATGGCGTAGCGGGCCCACGCGGGGCGGTGCTCGCCGTCGAGCGTCGAGAGGTCGCGCCAGTCGAAGCCCGGACGGATCTTCGCGAGTCGGAGCCACGTGCGACCCGAAATCTTCGGCAGCGCGTGGAGCCTGCCCGCGCTCGGATCGGTCGGGAGCGGGAGCGCGCCGAGCACCTCACCGCACGGTCGGAGGTCGTGCTGCTCGGGCTGGTAGAGGAACACGGGCACCCGTCGCGCGTGCCTCGCCACGAGGAGGAATCGCTCGCGGCTCTGCGCGAGGGCGCCGATGCGACCGCAGTTGTGCGTGCCCTCGTGCGTCACGTAGCCGTGCGACTGGAGGAGCTTTCGAATGCGAGAGAGGAGGGCCTTTCCGCGCGTGGCGATGCGGGGGACGTTCTCGAAGATGATGAGGTCGGGCCCGTCGTCGCCCCACGCGTCGAACACGAGCTTCAGGCCCGTGACCGCGAGCTCATTGAGCGCCTGGTACTTGGGCGCCTTGCCCTTCTCCTCGCTGAGCAGGCCCGAGAAGCCCTGACAGGGCGCCGAGAGGAAGAGCACCCTGGGCGCCTTCGGGCCGAAGAGCTCGCGGAGGCGCGCGGCGGTCATCGTCGCGATGTCTTCGACGAAGCCGGGGCTCTTCGTGAGGCGCTCGAAGGTGCGGCACGCGACGGGGTCGATGTCGACGCCGCCGAGCGAGCGGAAGCGCCCGAGGATGCCGTTCAGGATGATCTGCGCCTCGAGGAAGCCGAGCGCGCCCGCGCCGATGCCGCAGAAGAGGAAGAAGGCCGTGAACCACCGCTCGACGGGGGACTGCTGCGCGGGGGCGTTCATCGCGCACCGCCTTCTGCGGCAATCGGATCCGCTGCCGCGAGGATCGCTGAGAGCGCCTTGAAGGGCTTCTTGCCCTTCGCGACCACGAACACCCAGGGATGCCCCTCGCTCGCGCACGTCGGACACGACGCCGAGATGGAGCCGCCCTCGACCCGCGCGAGCACGAGCGAAGTGTTGTGCGTCGGGCAGAGACCCGCGTTACGGCGCGCGCGGTAGTCACCGAGCCACGTCGATGCCTCCGATTCGCAGCACTGCGGGCACGGCCCGAAAATCGTGTCGTGCGACTGGACGGTGAACGACGGCGTCGCGTCTGGGCGAAGCCACTCGCGGCGACCGCTTCCGTCGCACACGGGGCAACGCCCCACGCCGCAGGCCGTGCAGCGCCGAACGTTCGCAGCGGGCGCCGCCAGACACGCGAGCAGCTCCTCCATCGAGACGCAGAGCCGATCGGCGCACTTGAGCATGAGCTCGGGCTCCTGACCGTCCGCGAGCAGCACGAACGTCTGCCTCCCCGCGCCCACGGCCCACCCGAGTTCGAGCGCCGCGCTACGTCCGCACGGCTGAAGCATCACGAACGTGTCCGCCCAGCGCATCGCGCTGAAGTCGAGGTCGAAGCCCTCCTTCGCGATGGGATGCTCGAGCACGCGGCGCGTCGCCTCCGCGCTCCACGGGGGCGGATCGGGGAGGATCTGGCGCCACGAGAACCCGGTGTTGTCGGGCTTCGGGTTCCTGAAGTCGTAGACCTCGTGGCCCGCGGCGCGCAGGGCTTCCACCACGCCGGGCTGGAGCGGGTTGCGCCAGGAGCTCGCGACGTAGATGCGACGGCTCATCGCGCGGCTCCCTTCTCGCCGGCGCGACCGACAGTCCAGACGGTGACCTCGATGCCGTGGCGCCTGCCGGGGTTGGCCTCTTCGCACGCGAGCCCGAGGGCCTCACACGCCGCGGCGACGGCGCGCGCGATGGGGGCCGTGAGGGAGCCCGACA
>JBPOHC010000959.1:0-1646 GCA_052035985.1 Myxococcota bacterium | reverse complement strand
TCCGTACCTCCTCGGCGCGCTCCTCGCGAACGGTGGCCTCTCGACGGGGCACGTCAACTACAGCAGCGGTGACGACCACGCGGCCCTCGTCGAGCCGCTTCTCCCCGAGGGCGTGTCGTTCACCAGCGCAGACCGATGCACGAGAAGGATCACCAGCGGCCAGAGCGGCGCGAAGAACGTGCTTCTCGACGCGCTGCGTGACCTTCGACTCTCGGGCCTTCACTCGTACGAGAAGTTCATCCCCGCCGCCTACCTGACGGCCTCTGTGGAGGATCGCATGGCGCTCCTCCAGGGGCTCATGGACAACGACGGGACGGTGTCTGCGGACGGCATGACGCTGGAGTACAACACCACGTCGCCCACGCTGGCCGCGGGTGTCATCGAACTCCTGCGCTCCCTCGGCGCGGTGGCGTGGATGAGCACGCGCACGCCGAAGTACGAGTACAAGGGCGAGGTTCGCGAGGGCCGTCAGGACCATCGCATCCGCATGGCGCTTCCCGACGGCCTCGCGCCCTTCCGTCTGCCTCGCAAGGCCGCGAGGTACAACGGGCGATCGAAGTACGCCCCGTCTCGCGCCATCGAGCGCATCGAGCCGTGCGGCGAGTCCGAGATGGTGTGCATCGCCGTCGAGGCCCCGGATCACCTCTACGTGACGCGCGATTTCCTCGTCACGCACAACACGATCCAGGCCATCGGCTTCATCAACAACCGGCCTGACATCACCAGCGCGATCATCGTCGCCCCCGCGTCGCTCCTGACGAACTGGCGCCGGGAGCTGGGCGTGTGGCTCACGCGGCCCTTCAACATCTACGTGGTGGAGGACTCGTCGGAGTCGGTGCCCGCGGGCGCGAACATCGTCGTGGTGAACTACGAGAAGCTCATCGACACCGGGTACACCGAGCGCAGCTACGGGCCCATCGAGAAGATTCACGAGGTCGTCTACGAGGGCGGCGGCTTCCGGGTGCGCAACAACGTGTCGCGCGTCGTACTCCCGAAGACGTTTCGCAAGCAGGAGACGGCCGCGGAGGCAGCGCAGCTCTGGGATCGCATCGGCGAGCCGATGCCTGACGGGTCGTGGCGTGGCACTCGCGTCACCTTCGGCTACTGGCTCGACCGGATGAAGGGCAAGCGCCCCGCCTACTACCTCGTGGACCCGAGTTGGAAGCCCGCGCGTCAGGCGACCGATCGCGACGTGCCGACGCCGAATGTGACCAAGGGCACGCGGCCCTCGGGCGTGTTCCGCGACCTCATGGCGAGGCGCTGGAGCCTCCTCATCGTCGACGAGGTTCACAAGATCAAGATGAGCGGCGACAAGCCGCAGAAGACCAGCATCGCGTGTCTCGGCGAGCGCGTGTACGACAAGGCCGCGAAGCGCGAGGTGATCCGTCGCGAGGGTCTCTCGCAGCGCGTGGACAGGGCGCGCATCTATCTCAGCGGGACGCCCATGCCGAACCGCACGATCGAGATGTGGCCGATCCTGGCCGACCTCGACCCCGTCACCTTCAACAACTTCTTCGCCTTCGCGGTGCGCTACGCAGGCGCCGAGCGGACGCGCTACGGGTGGGATTTCTCGGGCAACACCAACAGCGCAGAGCTGCACGACCTCCTGCGCGGGTCGGTCATGGTGCGTCGTCTCAAGCTCGACG
>JBPOHC010000590.1:0-4476 GCA_052035985.1 Myxococcota bacterium | reverse complement strand
CGCACCACGTCGTCGACCGCACGCTGCGCCTCTCGCAGCGCGTCCGCGACCATCGCCGCGTGTGACGCCACCGGCACGCCTCGCGACTGCGCGCGCGCCATCTCTGCGAGCGCGACGCCTACCGTCGCTGTCAGATCACTGTCAGCCTCCCACACCACGCCTCTACCTCCGTCGTCCTCGTTGCTCATGCACGGTGTCTACTACGTCGCTCGCGCCGCGGTGTTACAGCGCACGCGCGACGCTCCCGATGACGTGCGCGGCGAGCAGCGGCGGGACGCTGTTGCCGAGTTGCTTCACGCGGTCACGCTTCGTCCCCGTGAACGCGTAGTCGGCGGGGAACGACGACAGACGCACCATCTCCTCGACGGAAAGCATCCGCGCAAGGTCGCCGCGGACAACGGCATAGCGGTCCACGGTTGTCAGCGTGCCGATGGGGCGGTCAATCGATCGACCGCCTTCGACGCTGCCGTAGTACGCGACGAGGAACGTCTCACCGAAGCGAGCACGACCCGAGACGCAGCGCACGCGCGTCTTCTCGCACCACCCCGCCCACGGCGACCACACGCCAGCGTCGAGGTCGATGCACTCGCGCGCCGTGACATGCGCCGCGGTCGGCTGCGGGATCGCGATAGGGCGCCGCGTGCGAGAGGCGACGACGAACACCCGCCGCCGGTGCTGCGGAACACCAGCGTCCGCGGCGTCGATGATCGTCTCCGACACGCGATAGCCGAGGTCGCTCCACCCCATGCGCCACGAGCGATAGCGCGCCCACTGGAGGAGTTCAGGAACATTCTCTACCACTACCGCGCGCGGCCGGTTCGCCTCTGCGAAACGCAGCACATCGTCCGCCGTCGCCCGCGCCGCGTCGTGATGCTTCTGCTCGCGGCCACGCGCTCGCGTGTGACCGACGCACGACGGCGACGCGAGCATAATGTCATGTTCGGGCATCGACGACGGATCAACCGTCGCGATGTCCTGGCAGACGTGCATCGCCTCGGGGTGGTTGATCGCGTGCGTTGCGACGGCGACGGGCCAATGGTTCAACGCACAGACCACGTTGACGCCCGCCATGCGAGCACCCGTAGAGGTGCCGCCTGCGCCCGCGAAGAGGTCGATTGCTCGGATGGTCATGGTGCGTCTACGTCTCCCGCTGCGAGGCTGTTACAGCGCCAACCGCCCCTGCGTCGGCGCATCCCCCGCGCACGCCGCAACGATCGCGTCGAGCTCCGCGCGCCACGAGAGCGGATAGCGGGCGTGACAGTGCGCGCCGTGGCCGCTCCCTTTCGTGGTGTTCGCCTTCACCGGCTGCCTCCCGCACCGTCGCCTCCACGCCCTCTGCGCCGCCGTCCCGCACGTCCACGCGAGGTGTTTGCTGTACGCGAACCCGAGCGCGTGAATGCGGGCAACGACCGTCGTTGTCGTCGCGTCCTCGCGGTCGAGCGCGTCGACCTGCGTTGAGCGCGCCACCTCGTCGCGCAGCCTCGCGACCTCCGCGCGCAGGGCCGTCGCCTCGCACGCGTCGCCGCCGCTCACGATCCCGCGCACCGGCACGCCGTGGTCGAGCGCGAGCGCCGCGAAGAGACGCACCACCGCGCGCTCTGCCGACGTGTCGACGCAGCGCAACTCATGCGACGCGAAGCCCGACGTGCGCGCACTCACGCCGCGGGGCGACGACTCGATCACGACCGCGACCGGGCCGTCGCTCGTGGTGATGCTCCACGTCATCGGAATGCCTCCGCGCGTCGCTCGATGCGCGCACACTCAGGACACGGCCTCATGTCGTGGCCCTTCACCAGAAGTTCGGCGGCGCAAGCGTGCCAGCCGATATGCTGCGACGCCCTCACGAGCGCGTCACCCGCGGGCCTCCACTGACCGTCGGCGCTGTCGACGCGCCACCAACACCGGATGCCCGACGCCTCGAACACGCGCCAGTCGGGCGGAAGGCGCGACGAGAGTTGACCGCTACCGTTGCGCGGCAGCCCTTCGCGGAGCACGTACCCGTTCACCGCGCCCGTCGTGTCCGCGCGCCACAGAACGCCCGGCGCGTGCGCGATCCACCGATCGCAGATTGCGTCGCTCACGACTCAAACCTCCCGTCGTCGCCGTTGCGAGGGTCTGCGTTACCGCGCCCTTCACGCTCGGACGCGACAGGCTCGAACCGCTGCACTTCGCCGCGGAAGCGCATTCGCGCGAACGTGTTGTCCTCGACGCCGCGGAGCTTCGGCGCGAGGAGGTCGACCATCCCCGCGATGCTCGTGTTCCCGACGTTCTCCTTCGACGTCGGGTACTTGTCCTCGCGGTGCATGATGATGATCCCGTCGGCGTCGCGGTTCATTGCGTCGCCGCCCGCGATGTCCTCGGCGCACGGTCGGCGGTAGAGCCCGCTCGACGTTCGCACGCCGCGCCCGATGTGGCAGAGCGTGAGCAGCGTTGCGCCTGTGCGCTTGCCGAGCGAGACCAGCGCCGCGACAACCTCCGCGGTACCTTCGTGCTGTCGATCGTAGCGCCGCGTGGGATGCACCTTGAGCAGGTGATCGACGATCACGAGCGCGGGCATCGAGGGGAGCGAGCGCATCACGTTCTCGATACGCGCCACCGTGTCGGGCACCTCGCGCTCCGCGGCGTCGACGACGTGGAGCGGCCACGAAGCGATGGCATTCGCGACGCCCCACACCGCGTCAAGGTCGCTCTGGCTGAGCGTCTTGGGTGCGCGCGTCAGTTTCGTGAGGTTGACGCTCGCGCGGTTCGCGATGGTCGACTGCATGACATCGTGGCGCGACGGTTCGAGCGCGACGTAGAGCACGCACTCCCCACTCTCCGCGACGGCACCGCCGACCTGAGAGGCACATGCGGTTTTCCCGATGCCTGGACGCGACGCGATGAAGTACGCACCGCCGCGCTTCATGCCACCGCCGCTCATCTCGTCGAGCGTGGCGACGCTGAACGGCAGCGCGCCCTTGCCTTCGCCCTTCGTCCCGCGCTCGATGCTCGCGAGCGCATCCCCCACGAGGTCAAGCGCGCTCGACGCCGTAGCACCGCGGCCGAAGCGAAGCGCGCGAAGCGCCTCGACGGCAGCGTCACGAAGTTTCTCGGGGTCGTGCGCGGGGTTGCGCACCGCGAGGGCGAGGCGCTCGCCGATGGAGCCGAGCCGCCGACGCCGCGACGCTTCGACCACGAGCCGCGCGTGGGCTTCGCAGTGCGCCGTCGTGGGGATCTCGTCGGTGAGTTCGCCGAGGTACTGCGCGCCACCGATCGCGTTGAGCCTGTTGCGTGCGCGGAGTTCCGCAATCGCCGTCACGATGTCGAGCACGTCGCCTCGCGCGTGGATCGCGACGAACACCTCCCACAGCACGCCGTGGCGAGGGTCGTGGAAGTCGGCGGCACCGAGGATCGGTTCCACCTTCGGGATCACCCGCGGCGGGTCCATGAGCGTTGCTCCGAGGATCGCGCGTTCCGCGGCGGCGTCGGAGATGGGCGGCGGTTCGTCGTGCGCGGTGATCTCCACCTCGTGCACGTCGATGATCGGGGCTCTCACGAGGTTGACGCTCACAGCGCAACCCCTACCTTGCGAGCCGCCGCAGCCCATACAGCGTCAGCGGGGTCGGGCGGCGCAGCAGGGGTGAAGCGCGCGGCGATGACGTCGCCTCCCTTCGCCTTCCACTCGCGAGCCCGCGCCATCGCGTCGGGGAGGCCGTTGGAAGCCGCCCACGAGGGGCCGAGGGATTCGCGGTAGCCGTCGCCCCCGGCGAGCAACCACGAGCCCACGAGGCGCCACTCCGCGAGGTCGGGGTACTGCCGGATGCGTTTCGCCACGGCGATGCGGATGCCGTCCGTCCAGTCGCGGTCGATGCCCGGAGCGAAGCGCCCGTCCGACGCCGTGGCGAGTGCCTCGAACGCGGCGGCGATGTTGAACGGCGGCGGGGGCTTCGCGGGCTTCGGCGTGCTGGCCTTGCGAGGGGCGGACTTCGCCTTCGGTGGCGTCGGGTCGCCGAGGTCGATGGGGAGGGCGGGGGGTGTCGTGGCCGAGGCTGGCGAGGTCGGTTGCGACGGGAGCGGCGTAGCCGCGGAAGGCGCGGGCGACGGGATTGGAGATGTTGTTGCTGCGGTTGTTGTTGTTGCTGTTGAGTTCGGTACCGTTCGGATACGGTATCGGTCGGGTACCGATACGGTTCCGAACGTGCACGCCCACCCCTTCTCTACCCACGACGATGAAGGGTCGAGCGCGTCGCGCAACCTCTCGATATGAGAGAACTTCTCGGCGCAGTCAGGGATGCTCTTCCAGAGCGCGAACCACCCCTTGAGCACCTTCTCGTTGGCGCACGGGTTGTACCTCGGAGCGTTCGGCACGCGCACCACACGAACGGTCGGGTTGAACTGCACCATGCCCGTCGCGACGAGATCAGCGACGGCTTTCGATACGGTATCGATACCCTCTCGCATCGATTCCGAAAGGGTCGCGATACCGCATGAGTACAG
>JBPOHC010000688.1:0-4216 GCA_052035985.1 Myxococcota bacterium | reverse complement strand
GCGTCGAGCACGTCGGCCGCGTCACGAGCGATCGAGACGTCGGTCACCGTCACATCCGAAGCGTCTCGCGCGTCGAGCACGTCGGAGGCGTCCCTGACATCGGCCGCGTCTGCATCGTACGCGTCTCTCTGCGCGTCGGAGGCATCGGCCGCATCGCTCGCGTCGGGCGCAGATGCGTCGCTCATCGTCGCGTCGGTCGTCGCCGCGTCGGGCGTCACGTCGGGCGCGGCCACGTCGGGCGTTACCGCGTCGGGGTCCGTCACGTCGAGCGTCGTGGTGTCGACCACGGGCGACGCATCCCCCGAAGGGCGCGCGGCGAAGGGGATCTCGCAGGCCGCGAGCGCGGTCGAGAGGGCGAGCAACCAGGGCGGGAAGACTCGCGTGCTCACGTCGCCTTCGATCTACGCGGAGAGCGGCGGGCGGCGCAAGCGCCTCTACGCGCTCACGGAGTCTTCGCTCTGCGGCAGGAGCGATTCGTAGATGGTCTGGTAGCGACGCGCGGAGCGGTCCCACGACCAGTCGCCGCGCATCACGCGGCGTACGAGCTTCGCGAAGGAGGCGCGGCGCTGAAAGGCCGCGATGGCGCGCGACATCGCCGAGTAGAGGCCCTCGCCGGTGGGCTCGTCGAAGAGAAAGCCCGTCCCCGTGGTGAGCTCGGGTTCGCAGTCGACCACCGAGTCGCGCAGGCCGCCCGTGGCCCGCACGACGGGCACGGTGCCGTATCGCATCGCGTACATCTGCGCGAGGCCGCAGGGCTCGAAGCGCGAGGGCACGAGGAAGAAGTCGCTCCCGCCGTAGATGCGGTGCGCGAGGGCGTCGTCGAACTCGCTGCGGTACACGAACTTGTCGGGCATCTCGCGGGCGATCGCGGCCATCGACTCCATGAGCGCGGGCGCGCCGGAGCCCTGCACCACGACCTGCACGTCTTGACGGAGGAGCGTCGCGGCGCAGGCCGAGAGGAGGTCGACGCCCTTCTGCGACTCCATGCGCGCGACCATGCCGAACACGGGCACGTCGGGGCGCACGGGGAGCCCCACGCGCTGCTGGAGGTCGCTCTTGCAGCGGGCCTTGGCGCTCTGGTCTTCGGCGTCGTAGCGGGCCGCGAGGTTGTGGTCCGTGGCGGGGTTCCACACGGCGGGGTCGACGCCGTTGAGCACGCCGGTGAAGTCCGTCCCGCGGCTGCGGAGGACGCCGTCCATGCGGGCGCCGCCGTCGGGGGTGAGCACCTCGCGGGCGTACGTGGGCGACACCGTGGTGATGGCCCCCGCGTGCACGATGCCGCCCTTCAGCCACGAGGCCGCGCCGTAGAACTCCAGCTCGTCGACGGAGGCGTACGAGGGCGGGAGGCCCAGGTCCGCGAGCGAGTCGAGGGCGAAGATCCCCTGGTGCGCGAGGTTGTGGATCGTGAGCACGGTCTTGATGCTCGCGAGGCGCGGGTCTTCCGAAGCGAGGTGGTGGAGCATCACGGGGACGAGCGCCGTGGCCCAGTCGTGCACGTGCACGATCTCGGGGACCTTCGACTGCGCGCGGATCCACTCGACGGCGCCGCGGCAGAGGGCGCCGAAGCGGAGGTGGTTGTCGGGGTACGCCTCGCCGTGCTCGCCGTAGACGCCCTGGCGATCGGTGACGCGCGGCGCCGCGAGGAGCACCACGTTGACGCCCGAGGGGAGCCGCGCCTCGTGAATGTCGAGCGAGACGACCTCGCCCGCGAGGGGGGCCTTGAGCTTCGTGAGGCGGCGCGCGAGCGCGTGCTGCGCGCCGTCGATGGAGCCGTAGAGCAGCGACACGACGGTCACCTTGTGACCGAGCGCGCGCAGCGACTTCGGCAGCGCGCCGACCACGTCGGCCAGACCGCCGACCTTGCTGAAGGGAACCACCTCGGGGCTGACGAATACGATGTCCATAGGGCCGCGGGAGACTGCCGCACTCACGCCGCGGGATGCAACCACGCAATTGCCGTCCGTGCGGCGCGCGCCCCTCGCCCGACGCGTCACAGGAGACGCGCTGGAGTGCGCGGCGCAACCGTGCGACGATCCCGGCGATGCTTGTTTTTCGGCACCTCCTCGTCGTGGTGCTGTCGGGCGCGCTGGCCTTCCGTTGCAGCGACGAAGCCCCTGCGCCCGCCGACGCTTCACGCACCGACGCCCCCGGCGACGCGGCCTCCGACGCGCCCGTCGAGCCGTGCAGCGCCGCCGACGACCCCGACCGCGACGGCATTTCGAACCGCTTCGAGGGCCTCGGCGACACCGACCACGACGACGTCCCCGACGCGCGCGACGTCGACTCCGACGACGACGGCATCCCTGATGCGATCGAGGCCAACGCGGGTCGTCCGCGCGCGTGCCTCACCGCCCCCGTCGACTCGGACATGGACGGCACCCCGGATTTTCAAGACACGGACTCCAACGGCGACACGATCCCCGACGCCGTCGAGGCCGCGCCTTCGCCCGCGCAGCGCGTCTCGACGCCGCCGTCGCGCGACTGCCTCGACGCGTCGTCGCCGGGCGTGCGCCCCTCGGTGGTCACCGCGTGGACGTGCCACCCCTTCGACACCGACTCCGACGGCGTGCCCGACTACGCCGACACCGACATCGACGAAGACCGCATCCAGAACCCCGTCGAGATCATGCCGGGCGGCGCGCAGTCTCCGACGGACACGGACCGCGACGGGCTCCCTGACTTCCGCGACGTCGACGCCGACGACGACACGATCGCGGACCTGCACGAGACCGCCGCCGACCGCGACGGCGACGGCATCGCGAACTTCAGAGACCGCGACGCCGACGACGACTCGCCCACGGGGAGCACGGCCAACGGCGACGCGCGCGAGGCCGGCGACGCGGACCTCGCCACGCCCCCCGTCGAGTGCGCCCGCGAGATCGACGCGCGCACCCTCGACCTGCGCGTGAGACGCCCCGACGGCGTGCCCGACTACCTCGACACCGACTCCGACAACGACGGCCTCTCAGACCGCGAGGAGGTGCTCGCCGAGACCAACCGCTGCGACCCCGACTCCGACGGCGACGGCCAGATCGACTCCCTCGAGGTCGCCTGGTGCCGCGTCGCGATGCGCGCCCACTGCGCGACGGACCCCGCGGTGCGAATCCCCGCGAGCGAGGTCTGGGTGACGCTGCCGTACATGGGCCCCGCGGCGCAGCGCGAGGTCGAGTTCGGCACCACCGCGCGCATGGCCGACGTGTTCTTTCTCGTCGACACGTCGCCGCGCAACGCCCTCGCGTTCGCGTCGCTCCAGACCGCGCTCTCGGCGGCGGGCAGAGGGGCCGCGGAGGCCGTTCGCGCGCTCGCGCCCGACGCGCAGCTCGGCCTCGGACACTTCGAAGACTTCGACGCCTCGTCGTCGACGGGCGCCCTCTACGGGCTCCCGGGCGACAGGCCCTTCTGGCCGCTCTGCCCCGGCGCGCCGGGCACGATGGGGTGCAGACCGGGCTGGGGCATCACGCTGCAGCCGACGTCGCGCGCGAGCGACGTGGTGGCGGCCGCGCAGGCGCTCTCGGTGGGCGGCGGAGGTGACCCCGCGGGCTCGCAGATCGAGGCCCTCTACCAGACGCTCACGGGCGACGGGCTCTACACGGGCGACGCCACAACGACCTGCGAGAACGCGCCGGGGAGGCTCCCGTGCTGGATCACGCCGCGCCGCTGCCCCGAGGGGACGCGCGGTCAGGGCTGCTTCCGTCGCGGCGCGCTGCCCGTGGTGGTGCTCGTCACGGCGTCGGACTTTCACGGCGGACCGCCAGAGTTCGCGGGCGGCCTCCCGTGGACGCCCTACGAGGGGATCGCGCCGCGTCCGCACACCTTCGCGGACCTCGCGGGCGAGATGGCGACGACGGGGGCGCGCGTGGTCGCCATCAACGGCTCGCCCACGGCGCGCTGCGAGAGCGGGAGGGTCACGCGCGCGTCGGGTGATCCCTGCTTCGACCTCCTCGCCGTCGCGCGGGCCTCGGGCTCCGTCGATCGCGCGGGGGCTCCGCTGGTGTACGACCTGCCTCGCGTGCCCACGCCCGCCGCGGTGGCCGAGGTGCTCGGCAACGCCTTCGCGAGGCTCGCCACCGGCGTCACCTTCGACACGACGCTCGCGGTGAGGGCCGACCCCGCGAACCCCGCGATGGTCGACGCGACGCGCTTCGTGAGGGCCCGCGCGCCCTCGTGCCTCGTGAGCGGCGCCTCCGACTGCTGGACGCCCCCCGCAGGAATCCCC
>JBPOHC010000409.1:0-2080 GCA_052035985.1 Myxococcota bacterium | reverse complement strand
TGTCGACCTCGACGCGAGCCGTGACGTGGGCTCCTATGTCGACGACGCGCGCGGCGCCGTCGAGGCGGCCCGGCGCGACGGCACGCTCACCCTGCCGCAGGGCATGTACCTGCGCTGGACAGGCCAGTACGAGCTGCTCGCGCAGATGGAGGCGCGCATGAAGCTCCTCGTGCCGCTCGCGCTGCTCCTGATCGTGCTTCTGCTCTACCTCCAGTTCCGCAACCTCACGGAGGTGCTGATCGTGCTGCTGTCAGTGCCCTTCGCGCTCGTCGGCAGCGTGTGGGCGCTCTGGCTGTTGCACTACAACCTCTCCACGGCGGTGTGGGTCGGGGTGATCGCGCTGGTGGGCCTCGCCGCGCAGACCGGCGTCGTGATGATCGTGTACATCGACCACGCCTACGAGCGGCGCCTCAAGGAGGGCCGCATCAACACCCTCGACGACATCGTCGAGGCTCACGCCGAGGGCACCATCCAGCGGGTGCGTCCCAAGCTCATGACGGTGAGCACCATGCTCATCGGGCTGGTGCCTCTGCTCTGGGCGAACGGTTCGGGCGCCGATGTGATGAAGCGCATCGCCGCGCCGATGGTCGGCGGCCTGGTGACCAGCGCGTTCCTGACCCTCGAGATCATCCCGGTGATCTACACCTACTGGCGCAACGAGCAGCTCCTCTGGCGGCACCTGGGCGAGTCCGCGCCCGCTCGCCTGCCCGCGCTGAGAGCGTTCGAGCGCGTCATCCTCGTCGGCGCGTTCATCTCGCTGGCGGCCCTCATCTCTCGCCTCTACATCGCGCACCCCCCGAGCGCGCTCACGTGGGCCGCGGCGGCGGGGGGCGCCGCCGTGTTCGCCGCCACCGTCGGCTACCTCGTCACGCGCATCGCCGCCCGCAAGGTTCTGACGAACATGTCACCCGCCGAGACCCCCCCGGTCGCCTCGGAACCCGAACAGTCCCAACATCAAGAGAGACACGAACCATGAAGTCCACCGCCGCTCTCACCCTGAGCCTGCTCCTCGCCGCCGGTTGTCGTGAGACCCCGACGACATCACAGCCCAACGCGAACACCAACGTGGCGACGAGCCGCGTCGCAGTCGCGGTCGACGCGCAGGGTTACCACCCCGCCTCGATCAACCTGCCCGCGGGGCGTCCTGCGACGATCGTCTTCACGCGTACCAGCGACGAGGGATGCGGCCAGCAGGTCGTGTTCCCGTCGCTCAACATCCGCCGTGACCTGCCGCTCAACCGCCCTGTCGAGGTCGCGCTGACGCCGAGCGTGGGTACGATCGCGTTCACGTGCGGGATGAACATGCTCCGAGGATCGATCGTCGCGCAGTAGAGCGTCGACCGATCCGGTCTGGCACGAGCGCCGGAACCGACGTCTCGAAGGCCACCAGTACCGCTCACGAGAGTGCTCCCCGCGCCTCGTCCCGTGAGCATCTGAACTCGGTCGAAGTACGCGAAGGAAGGTCCGCATGCCGTCACGCTTCCGCCCGATCGCGTTCGTGGCCCTCCTCGGCGCGTGCGCGCAAGTCGCGACCCCTCGGAGCGTCCCTCCCGACGGCGCGCCGCCCGACGACGTTCCGGCAGAGGCGGCCGTGCTCCGCGACGGTGCCGACGCGGTCGCGACCGACCTCCCGGACGCCCTCGACGTCGCGGCGACGGACGTGGCGGTCCCTCACGCCGGCTACACGCGCTGTCGCGAGCGGGAGTGTGACGGCATCACCCAGAGGTGCGTGCTGTGCCCCGGCTCCGAAGCCGTCTGCGCGCCACTCTCCGGGACGGTCCCGTGCGCGCGCGAGGGCGCAGTGGTCGCCTACTGCGACGGCGACGAGGACTGCCCCGGGACGCAGCGCTGCGAGTGGCGCATGGGGGACACCTTCGCGTCGATGCTCTGCGTGCCGACCAACGGGCGCGCGTGCAACGGATTCTGCGGCGCGGGCTGCGGCTCCGCCTGCCGGACCGACGCGGACTGCGAGCGCGCGGCCTGCGGCGCCCGCTGCGACCCGCCGATGGCGGGCGCTCCCCCCTGGCCCGGCTTCGGGCGGTGCCTGTGACGCCGCTGGTCGCGACGGTCGACGCTCGGC
>JBPOHC010000572.1:0-2521 GCA_052035985.1 Myxococcota bacterium | reverse complement strand
TTTCAGGAGAGCGGCAACCTGGCGGTCTTTCACGCGTTGCACGGCAACGCCTTCGATCAGGTCGCATGGAGCGCAGAGAAGAACGGCGCACGCACGGGCCCTGGTCTGGGGGCGCGCCTCGCCGTCGAAGACAGCGGCGCTGCGGTGATCTACGGACGCGACGACGCCGTGCTGTGGTCCTCTGCGACGTCGGGCGAGGCCTCCGCGAAGGCCGACCCGGCGGGGAACAGAGTGAAGTCTCCCAACGGGCGGTATCAGTTCATCCACCCGCAGAGCGCCAACCTGGCCACCGCGTTCTGGCCTGCGGTATCGCCCCCCGCGCGCCCACGCGTCGACCGTTCAGGGAGCGGCTCCGCCGTCCTGTTCGCAGGGGAGTCGCTCAAGCTCTGGGAGTTCCTCCAGTCGAGCGACGGGCGATGTCGGCTGTCGTACCAGGCTGACGGCAACCTCGTGCTCACGAGCGCGGGGGTGGTGCTCTGGGCGTCGGGCACGCTGGGCGCGATCGGGCAGCTGATCGTGGGCGGTCCGCAGGGGTTCGCGGTGTACGGGCCGACGGGTTCGGGCTGGGTGGCCTGCGCGTCGGGCGGCCTCTCCGGTGCGGGCACGCCCGATCGGCTCGTGCTCGAAGACCGCGGCGAGCTCGTGCTCTACGCGCGAGACAACACCCCGCTCTGGAGTTCGAAGAGACCCGCGTCTGGCGCGGCCGTCCCGTCGCTGCCCGCGCCGTGGCAGACGCGAGACATCGGCGCGATGCTGGTCGCGGGGAGCGCGAGAGAGAGCGCGGGCGCCTTCACCGTGATCGGGAGCGGCTCGGACATCTGGGGCGCCGCGGACGAGTTCCGCTTCATGCATCAGCCCGCGAGCGGGAGCTGCGAGGTCCGCGCCCGCTTCATGTCGATGGACAACAATGAACCGTCGGCCAAGGCCGGCGTGATGATTCGAGAGACGCTCGACGCGGGGTCGAAGTACGTCCTGGTCGCGATGACGTCGTCCTACGGGGTGGTCTTCGAGCGTCGCGAGAGCGTCGGCGCAGCCTCGGTCAACCAGGGGCCGTCCCAGAATCTCCCGAAGCCCTACTGGATCCGCCTCGTGCGCAACGGCGACACCTTCAGCGCCCACCATTCCGCGGACGGCGTGACGTGGGCGCAGTTCGCGTCGTGCACGGTGCCCATGGGGGTGAACGTGCAGTGCGGACTGGCGGTGACCAGCCACAACCGCCTCGTGTCGAACCCGGCGAGGTTTGAGAACGTCGCGGTCACCGCACCTCAGCCCGCGCCCGCACCGCAGCCTGCAACCGCACCGCAGCCTGCAACCGCGCCGCAGCCCGCATTCGCGACCTCTCCGTTGCCCGCGCCGTGGCAGTCGAGCGACATCGGACCGGTCGGCCTCGCGGGGAGCTCGTCACACGACAACGGGAGGTTCCTGGTGTCGGGGTCTGGTGGAGACATCTGGGGCAGCTCGGACGGGTTTCGTTACGTGTATCAGCTGATCGGGGGCGACGCCGAGATTCGCGCCCGCGTCGTGAGCATGGGCAATACGCACCCCTGGGCCCGGTCTGGCGTGATGATCCGCGAGACGCTCGGGGCTACATCCGCACACGCGATGGTGGTGATCACGCCCGCGTATGGCGTTCGCTTCGAACTGCGCGGCGTCGCTGGTGGCGCGACGACCACTGCCGCCACGTCAAGCCAACAGGCCCCGGTCTGGGTGCGCCTGCTGCGGAGCGGGGCCACCGTCGTCGGTCAATACTCGCTCGATGGGGCCAACTGGACCACCGTCGGCACGGGCACCCTTTCGGTGGCCGCGAACGCGCACGCTGGCCTCTGCGTGACGGCCACGAGCAACGCCGCCCTCAACGCCTCGACCTTCGAAGGCGTGACGGTCAGCGCGCTGGTCGCGTCGGCCGTCCAGCCCGCCGCGCCGGCGGCGCAGCCGGTCGTCGTCTCGCCTTCGCCTGCCCCGCAACCTGTCGTCACGAGAAACGGCGCCCTGCCTGAACCGTGGCTCACGCAAGACGTCCCGAACGGCTATTTGAGCATCCTGGGCAGCGCGACCTACGAAGCGGGCGCGTTCACGGTGAAGGGCTCCGCCGCCGCGGGGTCGACAGCCGAAACGTTCCGGTACGTCTACCAGTTCGCGCAGGGGGACTGCGAGGTGCGAGCGCGCGTCACGAGCGTCGACAACACCTCGCCCTCGGCGGTGGCGGGCGTGATGATCCGAGACACGTTCGACACGCGTGCGCCCTGCGTGCGGGTTATCGTCACGCCCGGCAACGGGGTGCTCCTCCAGGCGGTGGGGGCCTCGATGTCGATGTCGACCCACGCCACCGCCGCCGGTCAACGGGCGCCCTGCTGGGTGAGGGTCGTACGCATCGGAGACACGTTCACGGGTTACTACTCGCTCGATGGGACCTCGTGGGTCGTGCTCGGCTCCGTCACGCTGGTGATGAACACCCTCAGGGGCGTGTCCCTCGGTCTGCTCGTGACCAGTCAGAATCCAGCGGCGCTGCACGGGGCGACGT
>JBPOHC010001039.1:0-3014 GCA_052035985.1 Myxococcota bacterium | reverse complement strand
CCGCCGACGCACGCACCGACGCGCGCGTTGACGGGAGCGCGGTCGACGTCTCGACCGACGACGCCTCGACCGACGTCTCGACCACCGACGCGCCCGACGGCTCCACCGGCGGCCTCTCGGTCGAAGGCGGCGGCTGCGGCTGCCGCGCTCCGGGCTCCAGCTCGCGCGACGGACTCCCGCTCGCGCTCGTCGCCGCCGCGATCGCCGCGGTGAGCGCGCGCCGTCGCCGCCGCTAGTCACCTCATCCCCTCCGCACGAATCCCCGGCGTCCTCATGCGGGCGCCGGGGCCGCGACGACCGACCAGATTCGCATCGAATTCGCGTCTTGGAGACCCCTGAGCGTCAGCGAGGGGGACGCCTCCGGAGCGTCGTCCGCGTGCGTTCTGCGACGTCGGACGCAGCGTCTCCGCTCCCTGACGGTCGGGGGTCTGCTACACCACGCGGCCTATGAGCCAGGTGCGCTGGGCCGTTCAGACCAACCTCGGGAGCGCCGACGACGTCGAGAAGCTCCTCGGATACCTCGACCGACTCGGCGTGCCCGTCACGCCGCTGAAGGTCATCCCCTTCGACGACACGCCCCCCGACGTTCCCTCCGAGGGACGCGTGATCTTCTACGGCTCGACCACGCTCATGCGAAACGTCGCGCGCGAAGGGCGATGGACCCCGGGCGTCTTCTTCGACGAGGCGCGCTTCTCCTTCGAAGCGCTGCGCGCGGGCTACGGCGACGCGCTCCTCAACGGCGCGAGCGAGGTCGTCTCGGTCGGAGACTTCGCGCTGCGATCCATCGACCCCGAGACGGAGTTCTTCGTGCGTCCCGCCAACGACCTCAAGGAGTTCACCGGCATGGTGCGCACCTTCGGCGAGATCGCGTCGTGGCGCGAAGGGCTCGCCTCGTCGAACGGCCCGCTCGGGCTCGACACGCGCATCCAGGTGGCGCCTCCGCAGGCGCTCGGACGCGAGTGGCGCACCGTCGTGGTCGACGGCGACGTCATCACCGCGAGCCAGTATCGCAGCAGCGGCAGGCTCAAGGTCACCGGCGACGTGCCCGACGAGGTCACCGACTTCGCGCGCGCGATGGCGAAGCGCTACCAGCCCGCCCCCGTCTTCGTGCTCGACATCGGAGAGGTCGAAGAGGGCCTCCGCGTCATCGAGACCAACTGCTTCAACAGCGCGGGCTTCTACTGGTGCGACCTCTACGAGATCGCGAAGCGCGTGACAGCCTACGTCCGCAAGACCTGACCGCGCTCAGTAGCGGCAGTAGTTCGGGCAGTTCGAGACGCTGAAGAACATCTCGCCCGCCGCGCAGGCTCCGACGCTCGCGGGCGCGCAGCGGTTGTTGTAGGGCGTGGGGCCCCGGCACACCTGACGGACGCCGCCCGAGCCCACGGGGCATTGCGCGTTGGCGCCCGTGCATCGACAGCGTCCGCTCATGTTCGCGCTGCCGCCGCAGGGGATCGCCTCGAGCGGCTCGCAGGTCCCCGTGCCGCAGACCATCCCGCAGCCGCCGCAGTGCCTCGGGTTCGTCGAGATGTCGACCGCGACGCCGCCGCAACACCGCTGCTCCGCGCGCGCTCCGGCGCTCGCGCCGTCGCCCAGCGTCGACCGCGCGCACACGCTCGACGCGTTGCAGGTCACACGCACGCAGGGGTTCGCGTCGGCGGCGCAGGTGCGACCCGCGCAGCACGGCTGACCGACGCCTCCGCAGACGGCGCAGCGTCCGCTCGCGCACGCGAGACCCGCGCCGCACGCGCTCCCCGCGCAGCAGAGCTGACCGCTCGCGCCGCAGGCCGCGCAAGACCCGCTCGCGCATACGAGACCCGCGCCGCAGGTGGCGCCGTTGCAGCACGCCTGACCGCTCGCGCCGCACGCGCAACGCCCCGCGGAGCAGGAGAGCGACGCGCCGCACGCGCCACCCGCGCAGCAGAGTTGACCGCTGCCACCGCAGGCGACGCACGCGTTGTTCGAACACACGCTCCCGGCCGCGCAGCTCCCGTCGGCGCAGCACGGACCGCCCGACGCGCCGCATCCGACGCACGCGCCCGAGGAGCACACGAGGCCCGCGCCGCAGCCCGATCCCATGCAGCAGGGCTGACCGGGACCTCCGCAGCGGCACACGCCCGCCGCGCACTGAAGACCCGCGCCGCACGCGTCGCCCGCGCAGCAGGGGGAACCCGCGGAGCCACACGGCGCGCAGGCCGCGACGCCTCCAGCGCTCGCGCACACGCGGCCGTCGCCGCAGAGCACGCCGTCGTCGCAGCACGTCGCGCCCACGCCGCAGCGCGCGCAGGTGCCGCCGGTGGTGCACACGGTCGTGGGGTCGCAGAGCACGCCCCCGTCGCAGCAGGTCAGGCCAGGTCCGCACGGGATCTCGGGCTCTTCGGGCGCGTCGGTGACGTCGGCTTCGTCGGGCGCGACGTCGGGCGTGAGGTCATCGACGGCGTCTTCTTCAGAGGCCGACACGTCGCGTCGCGCGGGGTCGAGCGTGAAGCCGGGGAGCGCCGGACGCGAGACGGGCTCGCAGCCGTCGGGGCCGCAGGTCTCGTCGGGTCCGCAGCCCGCGCGGTTGGCGGGGTCGCGGCAGCGCGAGGCGAGGTAGAGGTCGAGGAAGAGCGTCTCTTCGCGCTGAAAGCTCACGAGCGCGCGCGTCGAGAAGCCCTCGTCCGAAGGGAGCGTCGCGCGCACCGTGACCTCGAGTCGACGCGCGTCGTCGGGATCGCCCGGGACCACCCCGAGCGTTCCAGGGATGTGGAACTCGCCGCCCGTGAGGTCGTAGGTGCGATCGAAGCTGTCGGCCGCGGCGCCCACGCGGCGCATCGAGACGCGCACCGCGCGGAGCTCGTCGCCCTCGCGCATGTCGCTGTCGACGCGCACGACGATCTGCGTCGCGGGGCGATCGCAGGCGACGAATGCAACAAGCGAAAGCGCGGCCCACCGGAGCTTCATGGCGGCAGCGCGGGGTTGTACAGCGGGAGCGGGTCCTTCGCGATGGGCTCGCAGCCCGAGCGTCCGCAGGT
>JBPOHC010000981.1:0-7900 GCA_052035985.1 Myxococcota bacterium | reverse complement strand
CACGTCGAGTCGCGGAGCCGCCAGTTCCTCTCGACCTTCGAGTGGCCGCTCTCGGCGAACGCGAAGATCTTCTCGTCGATCACGCTGATCCACGTGCGCCACGAGAGCGATTTCTCAGCCACGCCCGACGATCTGCAGCGCCCGGCGATCTACTGGGGAGGGCCGCACGTGAACAACAACACGGCGCTCGTGCTGATGGGCTGCGTGTTCGGCGATCGCCGTGGTGAATCGCCTGCCTCTGGCGGTGTCTACGTGGACGCCAGGGCCGGCAATCCCATCGCCCCCGTGGTCGACCTCGGCTCACGCCGCACGCGAGGCGCCGAGGTGCTCACGGGTCCCAGGAGTGCAGCGGTGCGGAACGTCCTGCGACTCGGCTCGACGGCCGCGCTCGCGGCGAGGAGGTGATGCCATGACCCGAGAACGAGACTTCTACAACCTCACCCTCGAGCTCATCGACCGGGCGATCGACCCGCGAGACGCCACCGGGGTGGCGGGGCTCCTGACCAGCGCCATCAACTTCATCCGCACCCCCGGCGACCGGGGCGGCGTGCTGTACATCGCGCGCGTCCCCGGCGGACAGCTCTGGATCGACGTGGACGCCTTTCCGTTGGTCCGCGATGACATCGAGCTCCACCTCGGCGCGGGCGTGGTGCTCGTGCCCGTCGTCTCACGCGGCGAGCGCACGGGCGCTTCGATGGTCGCGGACTCCACGCGCCATCACCTGAGCGTCGCGGGTGGCTTTCGAGCGCCGCAGATGCGTGTGTTCCCGACGCTGGAGTGGTACCAGGCCAACGCCGGGGAGACGGGGCGGCGCTACGACCTCGCCGCGGTGCGTTTCACGAGCCGGGGTATGGATCGCGTGCACCCGGAGTGGTGGGGAGCCGGAGACCGCCCGGAGAGCACATCGAACGACAGCGCGGCGCTCGAAGCGTGCGTACGCGCGGCGATCACCGAGCGTGTGGCCGATGGGACGACGGCAGCGCCTCGGCTCCGCGCGCTGCCGATCGAGCTCCGCGACACCTACGTGCTGGCGCGCCCCCTCGTCATCGCGAGAGACGCACGGCGTGAGGACGGGATCGAGCTGCGCGGCGTCGCGGGCGGCGATGAGAACCCCACGTTCGTCTGCGCCCCGGAGTTCCCTCGCGATGCGGACGCGGCGATGCTGACGGTGCAGAACTTCGAGGCCGTGACGCTCGATGAGGTGCGCTTCGACGCGAGGGGCCTCGCGAGCCGTTGCCTCTCGCTCGCGGTGAGGCGCACGGACACAGTCGCCCGGGGCGCATGGCTCAGGCGCTGCGGATTCCACGGCGCGAACGAGGGGCTCGTCGACGTCACGGTCGTCGAAGGTGCGGCGTCGAACAATGGCACCGTCCCCTCGCCCGTCACCGCCGAGGACATGCGCTTCGAAGGGTGTCGCTTCACCCCCGGCATCGGGCCGTCCACGCTCCCCACGGCGCTCCACATCTCCACGCCGCCCCTGTACGGCGTAGAGATCCGCGGGTGCCTCTTCGAAGGAGGCGCTGCGGCGATGATCCACGCGCGCAGTTGCGCCCTCTCGGTGACCAACTGCCAGTTCTCCAACAACGCGCTCCCGCGCTCGCTCCAGGGCGGCATCACGGAGGACCTTCACCGCGATGGCCCCGAAGGCGGCGTTGACATCTTTCTCGACGTGCGTCCGTCCGTGGAGATGACCTCGGGCATGTCGGATGCCGAGCGGCTTCAGGCCCCGCGCCGCACGCCGGCCACCCTCTACGCGCAAGACTGCCGCTCTTCGAGCATTCAGTTCCTCGCGACCTGTCGAGACGCGTATCCCACGCTGGGGCGCGACTGCACCATCATCGGCCTGCACCACGAGATGCCCGTGGAGATCGAACAGGGCCTGATCTTCGTCGCGCCGCCGCAACGACCGCCGCCGGTCGACGACTACATCATCCCCGACCCCACGGTGCCCACGAAGGTGACGGTGCCGCAGATCTCCCCGACGAAGGCGCTCCCCATCGAGAAGCAGCCCGCGAAGGCTACCGCGAACCAGAGCCCGGGGCTGTCGCTCGATGCGTCGGCAGCGACGCTGGCCATCGCAGCGTCAAAGCCCGCGACGACGCCCCTGAACGCGATCGCGAAGACGCCCCTCGACGCCGCGGTGGTCCAAGGGTCGCTCGGGCCGTCTGGCGCGACGATCACCGTGTCGAACGACTTCCTGCAGCAGGTGAACTTCCGCGGCGTCCTGCTCCCCGCGCCGATCCACTGGCGGATTCCCACGGAGGCGGGCCAGTGGCTCACCCTCACAGGGTGCCGCTTCGACGGCCCCTACTCGACCAGCCGCCCTGCGGTGCGCGGCTTCGCCGGGTGCGGCCCCATCGGGGACCTCGGCGCCTTCTCTGCGAACGTCGCCAGTGTGATCGAGACCGACGGGGGCGACCGCACGCTCATGACGGTGCCGCGGGTCGGGGCGTAGCGACGGCCTCGCCGCTCAGACGCGACGGACCCTCTTGCGTTCGCGGAGCGATCGGGTTACTCACCGCTTCGCAGTCGCGCAAAGGGTGATTCACCCGTCGTGACGTATGGCCCTCGCTGACCACTGACTTGTGAACCCCGCCAGATCGGAAACGAAGCAACGGTAGCTCGCTCGGGGGTGCAGCGGGGGCCGCCTCTATCTTCCCCTCACAGGGACATCGAGGCGCTCCCCACGCACGCTCCGTGAGATGTCACGAGACCGACACCCTGGGGCGTTGTCGCCGTCTCGCGCTCCTCGACGCTTTGTCGTACGAACGCCCGCGGACGGAGCGCGATGACCAGGTTCGCAGCGATCGATGTGGGCTCCAACGCCATGCGCCTCCGCGTGGTCGAGGCCAGCGGCCCGAGAGACATTCGCGAGGTCGCGTCGGAGCGCGCGCCGATCAGGCTCGGCCACGACGTGTTCCTCACGGGGCGCCTGGCGCCCGCGGCGCTTGTCGAAGCTGTCGACGCGCTCAAGCACTTTCGCGAGGTGATGCGCGCCGCGGGCGTCGAGGCGTACCGCGCGGTCGCGACCAGCGCCGTGCGAGAGTCGCAGAACGCCGAGGTGCTCGTCGAGCGAGCCTCGCGTGAAGCGGGCATCAAGCTCGATGTGATCGAGGGCGTCGAGGAGGCGAGGCTCGTGCTGGTCTCCGTGCTCCACGCCGTCGAGGTGGGCTCGCGCCGCGCGCTGCTCATCGACATCGGCGGCGGCAGCGTGGAGTTCACCGCGCTCTCGGGCAACGCGCCGCGCGCGTCGATCTCGCTCCCCCTCGGCACCGTGCGGCTCCAGGAGGCGTTCCTCTCGGGCGACGAGGCCGTGAGCGCGGAGCGAAAGGCGCTCCTCGACGAGTACGTGCAGCGGCTCCTCGAAGAGGCCCAGGTGCTCCAAGGGCCGAAGCCCGACGTGGTGATCGCTACGGGCGGCAACGTCGACGCCATCGCCGCGCTCGCGCCCGCCGCCACCGACGACGGCATCGGCATCGACGTCAAGGCAATGAGCAGGCTGCGCGACGCGATGGCCGCGGTGTCGACCGCCGAGCGGCGCGAGCGGTGGGGCCTGCGCGGCGACCGCGCCGACGTGATCGTGCCCGCGAGCTTCGTGCTGGCCGCAGTGGCCGAGCGCGTGGGCTGCGAGTCCATCGTGGCGCCGGGCGTGGGGCTGAAAGACGGCATCCTCGCGGAGCTCGTCGACCGCGCGTTTCGCGTGTGGGACGAGCGCGGCGAGCAGGCCGAGGTCGAGGCCGAGGCGCTGGAGCTCGGTCGCAAGTACCACTTCGACGAGGCCCACGCGCTCCACGTCGCGGAGATGTCTGCGTCGCTCTTCGATCAGCTCGCGGACCTGCACCGCATGGGCGCCGAGGAGCGCACGCTCTTGAGGCTCGCGGCGCTGCTCCACGACATCGGCGATTTCGTGGGCTTCGAAGCGCACCACAAGCACTCGTACTACCTCATCCAGCACGCCGATCTCATGGGCCTCTCGCCCTCGGGCAAGGAGATCGTCGCCAACGTGGCGAGGTATCACCGCAAGGCGATGCCCGACCTCTCGCACCCGGGCTATCGCAAGCTCGATCGGCAGGAGCGCGCCGTAGTGCGCAAGCTCGCCGCGCTGCTCCGTGTGGCCGACGCGTTCGACCGGGAGCACCAGGGCAAGGTGCTCGAGGTGGCCGTCCGGCTCACGCCCGGACGCATCGCGCTGAGAGCCATCGCGAACCCCAAGACCGCGGGCGAGAACGCCCTCTCGCTCGAACGTTGGACGGCGCTGCGCAAGGCCGACCTCATGGAAGACGTCTTCGAGTGCGACGTGAAGGTCGACGGAGCCGAAGGGGTCGCGCCGCCGCGGGCGATGATGTGATGCTCGGGTAGCGACGCCGCGCGGCCGATGTCGACACGAAGGCTCGCGGTGCGGTACGAACGAACGCACCCGAAGCGACGCAATGGAAGTCGGCCGCCTCCTCGGCAACCGCTATCGACTGGAACGTGTGCTCGGTGCGGGCGGGATGGGCGTCGTCTACCTCGCGCGCGACCTGCACGACGGACGCGCCGTGGCGGTGAAGGTCCTGCACGAGGACCCCGACGAAGATCCGCAGCGCCGCAAGCGGTTTTTGCGTGAGGCGTGGGCCGTCTCGCAGCTCTCGCACCCCTACATCGTCAAGGTCTACGAGCAGGGCGACGAGTCCGACGGCGCCTCGTGGATCGCCATGGAGTACCTCGACGGCACCAACCTCGGGGACATCCTCGAACGCGGCAGGCTCCCGCTTCGCGACGTGGTGGCGACGCTCGTACCCGTAGCGCGGGCCCTCGGCGCGGCGCATCGCGCGGGCTTCGTGCACCGTGACGTCAAGCCCGACAACATCATCGTGTGCGGCGACGGACGTCCCGTGCTCGTCGACTTCGGCATCACCCGCACGATCTCGCACCGCGCGCCCAACCGAGGCACCGTCGACCAGCTCACCCGCACCGGCGTGCTCGTCGGAACGCCCGAGTACATGTCGCCCGAGCAGGTGCGCGGCATCGTGCTCGACGGACGCAGTGATCAGTTCTCGCTCGCCGTGGTCTGTTATGAAGCGCTCACGGGCGTGCGTCCCTTCAACGGCGACGCCGCGATGGCCGTCATCGCAGCCGTGCTCACCGACCCCGTAGTGCCCGTCATCGACCTCGCGCCGGAGGTTCCGCGCGAGGTGAGCAACGGCATCGCGAAGGCCCTTTCGAAGAAGCCCGACGAGCGCTTCGCCTCCATCGATGCGTTCGCAGATCTGCTCGACGGCTACGTCCCCACCTCCGTGCGCGGCATCGACGTGCGCTCGTTCGCGGGACGCGCGGAGGTCACCTCGGTGGGTTCGAACACCGTCGTCGACATGCCCACGGAGTCGTTGCGCGAAGACCACACCACGGAGCCTCGCGGCGACCGCGCGTCGCTCGTTCCTTCGCTCCGCACCGACGAGACGGCCCCGCGCGTCGAGGAGCGTCCGGTCTCCAACGATCGACCGATCTCTGACGACGGCATCTCCGAGCCCTTCGCCCGCACGGTGATCGAGATGGGCGACGCGACCGCGGTGGTCGATCAGTCGCTGCTCCTCGAGGCCCCGAAGGACGACGACGAGACTCAGCGCGCGCCCGAGCCCGATCACGTCGAGGTCCCCGACGACGACGCGGTTCGCACGGTGGCCGCGCCGAGGGCGGCGGGAGCGCCGAGGGCCGTCGCAGCCCCGGGAGCTTCACACGCTGCGCCCGACGTCTCTACCGAGCGCTTCGACAAGGACTTCGTCCGTCACGCGCGCCGCGAGGTGTACGCGCCGCTTCAGCAGCCTCCGGTGTCGCGCTCGAAGGGGCGCAGGGTCGCCGTGGCCGCGGCGGCGGTGACGCTCCTCGCGGCCGTGGGGATCGCGCTCCTCGCGCTGCGGTGATCGCTACGAGGTGCCGTGATCGGGCGGCGCGTTGCTCACTGCCGAGGGGTCGGGCTTGCCCTCCCAGGTGTGGTCCTTCTCGCGGCTCGCGTAGACGTAGCGCGGACGCTTCTCGAGGTGCTTCGCGAGCTTGTCGAGCTCTGCGTTGAGGTAGCCCGCATCGCGCATCCGCTCGCGCATCGGGCCGTTGAGGTACTCGTCGACCGCGGGCGTGCTGCCCTTGTAATACCGCTGAAACACCGCGTACCGGTAGATGGGGCGGATGCGGTTGAGGTCCTTGGGGCCGCTCGGCAAAGGGAGCAGCTCGACGAAGTTCTTCCGCGTGGCGCGCTCGGCGAGGCGATCGAGCACGCGCTGGAGGCTGTTGCCGAGGTGCTCGGGCTCGCAGTGACACGCGAAGTCGTCGTAGAGGAGCCGCATGATCGCCGCGGCCTCGTCGATGGGCATCGTGGCCTGACGCTCGCGCCCCATGCGCCGCACGAGGATCATGAAGGGCAGCGGGCGGTTGCCCGTCGCGCGGATCTCCTCGGGCTCACGAAAGTCAGGTTGCAGATAGGGGAAGTGCCGCGGGTTCACCGCGTCGAAGCCCCCGCGACCGTAGAAGAGAATGCGCTGCCACGAGACCGGATCGTCGGGCGAGAAGTACTCCATCTCCGCGGTCAGATCGATGCGCATGCCGAAGTGCTTGCCGGGCTGCTCGGGCGCCGGGAGCTTGATGCGCCCTCGCGTGTGGAGCTCGAGGAGGTAGTCCATCGCGACCTCGACGGGCGCGATGCGCAGCTCGTACGAGAGCACCGTGCCGCGTGACTCGGGCATCATGTAGAGGTGCGAGAGGTACACGACGCACAGGTCCGGCGCGTAGCCCGGGTTCACGAGGATCGACCCGTCGCGAACGCCGAGGATGTTCCCCTTGCGATCGCGCGCCGCGATGAGGAAGTACCGGATGAACGTGCCCGCGGGCGTCGGGTCGAACGCGTCGTCGCGGATGAAGCGCTTGATGACGTCTTCGCGCTCCATCTCGCCGTGGGCGCCGAAGGCGTCCCAGAGGATCTTGTAGGCGGCGGCGAAGTCGGGGTCATCGGGGTCGACGATCTCCCAGAGCTCGAAGGCCCGCGTCTCGCGCTCGATCATCTCGACCACGTCCTGGTGGTAGAGGTCTTTGAGGCACAGCCGGAGGCGGCGGCTCGGTGCAGGCACGACGGACGCCTTTCTTCGAAGATCCACGAGTGTCGACGAGCCCACCACGGAAGGCAAGAACGCCGCGCATCGCCGTAGACCCGCGCCCCTCGACGGAGCGAAGCTCACGCCCTCACGATGCCCACCACACGCCCGCTCGACATCGACGACAACGCGTCGGTCTGGGCCGCCACGGCGCGCCCCATCGATCCGCTCCCGCACCTCAAGGGCGATCGCACCGCCGACGTGGTGATCATCGGCGGGGGCTTCACGGGCCTGTCGACCGCGTATCACCTCTCAGCGCGCTACCCCGATCGCAAGATCGCCGTCATCGAAGCGCGACGGGTGGGCAACGGCGCGTCGGGACGCAACGGCGGCATGGCGCTCCACTGGATCAACGGCGTCGAGGTGCGCGACGCCGAGCGCGCGCGGCAGCTCTACCAGGTCACCACCGAGACCCTCGACTGGATCTCCTCCGTCGCGAAGGAGCACGGCTTTCCGCTGCGCTTCCGTCGCAACGGCTGCCTCGAAATTCTCACGGACGCTCAGCGCGCCGAGGAGGCCCACCAGAAGGCCGAACTGCTCGCGTCGTGGGGTCTGCCCATTCAGTTCCTCCGCGGTGCGGCGCTCGAAGAGAGGCTGCGCGCGAAGGGCGCGGTGGGCGCCACCTTTGATCCCACGACGGGTCAGCTCCACGGGCTCGATCTGCTCTACGGGCTCCGCGCGGTGCTCGTCGCGCGCGGCGTCGACATCTACGAAGACTCGCCCGTCGTGCGCATCGACGAGGGGCGCGAGCACACGGTCACCACGCCCTCGGGCACGGT
>JBPOHC010000119.1:0-25840 GCA_052035985.1 Myxococcota bacterium | reverse complement strand
TCCAACCGCGCGCGAACTCCTCGCACGGGCGCAAGACCATCGAGAAGTACAGGCTCCACCGCGATGAGCTCGACCTCGCGCGCGCTCGCGCGCTCAACGAGTTCCACGAAGCGTTCGAAGCGGTGTTTCTGCGCATGAACGCGTCGGGCCGAAAGGAGCCTTCCGTCGAGGAGCGAGAGCTCCTCCGCGACTTCGCCGATCCGGCTCGCCCGTTCTCGCTGATGATGGCGACGTATCTGAAGCGCCTGGGACTGTGAGCGGGCGAACCGGTCGTTCACCGTCCCGCCCGTCACCCCGCATCTGGATCGTACCGGATGTCTCCGCTGCGTGACGGATCGTAGCCCGGCACACCCGACAGCATCGCGCGCAGCTCCGCCGACTGCGCCACCTCGCAGAGCCGCACCACCGCGGGCGTTCCGAGATCGGCGCTCCGCACCAGCAGCCCGTAGCTCTCGCTCGCGATCGCTCGGAATGCGAGCCCGAAGCGCGCCGCCAGCGCGTGCGTCGTGAGGCCCACCTCGGCCTCGGCCCGCTGCACGGTCTCGCAGACCTCCGCGTGCGACGCGCACACGATCGCGCCCGAGAGCGCCTGCTTGTGATCGACTTTCGCGGCCCGCAGCGCGTCGACGAGGTGACCGTACACGCCCGCCGTGCTCGGCCTCGACGCGACCTGAACGCGATGCAGCCCCTTGAGCGAAGGGAAGCGCTCGCCCGGCCGGACCGCGAGGCCCACCTCGCGCTCCACGAGATGAATCCTCGCGAGCCTCGCCTCGCCCGCGCGCGCAGGAGGAATTCCACCGTGGCTTCCTGCGGCGGTGACGGCGCCCTCGGCGAGCCAGCGGAGCGCGAGCGAGCGGTCGGATTGCACGAAGCCCCACAGCGTCTTCGCGTCGGCGTTCAACCGTTCGAGCAGCATGCGCACCACCACGTCTCCGTTCGCGGCGAGGAGCGGCGGCGGGCGCGCGGAGACCTCGTCTGCGATCGGACGCACGCTCGCGACGGGCGCCTCGGGGAGCGCCTCGGAGCCGCGCGACCAGGCCAGCACCTCGTCGCGGCGAAAGCGCCACTCGCCGCCGACGCGACGCCCGGGCAGTCCGCGCTTGAGCAGGCGGTAGATGTGCTTCGGGTGAACGCGGAGGAGCTCGGCGACGCCGCGGCTCGTGAGCAGCGGCGCGTCGTCGGGGAGCGTCGTCATCGCGCGGAGCATCACCCCAAAGCAGCGCACGTAGGAACTGCGCTCCGTCATGTCGCAAAAGGAAACCAGTTGCAACCAACGGCTACCATCGGTAGCAAATGCGTCCGCGATGAGACCCCTCTGGTGCTTCTTCGTCCTCGCGTCCGCGTGTTCGAGCTCGCCCGCCGCGCCTGACGCCTCCACCAACGACGCCACCACGAACGACGTCTCGACCGCCGACGTCACGCCGACCGACGACGCGTCCGACGGCGCGACGACCGACAGCGCCGCGCGCGCCGATGTCGCAGATGCGCCTGCGCCGCAGCGTGGTCCCGTGCGCCTCGCGCTCGACGGCGACCCCAACGGACTCTGGTGGGAGCCCTCGGAGCAGACGCTCTACATCGCCGACAACGCCAACAACCGCGTGCTCGCGTGGCGTGACGGTGCGCCCACGCGCGTCGTCGCGACGCTCCCGCCGGGACCTCCCACGGGCCCCGGGCTCGGGCAGATCGTGAGGCTCGCCGACGGCACCCTCGTCGTCACGCGCTTCGGCGACGGAACCGCGGGCGACGTGGTCTACGCCTCGCGCGACGGCACCGTGGGACGCGTCTCGAACCTCGACCCCACGCGCCGACGCATCGGCCTCGCGGTGGCCTCCGACGGGACCCTCTATGACGGATGGTTCCTCCGCACGTCGTCGGGTCGCGTGGGCACCGTCTCGACGCTCTCGCTCACGGGCGCGGAGACCGACTTTCTCACGAGCCTCGCGAAGCCCGTCGGCGTGCTCGCCGTGGGCGCGCGACTCTTCGTGAGCGATCAAGATCGCAACGAGCTCCTCGTCGTCGAGCGCGCCTCGCCGGGCACCACCATGCGCCGCTTCGCGATGCTCATGGGCCCCGACCTCCTCTGCGAAGGTCCCGCGGGCTCGCTCTTCTCGGGGAGCACCTCGGGCGTCGTGTATCGCATCGCCTCCGATGGCTCGGTGACCACCTTCGACACGGGCTTCCAGTCGACGCGCGGGGTCGCCTACGACGCGCTCAACCGCAGGCTCTTCGTCGCCGACCACGACACCAACGCGGCCGACGGACTGTCCCATCAGATCCGCATCATCCCGGTCGACTCGTGAACGCGCGCGTCGCGCTCGCGGCCTCGCTCGCGCTCGCGGCCTCGCTCGCGCTCGTCGCGAAGACCTCCGCCGCGCAGACTCCGACGCCCGCGCCCGCGCCCGCGCCCGCGCCCGCGCCCGCGCCGTCTCCCGTCGAGGTGCAGGCGCTCGTCGAGGGCGACTACCGCTACTTCAGCTCCGACGCCGAGGGCTACGCGGGACTCGCGCTTCGAAGGGCGCGCATGGGCCTCCGCGCGCAGCCGCTCCCGTGGTTGGAACTCCGCTTCGTGGGCGAGTACGCGCGCGCCACGGCGGGCATCCTCGACGCGTTCGCGACGCTGCGCGCGAGCGACGAGTTCGAAGTGAACGCGGGCTTTCTCCGTATGCCCACGATGCCCTCGGGGCGCGACGAACGCGCGTTCGCGCTCCCCATCCCCGAGCGCGCGATGACCGTCACCGCGCTCTGGCCCAATCGAGACCTCGGCGTCGAGGCGCACTGGTTCCCGAAGCGCGTTCCGATGGAGGTGTGGGCGCGCTTCGGCAACGGATCGGGCAATCCCCTCGGCCCCGAAGGCAACGTTCCTACGGGCGCGCTCCGCATCGACCTCGCGCTCGGCCGCGCCAGCGCACACGCGACGCGAGACGGGCTCTGGGGTCTCCGCGTCGGCGTTGCGGGCATCATCAACGAATCGCTCGATCGCGTCGGCATCGCGGGCGCGACGCCGCTCGGGTTTCAGTTCTATCGACCTCCGTCGATCGAGGGGCTTCGCGCGACGATGACCGCTCACGTCCGCGCGTGGGTCGGGCCCGTGCAGCTCTCCATCGAGGGCGGGCTCGCGCGCGACTCGCGCTCCCGCGACAACGACGGCAACCCCGCGACGCCGCGCGTTCAGCTTGACCCCGTGTACACGTACGGCGCCGTCGCCGAGCTCGCGTGGATGTTCTCGGGCCATCGACGTCTTGCGGGTCAGTGGCCGCACTACGACCGCGAGGGATGGATGCCGGGCGCGCTCGGGGCGTGGGAGATCGCGGCGCGCGTCGAGAGACTCACGCTCGCAGACATGGCCTCCGACGTTCAGTCGGGCGGCGTGTGGGGCGCTGCCGCGGCGCTGCGCTGGTGGGCGAACCGCTGGTCTGCGCTCTCGCTCGCGGCGTACTACCACCGCTTCGACCGCGCGCCGATCGAGGCGCCCGACTCGACGAGCTCATGGTCGCTGCTCCTACGCGGAACCGTGAGGGTGCCGTGAGGGCGTCGACGACGCTCCTCGTCGCGGCGCTGCTCGCGGGCTGCGACACGGGCGGAGCGGCGAAGTCATCGATCTTCGCGCTCGCAGTCTCGGACGCTCCAGGCGGCGCGCTGCTCTCGGCCTGGGTCGAGCCAGGCACCGCGCACCGCGCGTGGATCGTGGGCGGCTACGTGGGCGTCGACCCCACGACGATCACCGACGGACGCGTGGGGCGGCTCGTGCGCTACGAAGACGCGACGCTCACGACGACGTGCGTGAGCGATCGCGCGCTCTGGTGGGTGCAGGCCGTGGGATCGGGCGCCGACGAGGTGGTCTTCGCCGCGGGCGAGGGGGGACGCGTGATCCGACGACGCAACGGACGCTGCGAGACGCTCGCGACGGGAGACCTCTGGCCCGAAGGCGCGCCGACGTTCTGGGGCATGCTCGCGCGATCGGCCGACGACGTGACGCTCGTGGGCGGCTCGACGGGCGACGGCCCGCGCGGCGTCATCGCGCACTGGGACGGCGCCCGCTTCGAACGGCAAGACGCGCTGCTCCCCGAGGGAGCGCGCGCGCGCAACCTCTACAAGATCGCCGACGGCGCGCTCGGGACCTTCATCGTCGGTGAGGGCGCGACGCTCCTCCGTCGCGGCGACGACGGCCGATGGAACCGTGTTGACGCGGCGATCCGCGCGACCGACAACCGCCTCTTCACCGTCTCGTGCGACCGCATCGCGCCTCGGTGCTTCGCGGTCGGCGGCGCCGGTGACGGCATCGTCGTCCGCGGCGACGCGACGGGATGGCGAACGGGCTCGGACCTCGGCGCGCTGCCCGGCCTCGCGGGCGTGTGGATGCAGGACGCGAACAGCACCTTCGTCGTCGGCGCCTACGGATTCACCATGCACACCAACAACGTCACGTCGTACTCGCCCTCGTCGCCCGAGACGCCCGCGGGGCTGCACGCGGTCGCGGGCAACGCGTCGCTCGTGCTCGCCGTGGGCGGAGAGCTCGCGACGGCGAACCCCACGCAGCGCGCCGTCGTGCTCGCGCGCGGCGAGGCGAGCACCCGCTTCGTCTTCGATGGGCAGCGCTACGAGGCGACCGACAACGTGCGACCCACGCTCGGCGCGGGCGTCGGAGGCGCGCAATGACATCTCGCCATCTCTCTCCGCTCCTCCTCGCGCTCACGCTCGGCCGGGCGCGTTCAGCTCACCCCTCGACACGCGTCCGCGATTTGATGCGCGAACCCCGGTGGCACCGTTGAACACGTCGAACCTCACCGCCAGGCTCCGCTTCGACCGCCAGGAGCTCGCGGGCGCCTTCGGAGACATCGGGACCGACCTCCCGCTCCTCATCGCGCTCATCGCGACGTGCGGACTCGACGCGGCGAGCGTCTGCGTGATGTTCGGGCTGCTCCAGATCGCGACGGGGATCCTCTACGGAATCCCCATGCCCGTGCAGCCGCTCAAGGCGATGGCCGCGATCATGCTCGCGCAGCGCCTCTCCGCGGGGACCCTCGCGGGCGGCGGCCTCGTGATCGGGGTGTCGATGTTCGTCCTCGCGGTGACGGGGCTCCTCGACACGCTCGTTCGCGTGGTGCCCAAGGAGGTCGTCCGCGGGATTCAATTCGGCCTCGGCGTGACCCTCGCGACGCTCGCGCTCAAGGACTACGCGCGCGCCGACGGACTCCCCGGCTACGCGCTCGCGCTCGTGTCGGTGGTCGCGCTGCTCGCGCTGCGGCGCCAGCAACGGGTGCCTGCGCCGCTCGTCGTGATGGCGCTCGGGCTCGTCTATGCCGTCACGGTGAAGCTCGACGGCGCGTCGCTCCACGGCGCCGTGGGGCTGCGGCTGCCGTCGTTCCGCGCGCCGACGCGCGAGGAGATCACGCAGGGGGCGCTGCTCCTCGCGCTCCCGCAGATCCCGCTGTCGCTCGGCAACTCGGTGATCGCGACGAGCCAGACGACGCGAGACCTCTTCCCCGAGCGCGCGGTGTCGGTGCGAAAGATCGGCTTCACCTACGCGGCGATGAACCTCATCGCGCCGTGGTTCGGCGGCGTGCCGGTCTGTCACGGCTGCGGCGGCCTCGTGGGCTTCTACGGCTTCGGCGCGCGCACGGGGGGAGCGCCCGTGCTCTACGGCTCGATGTACCTCCTCCTCGGCCTCCTCTTCGCGCCGGGATTCGCGCGCATCGTCCACGTCTTTCCGATGCCGCTGCTCGGTGTGGTGCTGCTCTTCGAAGCCATCGCGCTCATGACGCTCGTGCGAGACGTGGCGAACGAGTCGAGCTCGCTCTGGGTCGCGCTCGCGGTCGCCGCCGCGGTCATCGGGCTCCCCTACGGCTACCTCGTGGGCCTCGTCGCGGGCACGCTCATCGTCTGGGGCGTGCGCCGCGGATGGGTGAAGACCCCTTCGATCGCGGTCTCCGACACGACGCAGTCGATCAGATGATGCCGTTGGTCACCGACCGCTGTTGACGTAGCGCCAGCCGAAGCGCCCCTTGATGCAGAGGTGGCCGTTGGTCACCGTCGACTCGACGGGCGAGGTGACCTTCACCACCTGATCGTCTTGAACGTGGAGCGTCACGGCGCAGCCCACGCCGCAGTACGGGCACACCGTCGTCGTCGCGGTCTGCCGCTCGGGCGCCCACGTCCCCCCGGCGCGCATCCGATGCTCGTCGCGGAACATCAGCGCCCCCGTCGGGCACACGCCCACGCAGTTGCCGCAGAACACGCACGCCGACGCGGGCAGACCCACTTCGAACTCCGTCGCGATGCGCGCTTCGAAGCCCCGCCCCGCAACGGAGATCGCGAAGGTGTTCTGCGCGTCGTCGCCGCACGCCTCGACGCATTTGTAACAGAGCACGCACTTCGAATAGTCGCGGACGAAGAGGTCGTTGTCGTCCTTCACCGGCTGCGCGACGGTGGCGCCGCCGAAGCGCTCGGGCGCCGCGCCGTAGCGCTCTCCCCACGTGCGCAGCGTGTCGGAGAGGGCCGTGTCGACCGACGACGCGAGCAGCTCGATCACGACCTTGCGCGAGACGCGCACGCGCTCGGAGTCGGTGCGGACGACCATCCCGGGCTCGGCCTTTCGTGAGCACGACGCGACGAGGGTGCGAGCGCCTTCGAGCTCGACGACGCACACGCGGCACACGTTCACGGGCGTGAGGTTGTCGGCCTGACAGAGCGTGGGCACGTCGATGCCGAGCGACCTGCACGCGTCGAGGATGGTCGCTCCCTCGGGGACGCGCGCGACCCTGCCGTCGATGCTGAGCTCGACGACGCGATCGACGGAGTGCGTGACGATGGGGAGATGCTTCACGACGCTCCTCCGGGCCAGAGCGCGAGCTTCACGACGGCGGACTCCACGGCGCTCGACGCGGTCTGTCCGAGGCCGCAGATCGACGCGTCGCGCATGCACGCGGAGAGCTCTCTCAGCAGCGCGAGGTCTGTGTCTCGCTGCGCGCGTCGCTCGGGTCGCGCGAGGCGCTCGATGAGCTCGTGCTGGCGCACGGTTCCCACGCGACAGGGGGTGCACTGCCCGCACGACTCCTCGCGGAAGAAGCGCGCGATGCGCGTGAGCACGGGGCCGATCGGGACTGAATCGTCGAGCACGAGCACCACGCCCGAGCCCAGCGTGGCGCCGCGAGCGCGCGCGTCTTCGAGGGTGAGCGGCATGTCGAGGTGCTCGGCCGTGACGAAGGTCCCCGCGGCGCCGCCGAGAAGAATCGCTTGCAGCGTACGGCCCTCGCGGAGCCCTCCCGCGGCCTCGACGAGCGCGCCGAGCGTGACGCCGAAGGGCAGCTCGTACACGCCCGGCGCGCGCACGCCGCCCGACACGCAGAAGAGCCTCGTGCCGGGTGATGCCTTCGTGCCGAGCGCGCGGTACGCGGCGGCGCCTTCGCGCACGATGAAGGGCGCGTTGAGCAGCGTCTCGACGTTGTGAATGAGCGTCGGCTGACCGAAGAGACCCTCGTCGACGGGAAAGGGCGGCTTCGTCCGAGGCTCTCCGCGATAGCCCTCGATGGAGTTGAGCAGTGCTGTCTCCTCGCCGCAGATGTACGCGCCCGCGCCGATCCTGAGCTCGATGTCGAAGCGCGCGCCGCGCCCCATCACGTCGTCGCCGAGGAGGCCCATCGACCGCGCCTGCGCGATGGCGTTCGCGAGTCGCTCACGGGCCAGCGGGTACTCGCCGCGGAGGTAGATCCAGCCCTTCTCGGCGCCGACCGTGACGCCCGCGAGTGTCATCGCTTCGACGAGCGCGAAGGGGTCGCCCTCGAGGAGCGCGCGGTCTTTGAAGGTCCCCGGCTCCGACTCGTCGGCGTTGCAGACGACGTGCTTCACGCGGCCCGCGGCCTTCGCCACGGCCATCCACTTTCGCCCCGCGGGAAAGGCCGCGCCGCCGCGTCCCGAGAGCCCCGACTCGTCGAGCTCGCGCATCACCCACGCGGCGCCCACTTCGAATGTCCGACGGAGCGCCGCATACCCGCCATGCGCGCGATACGCGTCGAGGCTCTCGGGGTCGACCGCGCCCACGCGCGCGAGGAGCCTCACCGCGGAGCGATCGGTCTGCGGCGTCGGCGCACGCGCGGGAATCGCGACCTGACGCGTTCGAAGCGCCTCTCTCACAGACGCTTCCGTGGCGTGACCGAAGCCGCGTTCGAAGGGGCTCTCACCCGCGGAGACGAGCATCGCGGCGGGCGCCTGCTCGCACATCCCGAGACACGGAGAGCGGTGCCACGTCGTCGCGGGGTCTTCGCGTGAGGGCGCTCCGTGATGTCCGACGGAGCGTTCGAGCGCGTGGCAGAGATCCTCTGCGCCCGCGGCGAGGCAGGCCACGTCGTCGCAGACATGCGCCACCACCGGGGGCCGCTCGGCGAGCGCGAAGAGCGCGTAGAAGCTCGCGACGCCGTACGCCTCCGCGGGCGGAACGTGAAGCTTGTCGCACGCGTAGCCGAGGGCGCCTGGAGAGATCCAGCCGAAGCGGTTTTGGATCGCGTGGAGCGTCGGGAGCAGGAGGTGACGCCGCGCCCTCGCGCGTTGGAGCGAGACGCGATCGTCGAGGGGGCCGAGCGAGGCGTCGATGAGGGCGCGCTCGTCGTCGGAGGCTGCTGTGGCGATGGGGCGGAGGTCCACGGGGGCGCTTCTGCGGGTGTGAGTCAGACGGCGGTTGCAGACGCTTCGGAGGGGGCGCGCTCGACGCGCACGGCGGCGGCCTTGAACTCCGCGGTGCCCGAGCGAGGGTCCGTCGCGTCGATGGTGAGCGCGTTGGTGTCGACCTCGTCGGGAAAGTGAAAGGTCATGAACACGAGCCCATCGCGCAGCCCGTGATCGATGCGGAGCGGCGCGATCACGGCGCCTCTACGAGAGACCACGCGCACGCGCTCACCGTCGCGGAGCCCGAGCCGTCGCGCGTCGCCGGGAGCCATGTCGACGGTCTCGCCGCGACGGAGGGGAGACGCGAGCGCCGCGGTCTGAACCCCGGTGTTGTACGAGTCGAGCCGACGGCCCGTCGTGAGCGTGAGCGGAAACTCCGGCGAGAGGTGCTCCACGGGGCCCTCGTTGAGCACCACGGAGAACGGCGCCGCGGGGCCCTCCCTCGGTTCCGCCCAGAGCCGCGCGTGGAGGAAGGGCGTCCCCGGGTGCGTCTCGTCGGAGCACGGCCACTGAATCCCGCCGAGCGCTTCGAGCCTCGCGTAGCTCATCCCGCGGTGCATGGGACTCAGCGATCGCATCTCGTCCCAGAGCGCTTCCGGTGAGCTCGGTCCGAGGTCGCGTCCCATCCTCCGCGCGAGCTCCGCGATGATCGCTACGTCGTCCTTCGCGCTCCCGGGCGGACGCATCGCGGCCCTCACGCGTTGTACCCTGCGCTCGGAGTTGGTGACCGTCCCCTCGCTCTCGCTCCAGCTCGAAGACGCCGGGAGAACGACGTGGGCGAGCTCCGCGGTGGCCGTGCGAAACACGTCTTGCACGACGACGAAATCAACGCTCCCGATGAGCCTCCGCGCGCGGTGCCCGTCGGCCTCGCTCTGCGCGGGGTTCTCGCCGATGATGTAGAGCGCGCGCATCTCGCCGCGCTCCATCGCGTGGAACATGTCCGTGAGGTGCCAGCCCTTCTTGGGCGGGATGGTGCAGCCCCAGAGCGCGCCGTAGCGGCCGCGCACGGTGTCATCTTCGACGTCTTGAAAGCCCGGGAGCTTGTGCGGGAGCGCGCCCATGTCTCCGCCGCCCTGGACGTTGTTCTGTCCGCGCAGCGGGTTGAGCCCCGCGCCCCAGCGACCGACGTTCCCCGTGGCGAGTCCGAGGTTGATGAGCGAGAGCACGTTGTCGACGGCGTTGTGGTGCTCGGTGATCCCGAGCGTCCAGCAGATCATCGCGCGGTCGGCCTTCGCGTAGTCCCGCGCCATGCGCGTGATGAGCTCCCTCGGAACCCCCGTCACCTGCTCGGCGCGCTCGAGCGTCCACGGTAGAACCGAGGCCCGCCACGCTTCGAAGCCCACCGTCGCGTTACGGATGAAGCTCTCTCGCACGATGCCCTCGGTCACGATCACGCGACCCACGGCGCACGCGAGCGCGATG
Source organism: Myxococcota bacterium (assembly GCA_052035985.1). GTDB lineage: Bacteria > Myxococcota_A > Polyangia > Polyangiales > CAISKJ01. The sequence continues at coordinate 15,760 of JBPOHC010000119.1, read as the reverse complement.
TCGCTGCCCACCCGCAGCGGGAGCCACCCGTCGGCCCAGCGCGCAGACGAGGTCTCCCTCGGATCGACGACGTAGAGCTTCGCCCCGCGGTGCACCGCCTTGAGCACGTGGTGAAAGAAGATCGGGTGCGTCTCGCGGGCGTTGGAGCCCCAGAGGATCACCGCGTCGGTGTCCTCGACCTCGCGGTACGAGCTCGTGCTCCCGCCCGCTCCGAATACCGTCGCCAGACCGACGACGCTCGGGGCGTGTCAGGTCCTGTTGCAGCTATCGATGTTGTTGCTGCCCATCACCGCGCGGGTGAACTTCTGCGCGATGTAGTTCACCTCGTTGGTGGCCTTCGAACAGCTGAACACCCCGAAGGCGTTGCCGCCGTGCTGGTCTCTCGCCGCGCGAAAGCCCTCGGCGACGCGGGTGAGGGCCTCGTCCCAGGTCGCGGGTCGAAGCGCGCCGTCGGCGTCGCGAACGAGGGGCTCGGTGATGCGTGCGAGGGTCATGGAAGCTCCTTCGAGGGGCGCGATCCTACACCCGCGCAAAGCCCTGAAAAGAAGCGATTCCGTGACGCGGCAGGTCAACGCCTGACGCGCGCCCCGCGAGGGCCTCGGGCGAGGTGAAGCCCGCGAGGTGATGGCCTCCCAGCGCGAGAGGGGCTCGAAGGTCGCCGTGAAGGGGGCGTATCGTGCGCGGGCGGCGCTTCGTGCGTGAACGCGGAGCGCGCGGCGGTGGGCGCAGCGAGGCACGGCGTTCTCAATGAAACGGTCCCGATCTTGCGAACGATCGCGGCCCGCAAGGAGAGGTTCCAGATGATGCGACACGTGTATTCCTTCGGTGGCAAGACCACCGCCGATGATGTCCCCAACGCGAAGGAGCTGCTCGGCGGCAAGGGGCAGGGGCTGCGAGAGATGGCCCGCATGGGGATCCCCGTCCCCGCGGGTTTCATCATCACCACCGAGGTGTGCGCTCACCACGTCTCGCACGGGGGAACGCTCCCCGAGGGTTGCGAGGCGCAGGTCCGCGAGGCCATGCGCGAGATCGAAGACGCGATGGGCGCGCGCTTCGGCGACGGCACCAACCCCCTGCTCGTCTCGGTGCGCTCGGGCGCCCGCGTCTCGATGCCCGGGATGATGGACACCGTGCTCAACCTCGGGCTCAACGACACCACCGTCGAAGCGCTCGCGAAGGCCTCGGGCAACGCGCGCTTCGCCTGGGACAGCTACCGCCGCTTCGTGCAGATGTACGGCGACGTGGTGCTCGGGCTCAAGCCCGAGTCGAAGACCGAGCACGACCCCTTCGAGGTCATCCTCGACGCGAAGAAGCGCTCGCGCGGCGTGAACCTCGACACCGAGCTCGACGAGAAGGCCCTGCGCGAGCTCGTCGCGGAGTTCAAGACCGCCATCCGCGAGCGCCTCGGCGTCGACTTCCCCGCCGACCCCTGGAAGCAGCTCTGGGGCGCCGTCGGCGCGGTCTTCGGTAGCTGGGAGAACCCCCGCGCCGTCACGTACCGCAAGCTCAACAACATCCCCGGGCACTGGGGCACCGCGGTGACCGTGCAGGCGATGGTCTTCGGCAACCTCGGCGACGACTGCGCCACGGGCGTGGCCTTCACCCGCGACCCCTCGACGGGCGAGGGGAGGTTCTTCGGTGAGTTCCTCGTCAACGCGCAGGGCGAAGACGTGGTCGCGGGCATTCGCACCCCGCAGTCGATCACCAAGAGCGCCTACGCGTCGGGCGAGCCCACCTCGCTCGAAGAGCTCATGCCCGCGGCCTACGCCGACCTCGTGGCCGTGTATCAGCGCCTCGAGAAGCGCTTCCGCGACATGCAGGACATCGAGTTCACCATCCAGCGCGGCAAGCTCTGGATGCTCCAGACCCGCAACGGCAAGCGCACGGCGAAGGCCATGGTGCGCATCGCCGTCGAGATGGTGAACGAGGGGCTCATCACCCGCGACGAGGCCGTGCTCCGCATGGACCCCGCGCGCCTCGACGACCTCCTGCACCCGACGCTCGACCCCAACGCGCCCCGCAAGGTGCTCGCGAAGGGCCTCCCCGCGTCGCCGGGCGCCGCCACGGGCAAGATCGTCTTCCACGCCGACGAGGCCGAAGAGATGGCCGCCAAGGGCGAAAAAGTCATCCTCGTGCGCCTCGAGACCTCGCCCGAAGACATCCACGGCATGAACGCCGCCGAGGGCATTCTCACGGCGCGCGGCGGCATGACCTCGCACGCCGCCGTCGTCGCGCGCGGCATGGGCAAGTGCTGCGTCGCGGGCTGCTCGGACATCGACGTCTCGTACGGCAAGGGCGAGATGACGGCCCGCACGAAGGAGGGTCACGTCACGCTCCGCAAGGGCGACATCCTCACGCTCGACGGATCGAAGGGCGAGGTGATCCTCGGCGCGGTGCCCCGCACGGCGCCCGCGCTCGACGAGAACTTCCGCGCGATGATGGGCTGGGTCGACGAGACGCGTCGCCTGGGCGTGCGCACCAACGCCGACACGCCGCACGACGCCGAGACCGCGCGCAGCTACGGCGCCGAGGGCATCGGCCTCTGCCGCACGGAGCACATGTTCTTCGACGAGGCGAAGATCCTCGCGGTGCGCGAGATGATCCTCGCTGACACCGAGGCCGACCGCCGCAAGGCCCTCGCGAAGATCCTCCCGATGCAGCGCCAGGACTTCGTCGGGATCTTCAAGGCCATGGACGGCCTCCCCGTCACGGTGCGCCTGCTCGACCCGCCGCTCCACGAGTTCCTCCCCACGGAGCCCGCGCAGGTGGCGATCGTGGCCGCGTCGCTCGGCGTGACGCCCGACGCCGTGAAGGCCCGCGTGACGGCCCTGCACGAGGCCAACCCGATGCTCGGTCACCGCGGGTGCCGCCTCGGCATCACGCACCCCGAGATCTACGAGACGCAGACGCGCGCCATCATGGAGGCCGCCGTGGTGTGTCACCGCGAGGGCGTCAAGGTGCGCCCCGAGATCATGATCCCCCTCGTGGGCATGGCCTCGGAGCTCGAGCGCCTCCGCGAGCTCTGCGACAAGACCGCGAAGGAGATCCTCGCCGCGGCCAACGTCGACATCCCCTACACGCTCGGCACGATGATCGAGCTGCCGCGCGCCTGCGTCGTGGCCGACGCGATCGCCCACCACGCCGACTTCTTCTCCTTCGGCACCAACGACCTCACGCAGACCACCCTGGGCCTCTCGCGCGACGACGCGGGGCGCTTCCTCGGGCGCTACGTCGAGCTCGGGATCTTCGCGCGCGACCCCTTCGTCACGCTCGACCGCGACGGCGTCGGGTCGCTCATTCGCATGGCCGTGGCCAAGGGCCGCTCGATCAAGCCCAAGCTCAAGGTGGGCATCTGCGGCGAGCACGGCGGCGACCCCGCGTCGGTGGCCTTCTGCCATGAAGAGGGCTTCGACTACGTGAGCTGCTCGCCCTACCGCGTGCCCATCGCGCGCCTCGCCGCCGCGCAGGCCGCGCTGCGCTCCAAGGCCGCGACGTGACAGACGAGGGACCGAAGCTCAACGGTCCCGATCGATACCGCAAGCGCTCGCCGCGCCTCGTCCTCGAGGAGCACTCGCACTGCGAGGTGCCGGCGGGCTGCGGCGGCGTGGTCCTCCGCTGGATCAACGCCGACCGTGAAATCACCGTACAGATAAGGCTCTACGCGACGGTCGAGGGCGCGACGCTCACGATCGACGGCGCCGCCCCGCCGAGCTCGCGCGCGCTCCTCGCGAGGGGAGACCACGTGCTCGCGATCCACGCGCGCGGCGGCGCGGTCATGTGCAGCGTGCGCTTCGAGGAGAAGGGCTACGACCGCCGCGTGTCGCGCGCGACGGGCCTCTCCTTCGCGTGCGACTCGGCCGACGACGGGACGTGGCGCGCGACCACGGAGCCCCCCGACGACGCGCGCTGGCGCGACGACCCCTTCGACGACGGCGCGTGGACGCCCGCGCGGGCCGTGTCGATCGCCGCTCCGCCCGAGCGCGACGCCGCGGCGTGGCACCATCGCAACCTCACGAAAGACGGCGTGATCGCGATCGGCATCCCCGAGCACGACGGAGAGTTCTGGATCCGAAAGCGCTTCCGCATCCCTCTGGTGGGTGAGCCCGGAGGGGGCGCGTGACCGACCTCGAAGACCTCGCGTGGGTGCTCTCCACCGACGCGCTCGACCGCTCGTGGCGCGAGCTGATGGAAGCGGGTGTGATCTTCGAAGCCGCGGGCGAGCTGCGCCTCGCGGCGAGCGCGTACGACCTCGCATACGGGGCCGCGCCCGACGAGGCCATCGTGATCGCCGCGCGGCGCCGCGTGCTCGATCAGCTCGAGGTGCGAGAGCACGGGCTGGTGTTCCGCTACGTGCCCGCGGGCGCCTTCGTGATGGGCAACGACGAGGGCGAGCCCGACGAGCGACCCGCGCACCGCGTCACCCTCGGCGGCTACTGGATCACCGACGCGCCCATCTCATGGACCGCGTACTGTCGGCTCATGGGGTGGGAGCCGCCGCCCGACGGAGTTCCCCCCGAGATCGCCGAGCGTGAGAACGCGACGAGGGACGAAGACGACACGTTCGACCGCGCCGCGTTCAGCCTCTACGAGGACAACAAGATCCGCTTGCAGTACTGCGAGTCGCACACGACGGGCGCCGCCGACTGGCACGCGCACCTCGCGATCACGCCCGAGAGCGGCCTGCGCGACCTCTTCCCCGAGCCTCCGAGAGACGACGCCGAGGCGCCCGAGAGCTGGGACGCCAAGCCCATGATCGCCGTGGGCTGGTACGACGCCGAGGCCCTCACCGAGCGCCTCTCGACGCCCGACGTTCACTACTGGCTCCCCTCCGAGGCCGAGTGGGAGAAGGCCGCGCGCGGCGGACTCCGCGGTTGCTCCTACCCCTGGGGAACCGAGCCTCCGAGCACGACGCGCTGCGATTTCGGCGCCTTCGATCGCGCGGCGATCAACGTGCCGCGAGCCTACGCGCCCAACGGCTACGGCCTCCACGCGATGGTCGGCACCGTGTGGGAGTGGACCCACGACTGGTACGACGCCGAAGCCTACGGTCACGCGACGGAGAGCGACCCCGAGGGCCCGCCCGACGGCAAGCAGAAGGTGCTCCGCGGCGGCTCGTGGAGCGACTGCGAAGACGTGTGCACCGTGACCTGGCGCATGGGCCTCGAGCCCTCGACCTGGCGCGACGGACGCGGCGATCACAGCAACCCCAACATCGGCTTCCGCATCGTGCGTCACGACACGAGGGCGCACGGCGTCGAGCGCCCGTGAGCGCGCGTCCGCCGCTGGTGCTCGTCGCCCAGCACTTCGGCGCGACGGTCTTCGATCGACGCACGTCGCGCTACGCGCCCTTCGATCACGAGGGGGCGAGGCTCCTCCGAGAGACGCTCGAAAAGACCTTCTACGCAGTCATTTCGAAGTGCGAAGACCCCGACGACCGCGCCGCGGTGACGGACTTCTTCGAGGACCTCGAGGCGCGCGGATACTTCGACCTCCAGGGCCGCCTCGCGGGCGTCGCGCTCGACGTGGGAGACGTTCCGCCCGATCACCTCGCGGGGCCCCTCGCGGTGCATCAGGAGGTCGTCGCCGCGTGCAACCTCACGTGCGCGCACTGCTTCGCGGGGGAGCTCCCTCGTCGCGCGTCGCCTCTCACGCTCTCGGAGCTCGACGCGCTCTTCGCCGACCTCGCCGCGCTCGGCAGCTTTCGCCTCGGAATCACGGGCGGCGAGCCCCTCTTACGGAAGGACTTATTCGAAATCCTCGACGCCGCGACGGCGCGCGGTCTGCACCCCTGCGTGACGACCAACGCGCTCCTCCTCGACGACCGCATCGCGCGCGAGTTCGCGCGTCGCGACCTCGTGTGGCTCAACGTGAGCCTCGACGGCGCCACGGCCGAGAGCAACGACCGCGTGCGCGGTCACGGCGTCTTCGATCGCGTGCGGGAGCGCCTCGTCACGCTCGGCCGTCACGCGCGCTTCACGCTGGCCTTCACGGTGATGCGCCACAACGCCGCCGAGGTCGAAGACTGCGCGCGTCTCGCCGCCGAGGTGGGCGCGCACACGGCCGTGTTCCGTCCGCTCTACCCCGTGGGCGTGGCGCGCGAGCACCCCGAGCTCATGCCCTCGTTCGAAGACTACTCGGCGGCGCTCACACGACTCTCCACGATGAGCACGCTCGACCTGGGGGAGCACGACCTCCGCGCGGTCGATCCCTTCAGCCCCACGAGCCGCGACGATGCGCGCGCGACGGCCGTCGATGACCTCGCGTGCGGCGCGGGCGCGACGGTGTGCTCGGTGTCGGTCTCGGGCGACGTGAACCCGTGCAGCTTCCTCGGAGACGACTTCGTCGCGGGCAACGTGCGAGAGCGCCCCTTCGCGACGCTCTGGAGAGAGTCCGAGACGATGCGTCGGATGCGCATTCCGTCGGCCGGACAGCACGGTTGCAGGGCCCGCTCGCTCGCCTACGCGGGCGACGTCGACGCGCCCGACCCGTGGGTGACCGACGGCGCCGCGCACCCCGAAGCGCTGCACCCGCTCGTGGTGCTGCGCACGTCTCCCCGCCGCTGAACGCACCCTGCCCACCCGCCGCTTGCTTCGCTCCATCCTCCGCTCGCTCACAAACGGGCGCGCGTGAGCGCACCGCGCCAACGCCCACCCTCGCGGAACATACTTGCATCCATCCGTATGAACGGATATAAGGCTCCCTGCATGGATGCACCGCCTACCGAGAGCGCCGCGCCCCGAGGCCGCTGGGAGCTGTATCGGCTCCTCGCGGAGCCCTCGCGGCTGCGGCTGATGGCGCTCGCGGGCGAGGACGAGCTCGCGGTCGGTGAGCTCGCGGAGCTTCTCGGCGAGGTGCAGCCCACGGTGTCTCGGCACGTCGCGGCGCTGCGTCAGGCGGGCGTCGTGGGCGTTCGTCGGCAGGGGACGTGGACGCTCGTTCGGCTCTCGGCGACGGCGCACGACGACGCCGTGGTGGCCGACGCGCTCGCGACGGGGCGTTCGCTCTGCGAGCGCGACGGGAGCCTCACGCGCGTGGCCGAGGTGATCCGCGCGCGGGAGAGCACCACGCGGGAGTTCTTCTCTCGCCCGGGGCGCAACGGCGCGCAGCCTGGTCCGCCCTCAGAGCTCGCGGCGTACCTCGCCGCGGTGGCGCCGCTGCTCCCTGACCGCGCGCTCGCGGTCGACGCGGGGACGGGTGACGGGCGCCTGCTCGAAGTGCTCGCGCCGCTCTATGAGCGCGTGGTGGCCGTTGATCGTTCGGCGGCGCAGCTCGCCATCGCGGCCGATCGCGTGTCGCAGCGCGGCTTCGAAAACGTCGACCTCATCGAAGACGAGCTCGACGGCGCGAAGGTGCAGCGCGCGGTGCGGCAGCGGTCGAAGCGCGGCGCCGACGCGGTGTTCGCGGCGAGGGTGCTCCATCACGCGCCGAGGCCCGCGGAGACGCTCAAGGCCATCGCGTCGCTCGCCCGCCCGGGTGGCGCGATCACGGTGATCGACTACGAGCGCCACGAGGACGAGGCCCTGCGCGCGCAGCAGGCCGACCTCTGGCTCGGCTTCGAAGCCACGGAGCTCCGCAGGGCGGCGCGCGACGCGGGGCTCGAAGAGATCCACTTCACGAAGGTGCCGGCCCTGTGGTGCGGAGGCGGCGTCGACCGCCACGTCCCGTGGGCCGTGATGACCGCGAGGGCGCCCGAGGCGACCCCCGCGAGCGATGACAGCAAGGCCGCGCCGAAGGGGCGCGCACACAACGGAGCGAAGCGATGAACAACGAGATCAAGGGGCGTTACAAGGTCAAGGACATCTCCCTCGCCGAGTGGGGCCGCAAGGCGATCCGCATGGCCGAGAAGGAGATGCCGGGGCTCATGGCGGTGCGCGCGGAGTTCGGCGCGCAGCAGCCGCTCAAGGGCGCGCGCGTCGCGGGCTGCCTGCACATGACCATCGAGACGGCGGTGCTCATCGAGACGCTCAAGCACCTCGGCGCCGAGGTCACCTGGACGAGCTGCAACATCTTCTCGACGCAGGACGAGGCCGCTGCGGCCATCGCCGTGACGGGCGTGCCCGTCTTCGCGTGGAAGGGCGAGACCGAGGACGAGTACAACTGGTGCCTCGAGCAGCAGCTCTTCGCCTTCGAGGGCGGTAAGGGCCCGAACATGATCCTCGACGACGGCGGGGACCTCACGGTGCTCATCCACCAGAGCTACCCGCAGCTCTTCGCGGGCACGGACCCGATCCGCGGCATCTCCGAGGAGACCACCACGGGCGTGCACCGCCTCTACGAGATGGCGCGCAAGGGCACGCTCAAGGTCCCCGCGATCAACGTCAACGACTCGGTGACGAAGTCGAAGTTCGACAACCTCTACGGCTGCCGCGAGTCGCTCATCGACGGCCTCAAGCGCTCCACCGACGTCATGGTGGCGGGCAAGCTCTGCGTCGTCGCGGGCTACGGCGACGTGGGCAAGGGCTGCGCGCAGGCGTTCCGTGGAATGGGCGCCCGCGTGGTGGTCACCGAGATCGACCCCATCTGCGCGCTCCAGGCCGCGATGGAGGGCTTCGAGGTCAAGCGCCTCGAGAGCGTCGTCGACACGGCCGACATCTTCATCACCGCCACGGGCTGCTCCGACGTCATCACCGGCGAGCACATGAGCCGCATGAAGGACGGCGCGATCCTCGGCAACATCGGCCACTTCGACTCGGAGATCCAGGTCGCCTGGCTCGAGAAGAACCCCGAGATCACCAAGGAGAACATCAAGCCCCAGCTCGATCAGTACATCTTCCCGAGCGGCAAGCGCCTCACGGTGCTCGCCTCGGGGCGCCTCCTGAACCTCGGCTGCGCCAAGGGTCACCCCTCGTTCGTGATGTCGACCTCGTTCACCAACCAGGTCATCGCCCAGATCGAGCTCTGGAACCACCTCGAGCGCTACCCCCTCGGCGTCCACATGCTGCCCAAGCAGCTCGACGAGAAGGTCGCCTCGCTCCACCTCGCCAAGCTCGGCGTCGAGCTCACGAGCCTCTCGCACACGCAGGCCGAGTACCTCGGCGTCCCCGTCGCGGGACCCTTCAAGCCCTCGCACTACCGCTACTAAGCGACACCGTTTCGTACACCCTCCGCGCAACCCCGAGCACCGTTGGGGTCTCCGCGCGGAGGGTGATTCGTCGCTCCGCCCACGCTGTTCGATTGCGTGGTGCTTGCAGAAGCGACACCGAAAGTCGCACAATCGCGACCCTATGATGAAAGGGGACGGTACCCCCCTCCAGGAGAGCCCGCCGTCGCTCGGTGGCGTGCGGGTCGGGCTACAGCTCGGTCGCTATGAGCTGCTCCACGAGATCGCCACGGGCGGCATGGCCACGGTGTATCTCGCGAGGGCGCGCAGCGTGGCGGGCTTCGAGCGCGTCGTCGCGATCAAGGTGTGCCACCCCCACCTGCGCCACGAGGAGGAGTTCTCGTCGATGTTCCTCGACGAGGCCCGGCTGGCGGCGAGGATCCACCACCCCAACGTGGTGAGCACCCTCGACGTCGGCGAGGCCGAGCAGCTCTACCTCGTGATGGAGTACATCGAGGGAGACCGCATCTCGGGGCTCATCAAGGCCGCGGCGCGAAGGGGCGAGCGCGTGCCCGTGCCCATCACCCTGCGCGTCATGATCGACGTGCTCTCGGGCCTCCACGCGGCCCACGAGCTCAAGGATCACCAGGGCCATCCGCTCAACATCGTCCACCGCGACGTGTCTCCGCAGAACATCCTCGTCGGCGTCGATGGCGTGACCCGCATCACCGACTTCGGCATCGCGAAGGCCGAGGCCCGCCTCACCGTCACCCGCGAGGGACAGGTGAAGGGCAAGATGTCGTACATGGCGCCCGAGCAGCTCTCGTCGACGAACGTCAACCGACGCGCCGACGTGTACGCCGCGGGCGTCGTGCTCTGGGAGGCCCTCACGGGGCGTCGACTCTTTCGCGCCGACACCGAGGCCGAGACGCTCAACCTCGTACTGCACGGCGTCGTGCCCGCGCCCTCGACGGTCGCACCCGAGATCGTGCCCGAGGTCGACGCGGTGCTTCGAAAGGCCCTCGAGCGCGACCCCGACAAGCGCTTCCAGTCTGCCGCGGAGTTCGCCGACGCGCTCGAGAACCTCGACGTGCTCAAGGTCGCCACGACGCGCGCCGTGGCCGCGTACATCTGCGACCTCCTCGCCGAGCCCATCCAGAAGCGCCGCGAGCTCGTCCGCAAGTTCAGCGAGGGCGCCGCCCTGCCGCTGCCCGTCGAGCACTCCGGCGTGCGCGCGGCTTCGGACATTCAAAACCCCTTCGCCCACGGCGGATCGACGCGGACCAACGTCCCGCCGCTCCCCGGCGCGCTGTCCGCTCCGCTGCTCCCGACGCCCGTCGCGGGTGACGCCTCGGTGCTCGAGATCGAGCCCGAGGGCTCCCCGCGCCGCAAGGGCCTCTACGCCGCCGCGGCCGCCGTTCTGCTCCTCCTCGTCGTCGTGGGGGGCGTGGCGATGCGCAACGCCACGACGTCTGCGAACACGCCGCCGCCGGGCACCAACGCGGTGCTCCGCGCGGCCCCTCCGACGCCTGCGCCTCCGACGCCGCCCGTCGCGCAGCCCGCGCCCCAGACGCAGCCCGCGGTCGTCGCGCAGCCCGCGCCCGACACGCAGCCCGCGGTCGTCGCGCAGCCCGCGCCCGACACGCAGCCCGCGCAGACCGACGACCAGACTCAACCGCGCGGACACCATCCCCCGCGCGCAGGACGCGGCCCCCGCGCACCCCGCGTCGGAGCCGGTCACGCAGAGACGACGCCCGCGCTTCCGCCCGCGCAGCCTCAACAGGGCAGCGGAGAGTTTCGCCCGAGCGGGATCTGAGAACCCACGATGCGAGCCACGACAGTTCTACTCACCCTCTCGCTGCTCGCGGCGCCCGCGGCGGCCGCCGCGCAGGACAACACCGCCTTCGCGCAGCAGCGCTTCTCGCAGGGCTCCGCCCTCTACGACCAGCGCCAGTGGGAGCCCGCCCTCGCGGAGTTCCGCCAGTCGATCTCGCTCTACAACTCGCCCAACACGCGGCTCTACATCGCGCGGTGTCTGCGCGAGCTCGGCCGCTTCGACGAGTCGGTGCTCGAGTTCGAACGCACCGCCCGCGAGGCCGGCGACCGCGCCGCGTCAGACCCGCGCTACGCCACCACCCGCGACGTCGCCAACAGCGAGCTCACGGCGGTCAGGCCGCGCGTCGGGAGGCTCACGGTCACCGTCCCTGATCTCCCGTCGAACGCCGTGGTGCGCGTGAACGGCAGAGACATCCCCCGCGAGGGCGTCGGCGTCGCGATGCCCGTGATGCCGGGGCACATCACCGTGCACGTCGAGTCGCCCGAGTTCTTCCCCGAAGACCGCGAGTCCGACGTGGTCGCGGGCGGCGAGGCCACCGTCGGGATTCCGCTTCGCAGAAGGCCCGTGCTCGAAGGTCACACCGAGGTCGCGCGGCCCCTCCGCACGCCCCCCGTCGTGGTCGCTCCGCCGCCGAGGGGAGGCGTCCCCCGCAGCTACGGCTGGATCGGCGTGGGCGTCGGCGCCGCCGGCATCGTGGGCTTCGCCGCCTTCGGCGCCCTCGCGAGCGCGCGCTTCAACGACATCTCGTCGCGCTGCGGCGGCGCCGTCGCCTGCTCGCAGGAGGACCTCTCGCTGCGCGACGGCGGCAAGACCCTCACCACGCTCGCCAACGTCTCGCTCGGCGTCGGCATCGCGGGCGCCGTAGCCGCGACCGTGCTCTTCCTCGTCGGTCGCCCCGCGCAGGAGCAGCCTCCCGCGCCGACCGTCACCGTGGGCCTCTCGGGCAACGGCGTCTCGCTCGGCGGAGTGTTCTGATGCGCTCGCACAACGTGTTCCTTCTCTGCGTCGCGGCGACGCTCCTCGGGGCCTGCTCGTTCAACTGGGACACCTTTCAGGGCCCGCACGGCAACGCGGACGTGCCCAAGTCCACCGACGTCTCCGACGCCTCGATGGACACGCCCGACACGGCCCCCGAGTGCACCCCCGCGAGCGACACGTGCCCCGTCGGGCAGTACTGCTCTCCGGGCCTCAACCAGTGCGTCTCGGGCTGTCGCAACGACACCGACTGCGCGGGCATGAGCGACGGCGGTGCGGGCTCTCTGCACTGCGCCACGGCCTCGCACATGTGCGTCCCCTGCGTCACCGACACGCACTGTCCCCTCGGGCAGCTCTGCATGGGGAGCGCCTGCGTCGAGGGCTGCAACGCCTCGCACGCGTGCCCCTCGGGTCGCGCGTGCTGCGCGGGCGGTTGCGTCGACACGCAGGCGAACTCCGCCCACTGCGGCGCCTGCGGCAGCGCGTGCAGCACCCCCAACGGGACGCCGACGTGCATCGGCGGCGCGTGCGCCATCGAGTCGTGCCGCATGGGCTTCGGCGACTGCGACCGCAGCGCCAACAACGGCTGCGAGACCGACACCACCACGTCGCTCGCCCACTGCGGCGGCTGCGGGATGGCGTGTACGCCTCCGGCGCACGCCGCGGCGGTCTGCACCATGGGCCGCTGCGGGATGGGCATGTGCGACGCGGGCTACGCCGACTGCGACGGCAACCCGATGAACGGCTGCGAGGTGAACCTCCGCACCGACACGGCCAACTGCGGCACCTGCGGGACGGTGTGCAACTTCCCCGGCGCCACGGCGGCGTGCGCGCTCGGCGCGTGCGTTCGGACGATGTGCACCGCGGGCATGGGCGATTGCGACGGCAACCCGGCCGCCTGCGAGGTCACCTTCGCCACCGACGTCAGCAACTGCGGCCGCTGCGGGAACGTGTGCGCCTTTCCCCACGCGACGGCGGCCTGCGCCGCGGGGGCCTGCGCCATGACCCGCTGCGACACGGGCTTCGGCGACTGCGACGGCAACCCCATGAACGGCTGCGAGACCGACCTCACGTCGAGCCTCGCGAACTGCGGCACCTGCGGCAACGTCTGCGTGTTCTCGGGCGGGACGGGCGCGTGCCGCGCCGGGGCCTGCGCGCTCGCCGCGTGCGACACGGGCCGCGACAACTGCGACGGGATGGCCTCCAACGGCTGCGAGGTCGACCTCCGCTCGAACCTCTCGAACTGCGGTTCGTGCGGGCGTCCCTGCGCGCCCCGGCCCAACAGCACGTCGTTCTGCTCCTCGATGGTGTGCGGGCTCACGTGCGCGTCGGGCTTCGAGAACTGCGACTCCGCCGAGGCCAACGGCTGCGAGACCGACGTGGGCACCAGCCTCTCGAACTGCGGCGGCTGCGGCCGCGCCTGCGCGCCGCCCCTGGCCACCGGCGCCTGCCGCGCGGGCGTGTGCGCCGTCGCGAGCTGCAGCGCCAACTTCGGCAACTGCGACGGGATGGACCCCAACGGCTGCGAGACCGACCTCCGCACGACGCTCGCGCACTGCGGCATGTGCGGTCGCGCGTGCAATCCCCCCAACGCGACAGGCATCTGCGCGGCGGGCACCTGCCGCGTCGACGCGTGCACGAGCGGGCTCATTCTCAACTGCGACGGGCTCGACGCCAACGGCTGCGAGGCCGACCTCAGGGTCGACAACACGAACTGCGGCTCGTGCGGAAACCGCTGCCCCACAGGGCGAACGTGCGTGCTCGGGCGCTGCACCGCGCCGGGCTTCGCGGGCTACGCGCAGACCGCGCCGCCGGCGGGCGTGACGTGGATCGACGCGTGCGCGCTCCCGGGCCGCGAGGTCGTGCTGACCGGCGAAGACGACAACGCGTGGGTCGGGACGCTGCCATTCCCGGTGGAGTTCTGGGGCGCGACGAGCTCCGACTACGTCATCCAGACCAACGGCTTCGTGGGCTTCGGGAACATCTTCTACAACTACCGCGCGAACGCGGCCCCCACGATGGGCTCGCTCGGCAACTGGGGGCGCCTCCCCACGGTGACGGGCTTCGCGCCCGGCGCCTACGTCTTCGGGTCAGACCTCGTGATGTCGAGCGTGCCGGGCAACGGCGTCTGCGTCGGTTCCACGGGCGCTGCGCCCAACCGCACGTGGGTGGCCGAGTTCGCTTCCGCGCGCAGCTACACCAGCGTGATCGGCTTCACGTCGTTCACCTTCGAACTGCTCGCGTACGAGACCGTGCGGAGCATCGACTTCCTCTACAACAACATCACGATCCCGGCGCCGCTCACGGCGAGCTCGCCGGACCTCATCACCATCGGTATCCAAGACCACTTCACCACGCCCCACGCGGTGCAGTACACCGGCGCGGTGACCTCGGGCTCGCGCATCCGCTTTCAGCCCCTCTGATCGCGCGCGGTTGAGCGCAGCTCGACGGTCCCGCGGAGTCGCCGCGGGGCCATCGATGCGTTGGTGTGTGTGAACTCTCTGGGGGAGCGGAGGAACCGAGCGTCGCGTCAGCGCGCGCGGCCGTGGGCGACGTACATCTGCGGCGTGCCCGTGCGCGTGTCGCTCCAGGTCGCCCAGAGGACGCCCTGCGGCGAGAGCGTGAGCCCGAGGTAGTCGCCGTGCCACGTGCGGGGGTCGCGGCTCGTGGTGAACGTGAACGAGTCGTCGCTCACTGCCTCGTTGGCGCCGCAGGGCATCGACGGGTCGCCGGGGCAGCGCGCGTAGGCCACGGCCCCGTCGCCGAAGCGGTTCTCGAGCCAGATCGCGTGCACGATGTGGGTCGTCGTGTCGACCACGATCGCGGGGAACGCGTGCGTCGCGCACGAGTCGGGCTCGTCGTTGACCTTGCGGTACGTCCACGTGGCGCCGCGGTCGGTGCTCGTCGCGAGGATGAGGTCCCACGCGGCCGTCGCGTTGCCCGAGGGGTAGAGCACGTGCACCGTGTCGCCGTCGATCGCGACGGGGGGCTGCACGTACACGGGCGAGTCCGTGGGCCGCGACACGACGCGCAGCGAGTCCTGCGTGCGGAAGCCGTCACCCGAGCGGCGGAAATAGATGTGGTTCTCCGTCGAGCCGAAGCGCACGGCGCCGTCTGCGCCCGCGGCCATGCCCACCGGGAGCCCCACCCACGCCGCGCCGAGCTCGCCGGGGCGACCGACCGCGAACTGGATCAGGTTGGGCGTCGTGGGCGTGCCCGCGGAGTAGCGTCCGATGGTGATGGGGGCCGACCATGTGCGCCCCGCATCGTCAGAGCGCTGCACCGTGAGGTTCACCGCGGTCATCGTCTGCACGACGTACCCGATGTAGACCGCCTCGGTGCCCGCGGTCACGCCGGGGCCCGTGATGATCCACGGCTTGTCGCAGATGCCGCCCTGGTTGCAGAAGTTCGTCGGCTCGACGGCCCGGGGGTCGGCCCACGTGCGGCCCGAGTCGGTGCTCTCGGTGATGCGCACCGTGGAGCCCTGCACCTGGCCGAGCGTGTTGCGGCGCAGGCCGATGAAGGTCATGCGGAGGGCGCCGTTGCTCGCGGCGTAGTCGAGCACCGGGTCGCTCGCGCTGCCGAGGGGATCGGCGACGCTGCCCCACTCCCAGCTCGTGCCGCCGTTGGTGCTCACCGAGACGCCCATGAAGGCCGAGCTGCGGCCCACGGCGATGTACGAGCTCGCCACGTTGCCGTTCGTCGGGTGGATCGCGATGTTGCCCTCGGCCGCCGCGGCGAGGTCGCGACGACCCGACGAGACCGACGCGTTGGCGCCCGTGAACGTGCGGCGGGGGAGCGCCGCGAGCAGGAGCGCGCCGGCCGCGGTGGTTAACCACGCGGCGCAGTCGGCGCGCGCGGGGAAGGGGGGGGAGCGGACCGAGCGGGCTCGGCGTCCGGGGGTGGTG
>JBPOHC010000675.1:0-2353 GCA_052035985.1 Myxococcota bacterium | reverse complement strand
CCTCCCCCGCCACCGCCACCGCCTCCGCCACCGCCTCCGCCTCCTCCACCGCCGCCGCCTCCGCCTCCTCCACCGCCGCCGCCTCCGCCTCCGGTCACGCCCGTTCGGCCTGACACGAGCGCGACTTGGCACATCGACCTCGAAGCGCCAGTCGACACCACCGTCGACGCGGGCTGGTACGACATCGACCTCTTCGACGCGACCGACGCGGTGATCCGCGCCATCCACGCCCGAGGCTCACGCGTGATCTGCTACTTCAGCGCGGGCAGCGGCGAAGACTGGCGCCCCGACTACGCGGGCATCCCCCGCGCGGCCCTCGGCTCCGCGCTCGACGGATGGCCCGGTGAGCGCTGGCTCGACGTGCGAAGCGCGGGCGTTCGCGCCGTGATGGCGGGCCGCCTCGACCTCGCCGTGCGACGCGGATGCGACGGCGTCGACCCCGACAACGTCGACGGCTACTCCAACGCGAACGGCTTCGGATTCAGCGCCTCCGATCAGCTCGCATACAACCGCTGGCTCGCCACCGAGGCCCACGCGCGCTCGCTCCTCGTGGGGCTCAAGAACGACGTCGAGCAGATCCCCTCGCTCCTCGCGTCCTTCGACTTCGCCATCAACGAGGAGTGCTTCGCCAACAGCGAGTGCGACGCCGTCGCGGCCTTCACGCGCGCAAACAAGAGCGTGCTCAACATCGAGTACGGCTCCGTCTCGACGCACGTCCGCACCGTCTGCCCGAGCGCCGCGACGCTGCGCTTCTTCACCATCCTCTCGGCCGCGAACCGCCTCGACGGCACCTACACCCGATGCCCTCGCTGACCCACGCGGCCCTCGCGCTCTCGCTCGTCACAACGCTCGCCGCGTGCAGCGACGCGTCGCCCGTGACCTTCACCTCGCCCGACGCCGCCCGCGACGTCGCGACCGACGCGGCCTCTGACGGACCTCCCCGCTTCGACGTCGACACCGACGCGAGGCTCACCGACGCCCCTGCCCCCGACGCGCGCTTCACCGCGTGCGACAAGGTCGACCTCCTCTTCGTCATCGACGACTCGGGGAGCATGGCCGACAACCAGCGCAGCCTCGCCGCGAGCTTCGACGGCTTCATGCGCGGCGTGCGATCGCGGCTGTCGAGCGTGCAGAGCTACCACGTCGGCGTGGTCACCTCCGAGGCGTACTACGCCAACGTCGCGGGCTGCTCCGAGATCGGCGCGCTCATCACGCGCACCTCGGGCCCGGGCGCGAGCAACATGGACTGCGCCCCCTTCGCGGGCGGCAACCACTACCTCACGCAAGACGAACCCGACCTCGCGGCGCGCTTCCGCTGCGTGGCGCAGCTCGGCAGCGGCGGCGACGACAACGAGCGGATGATGCGCTCGCTCCTCAACGCGGTGTCTCCAAGGCTCAACGCGCCGGGCGCGTGCAACGCGGGCTTCGCGCGACGCGACTCGCTCCTCGTGATCGTGCTCATCACCGACGAAGACGACGTGGCCGAGCCCTGCGACACGCTCGGGTGCACACCCGGCGGATCGGGCGGCCTCCCCGACGACTGGGTGCGCGAGCTCGTGAGCTACCGCTCGGGTCTCGCGCAGAACGTGGTGGTGCTCTCGCTCCTCGGTCAGCGCCTCGACAACGCGTGCGGCGCGCAACCCGCCGCGAGGCTCATCGGGTTCACGCGCCGCTTCGGTCAGAACGGCTTCACCGGAGACGTCTGCGCGACGAGCTACGACGGCTTCTTCGACCAGACGCTGGGCGTGATCGAGACGGCGTGCAGGGGCTTCGTCGCCCCGCCGTAGCGTCGCGCAACGACTACCTGACGATGAGGTTGAGGATGCGTCCGGCCTTGTAGATCACCTTCGAGACCGACTTGCCTTCGAGGTGCCGCGCAACCGCGGGATTCGCCTCCGCGACGCTGCGCGCGAGCTCCTCGGGCGCGTCGAGGGGGAGCGAGATCGTGCACGCTGTCTTGCCGTTGACCTGCACGCCGATGGTCACCTGATCGTCGACGGCGTAACGGTCTTCGTAGGCCGGCCACGGCACGTACGAGACGCCGTCGGGCGACAGCGGATGACCGAGGCCCGCGGTCCAGAGTTCCTCTGCGAAGTGGGGCGCGAAGGGGGCCATGATGAGCGCGAGCGGTTCGAGCACCTTGCGGGCGCGCGTGCCGAGCTGAGCGAGGTCTCGCACGCACACGTGCAGCGCCGAAATCGCAGTGTTGAAGCTCAGCGACTCGACGTCGAGCGTGACCTTCTTCACGGCCTTGTGAATGATCCGCAGCTCCTCCTCCGTGGGCTCCACGTCGGCCGCGCGCGCGACGTCTTCGTCACCCTCGAAGAACACGCGCCACGCGCGCTTGAGGAAG
>JBPOHC010000793.1:0-7102 GCA_052035985.1 Myxococcota bacterium | reverse complement strand
AGTTCTGCGTGGCCGCCGCGTCGAGGCACACCGCGCCCGCATCTTCGTCGAGCCCCGCAGCGAACGCCTTCCACGCGTCGAGGTCTTCGCTGAGGTCCGCGGCCATCGACTCGACGATCGCGTCGTGACGCGCGCTGCGCTCGCGGCCCTTGCGCGCGAACACCTCGACGCTCACCACGGTGCCCTTCACGGTCGAACGCACGGAGCTGTCGGCCACCTCTTCGATGAACCCGCTGACGGGGCCCTTCTTCCACCCGACGGGCGTGACGCGCCCTGCGAGCACGTCGCCGACCTCGACCTCGGCCCCGAGCGCCGCGAGCCCCGACGCGTCGAGGTGCCTGAGCGCGTGCGCCTCCACACCGGGAACGGTCGCTTCGAAATGCTGCACGCCCTGCCGCGTGTCGCTCACCACGGCGTCGATGCGCTCGATGCACGGCGCGCGAAACCGCTCCGCCGTCTGGCGCGAGACGTGGCACGTGCCGGGCGCGAGGAGGCGAGAGCGAGCGACGGTGCACGTGCGACCGGGGGCGAGCGTCCCCGAGGCGACGGAGGCTCCTTCGGCGATCACGTCACCGGCCTCGACGCGCTGGCCCGCGACGACCTTCGATCGAAGCGAGAACGGCGTCTTCACGCGCGGCGCGCACCACGGCGAGAGCGAATAGCGCGTGGGCTCCTTGGCGCCGTCTGCGCGCGTCCACACGTCGCGGTTGGTGACCGACGTCACGGTCGCAGCGCGCGTCGCGAGCACGAGCGCCCCAGACTGCGCGGCGATCTCACGCGCGATCTCGCCGCACGCGGCGAGCGCATCGGGCGCTTCGAGCGGGAGCGCGCGCAACAGCACCTCGGGCGTGGCGTCGCCCTTCGCGTCGATGAGCCGCGCGGCGAGCGAGCGGGTGTCGCCCTGCGCGTCGTCGATGACACCGAGCGCGTCGACGGGCGCATCGATGGCGAGTTCACCGCGCGAGGGGTCTCGCGGATCGCGCGTGATCCAGCGCGAGAGCGGCATCTCGGAGAAGGCGTCGATGGCGTCGTCGTCGATGCGAACGCGCCACGCCTGGGCGACGCGCGCGAGGGGGTTGGTCTCGTCGAGCGCGACGATGAGCGGAGACTTCGTGAGCAGCTCCCTCCACGCGCGTCCGAAGGGCTTCGCGTTGAGGATGTCGTGCGGCATGAGCGTCTCGAGCGAGTCGCGCGACGCGGCCTTGACCATGTACGCGCGGACCTTCGCGAGCGTGTCGGTGACGCCCTTCCACGCGGCGTCTTCGAGGTGATCCCCCGCGAAGCGGAGGTGATGCGTCGCGCCGTGCTCATCGAGGAGCCTGTCCGCGTGGAGCACCTCGACGATCGCCATGAGGTCGCGCGTATCGAGCGCGTGCTGCTCGGGCGGAACATCGTTCGAGAGCGCGGCCGTGAGCGAGCGTCGTCCGAGGGCCGAGAGGTCGAAGCTCATCCCGCGGCGAAACGCGCGATCGAACCATTGCTCAGGGTCATCGGTTTCAGCGGGACCGAGGAGGCGCCCGAGCTCCGCGGCGTCGTGATGGTCGTCGCAGGGCTTCATGTTCGACGGCTCGAAGCCGTACGCGCGACAGAGCCGATCGCCGGGAAAGGAGAGGTCGTCGCCGAGCGATCCCTGGAGCGCTCCGTGACGATCGAGCCAGAGCGTGAGCGGGAGTCCGTGCCTCGGCGTGATGACGACGGCGGGCGATCCATCGGGCGCGGTGTCGTGCCGAACGCCGGGAGCACGCGTGAGCTGAATGAGCGCGGCGCGATCGGATTGGTCGACGACGAACGATCCGAGGAGGCTCGTGAGCGGGAGCTCGCCGAAGTAGACCTGCTGCTCTTTGACGTCGCGGATCTGGCGTGTGTAGGGGTCGCTCGGATCCGTGGGCGGGTCCCAGAGGATGAGCCGCACGGTGACCTTCATCGCGGCCGCGAGGCTGTAGCCGCAGCGTCGACACTCGTGCTCGTCGTAGCGCGGAGCGTCGAGCTCGTAGCTCACGAACTCGAGCGCGGCGAGTCCGTCGGAGACCGTCACGGGAAAGAGCGTACGGAAGACGCGCTGGAGTCCCTCGTCGACGCGCGCGTCGGGCGCGGTCGAGAGCTGAACGAAGCGCGCCAGCGACGCGCGGTGGAGGTCGTCTCTCAGCGTCGGAGTGCTCACGCGGAGGTGCGTCGCACGGGAGCCGAGGGGAGCGCAACGGTCAGTGACGTTTGGGGCGCTTGCGGCGTTGCTCGCGTTTCGCCGTCTTGGCGAAGTCGATCTCCGCTTCGAGCGCATCGAGCGTGGAGAGGAGGCTCCAGCGGTCTTGCGCGATGAGGAGGTCCTTCGCGCGATCGAGCTCACGACGCGCATCTGTGAGGCGTCCGTCTGCCAGGAGCGCGGGAACGAGTTGCTCGATCACACGAATCACGAACGACGGCTCGCCGACCTCGCAGGCGAGATCTATCGCGGCATAGAGCTCGCGAAGCGCGCCGTGAATGTTACCAATGAGCCACCACGTCTGCGCCGCGGACAATCGCGCGTCGAGTTGCAACGCGGTGTGTCCGATGCGCTCCGCGAGATCGCGCGCCTCCGAGAACACACGAAGTGCCTCTGCGCTGTGTCCGAGCTCCCTCTCGCTAACGCCCAGAACTCCGAGCGCAGTCGCTCTCCACGCCTCGTCACGAAGCCTCTCCAGCACGGGCAACACACGTCCCTTGAGGAGGTCGGCGCACGCTTCGATCTGGTGACGATCCAACAGAATATTCGCGATCTGAAGATTCGTGTGCGCCGTCTCACGCGCCAGGCCGAGCCGCTCGTAGATGGGAAGCTCCTCCTCCCGTCGGATTCGCAACGCCTCGTCCACCTCCCCTCGCGCGTGGAGCGTGGTCGCGATCTGCCCGAGCGTGGCCGCGCGCGATCTCGCGTCGCCGAGTCTGTCGTAGACAGGCAGTTCCTCTTCACGTCGAATCCGCAGCACCTCATCGATCTCGCCTCGCGTTTGAATCACGCTCGCGATCCGCGCGAACGCCCTCGCGCGCGCTCGTGCGTCATCAAGCTGATCCGCGAGCGGGAGCACTCGTTCGCGCAGCGTCGCTTCCGCTCGCGTGTAGTCCCCGCGGCGGACATCAAGGTCCGCGATCACAGAAAGCGCTTCGAGCTCCACTCGCTTGCGCCCCTCGAATCGGGCCCGCTCAAGCGCTCCCTCTGCGACGACTCTCGCTTCATCGACTCGGCCTTGAACGAGAGCAGCCCTCGCCCTTGGAATCGCGAATCGCCACGTTGCCGAATCGCTCCCCACCTTTTGGAGCAGCGCCTCCGCTTCCGTCCAGAAGCGTTCCGCGTCGTCGAAGCGCCCCTCCGCCACCGCGTATCCAGCCAGTTGACCCAGGATCTTCGCCTGCGTCACCGGTCGATCGGCGGCGATCGGCATCGTTCGTAGTCGCTCACACGCGGAGAGTCCCGCCGCGAGTCCCTCTCGCGCACCGTTGATCTCAGCCTCTAGCAGGCCGACCTCCAGCTCCCACTCCCTCATGTCAACGATGAGGCGGTGTTTGGCGATCAGGTCGAGCGCGTGGTCGAACTCCCAGCGAATGATCGCCTGATCCGCCTCCTGCAAGAGCGGAGGCCAGTCGGGCTCGGCGAGCGACTGCGCGCCGATCGTCACGGACGAACCGCTCATCGCTGGCGAGCTCACCATCGGCTCGGCCGCGACCGCCTCGGTGCGCACGATCGTTCGGAAGAAATCGCAGAAGTCCGGCGCGGCGATGCGCAGCTTCAGGAGCGCTGCGCTCGTGGAGCAGAGCAGGATCGGCACCTTGAGGTCGCGCACCAGGAGGTCGCGCTGCACGTTGAGCTGCGCGAACAGGCGCGGCGTCTCACCGACCGTGCCCTCCTGCGTCCCTTCGAGATCCGTGAGCACCAGCACGAGGCCCGCGGGGCGCGGCGAGAGCGCGGCGAGGTGATCGCGCAGCTCCTCGTGCACCGAGGAGCCGGGCAGCGAGCGCAGCGAGACCTCGTGAAAATGCCGCTGCGGCATCGACCGCTTCAGCCACCCGAGCAGCGCGCGACGATCGGAGGGAGCGCGCACCTCGACCGCCGCCAGCCGGAACTCGTCGTCGGGCGCGAGGCGCACGAAGCGGAGGAGCACCGCGCGGTCTTCGTCGGAGTACTGCCGCGCGACGAGCGCGTCCTGGGCTTTGATCACCGCGGGGTCGTCCGCGCCCGCGTGCGCGCTCATGACGCCGCGGGCTTCGCCTTCCGCGCGCGCTCAGCCGTGATCGCGTCGCTGACCTCGGGGATCTCCGCGACGAGCGGGTGCACGTCGTACCAGGTCTCGCCGTTGTACTTCAGCGCAAGCTGCTGAAAGAGCACCGTCATGCAGTGCGGGTCCTCGTGCGGCTGCTTGGTGACCGCGATCTTTGCCAGCGTCGTCGCCCAACCGTTGGCGTTGATGCGGTCGCGCATGCCCGCCCGCATCCGCCGCGCGGCCGCGTCGACGTTGTCGTAGGTGATCCTGTCACCCGACGCGACGAGGGCCGCCTCCTGTGTCATCTGGAGGAGGTTGCGAATCGCGCCCCCGCTCGCTGCGATGAGGCGCTCCCTGGCGCGCGGCTCGGGCAGGAGCTTGTCGATGTCGAGGCGCTTCTCCAGCGCCGAGAGGAGGAGGTCGTAGCCGAGGCGATCCTCTGTGAAATCACGGTAGCCCTGCGTCTGGTCGCGGAGCTTGACCGTGTTCATCACCTGACACGAATAGCGCGCCCCGAGCGGCTCGCCGACGGGCTTGTAGTGCAGAGAGATCGGCGGCGTGACGAGCATGTGGCACTTCACGTCGCGGAGGAGCCCGCGCTTGATGAGGAGCTCGTCGACGATCTCGGGGTCGTAGCGGTCGAGGTTGTCGATCACCAGCAGCAGCCTTCGCCCCTCGCCCTCCTCGTCGAGCTTCTCCTGGGCGGCTTCCATCACGCCGTTGACGGCCTCGATGAGCGCGTTCGGCTGGCGGCGAAAGGCGTCGCGCACCTGCGTGCGGTAGTCGCTCTCGTTGCGAAGCAGCGCGAGCAGCTCAGCCTTCAACCTCAGGATCAGCGGCTCCTCCTCGCCCTCACCCGAGCGGCGCTTGAACTCCTCGGCGAGCGTCTTCGCCCACGACGTGCTCATCAAGACGTCGGAGAACCAGGTGCGCACCCGCTCGACGCGGGGGCTGATGAGCGGGCGATGGGTCTGCTCGAAGTACTCCTGAACGCCGAGCGCGAGGGTGAGGAGCATGTCCTCGGTCGTGAGGTGCCGCGGGTCGAGGTGGAGGTTGGCCTCGATGTAGTAGGAGTCGAACTGCTTCTGGAGCTCGACCATCATCCGCTTGAGTTCGGTGGTCTTGCCCGCGCCGCGATGGCTGAGGAACGCCGCGTGGAGCCACTGCCCGTCGGCGCGCGTCGTGAGGAGACGCTTGAGGCTGCGAAGGGTGTTGTCACCGCGCCCGGCGGAGAGGTCCTCGTAACGAAGATCGCCGCTCTCGAGCGGGTGGTCGGGGTCGCAGGTACGGAGGACGTCGTCGACGTTCGTTGCGCGCGTCGGGGTCACGGTCATGGTCAGGTCTCGTGGGAGAGCGCGGTGGTGGCCGCACGGTAGAGCGCCCCGCCGAAGGGGGGCAAGCTCCTTGAGGCCCGGTCGCCAACACCCCCTCGATCCCCGCGGAAACCGAAAGCGCGCTTCCGGTCGAACCGAGAAAACTCCCCCCGACCGAATGCGCGCTTCCGATCGAACCGAGAAATCTCCCCTCGACCGAATGCGCGCTTCCGGTCGCGCCGAGAAATCTCCCCCCAACCGAATGCGCGCTTCCGGTCGCGCCGAGAATTCTCCTCCCAACCGAATGCGCGCTTCCGGTCGCGCGCTCTCCGATCACCCCCACCGGAAGCGCGCTTGCGGTCGACCGCGTCCCCGCCCTCCGCGCCGAGCGCGCGCACTCACCGCCGCGCCGCGGAGCGCCCCCCGTCGCGAAGTCGTACACGCCGACCCACATTGTCGAGCTTGCCAACGCGTGCGCGCTTGGCGGCGCGAAGCCTCGACCGCACGATGGCGAAGCGCCTCGCGGGAGTGACCGCGAGCCGATACGCCCCGGCGCATCGCCGGAGCAGAAGAGGGGTGACGACATGGAGCAAGAGACAAGGCTCGCAGCGGCCTCGATCTCGATCCTGCCCGCGAAGGCGGAGGGCTTCGGCGAGAAGTTCGAGCGCTTCGTCCGAGGGTACAAGAAGCGGCCCGTGGCCATCGAGGAGAGCTTCCGCGGCGACCCCATGGTGGTGCTCGCGAACGTTCGCAGGGGGATGACGGCGCTGCGTCCGAAGCTCGCCGCGCTGCGCTCCGACCCCACCGTCGACTGGGACGCGATGGAGGCCGCGGAGGACGTGGCGGAGGCGCTCGTGTACGCGTGCGGGTTCGTCGTCGACGACAAGGTCACGCGCGAACAGATCGAGCAGGTGCGGCGCAACCTCCAGAAGCTCCGCGAGCCGGGGCTGCTCATCGCGCGAGGGCTCGCGATGCTCGACTACTTCCCCATGGAGCGCGTCGAGGCGATCGAGGAGGGCAAGGGGCTCCTCGACACGGGCCGCGACGGCCTCGCGCTCCCGGCGCTCTTTCGCGAGTACGCCGCGAAGGTCGAGGGCGCGCACCCCTTCAACGAGCAGCGCCTCAGGACCATGGAGTCGCTCGGCGCGTGGATCCTCCGAAACGTCACGCCCGACGGCGCCATCGCCGCGAAGCCCTCGGAGCCCGATCAGGCCACGCGCGACCGCGACATGATCTGGAACGACCTGCGCAAACGCCACGCCTCCATGCGCCTCGCGGGCTTCAAGCTCTACGGCGAGGCGTTCAACGACTACGTCCCGCCGCTCGGCTCGCGCATCGTCTCGCGAAGCTCCGACAGCGAAGACACGCCCGTCGATCCGCCCGCTCCTTCGCCCGCCCCCTCACCCGCGCCCCCCGCGTGACGCGGGAGGCGCCCCCTTCGAAACACGAAAGCCCTTCTTGCGAAGGGCTTTCTGTGGTGCCGACGGTCAGAGTTGAACTGACGACCTTGGGATTATGATTCCCCTGCTCTAACCGACTGAGCTACATCGGCAACGGGGG
>JBPOHC010000028.1:0-6554 GCA_052035985.1 Myxococcota bacterium | reverse complement strand
TGGAGCGCGCGGAACAGGCGCGCTCGTCGGGCGATCACGCGACGGCGCTGAGGCTGGCGATACAGGCCGCGCAGATCCGACAGACGCCGTCGCTGCGGTTGATGCTCGCGCAGGAGCAGCGCGCCGCAGGTCACCTCGTCGAGGCCCTCGACAACGCGACGGCGTGCGTGCGCGAGGCCCAGGCGGACCCGTCGCTGCGAAACCGCGAGCACCTGATGGAGGTCTGCCGGACGCTCACTTCCGAGGTCGAGCCCTCGATCGGACGACTCACCGTGCGGGTCACGCCCGCCTCGGCGTCGGGGCTTCGCGTCCGAGTCGGCGATGCGGACCTGCCGATGTCTCTCCTCGGTGTGGCGAGCCCGATGATGCCAGGCAGTGTGACCGTTCACGTCGAGGCGACAGGCTTCCGCGCGTCGTCGCGCGAGGCCCTCGTCGCCGCCGGGCGCGAGGCGCAGGTCGACGTCGCGCTCCGCGCCGAGGATGCGCCGCATTCGAACGCCGTCGGTGAGCGTGTGGCGGTTGCGGTGAGCGACGCGAGGACGTCGGCATCGAGCGGTCCAGGCGCGGGGCCATGGGCGGCCGTGGGCTTCGGCACCGCGGGGCTCGCGACAGGGCTCGCGCTCTTCCTCATGTCGAACAGCGCTCGCGACGAACGCGACCAGTGCCGGTTGATGACGTGCCTCGACACCGCCACGCAGAGCAACGCGCGCTACGAAACTCTGCTGACGGGCGCAAACGTCGCCTTCGGCGTGGGTGGGGCGGTCGCGGCGGCAGGGCTCTTCTGGTGGATTTTTGTACCGCGCGGGAGTGGGCGGCCGCCCGCGAGTGCGATGGTCGTACCACAGCGCGACGGGGTGTCGCTTCAGATCGGAGGGCGTCTGTGATGCGAGCCTCTGCATGCGCGCTGGCCGTGGTGCTGCTCGGGTGCAGCAGCGACGGGTGGCCCAACAAGCCGACCGCTGGCGCAGACGTGTCTGTCGCGCCCGCCGACGGGAGCGCGCCGACGATGGACGTGCCCGTTCCACCCGACGATCAGACGGTGACGCTCGCGCCCGACGTGGTGGCCCCGGACGTCCGAGCCGACGTGGCGCGTCCCTCGGACAACGGTATGGTGATCGCGCCGCCCGACACGATGACCAGCGGCCCATGCTTCGGCAGGCGAGGGGATTCCTGTTGCGCGAGCCCAGCGCAGTGCATGCCGGGCCTCGTGTGTCGTAGCGGCACCTGCCAGCTCATCAACGATCCATCGCAGTGCGCGGGACCGGAGCGTCGAGGCTGTGATCCGGCGACGACGACCTTGACGTGTTGCGAGGGGCTTCTCTGTCGACCTTCGCGAGGCCAAACCGGAGCTGATCTCCTCTGCTGTGGGCCCCAAAACACGCGCTGTTCCAGCGACGACCATTGCTGCAGTCAGCTGCTCTGCGTCGACGGCCTCTGCCACTGCACGATGGGCCGTTGTTTGAGCAACGACGACTGTTGCAGCGGCCATTGCGATCGCCCCACGAGCGCCTACGGGAGCTGCACGTAGACATCGACTGCGTACCGGCGCGTGCCCCCGGCGCCCTCCCGCGGCGTACGACGCTCGCCGTGGTACGCGAGTGCGTCGCCGAGGCCGTGACGTCGGTGATGTCGCTCGGCGCCGTGGGGCGTGCGCCTCGAATCCCTGCTGCCGTAGCATCGTCGCCGCCATGGCAAGGCGCGAAGCGTCGCGGGCAGTACTTCCCTCCGTCAGCGAGGCCGACATCCGCTCTCTCGTCGGCGAGCGCAGCTTCGACCGCGCGAAGGACTGCTTCCGCTCGGGGATGATCAGCGGTCTGCGCGTGCAGGAGCGCAGGCTCCGAGGGCGCGGCGCGGGCTCGCAGGGCAACGCCTACGAGGTGTCCGTGACGTTCGACGACACGGGCGTGGCGGAGACGGGGTGCACCTGCCCGATGGAGGCGTACTGCAAGCACGTCGGGACGCTGCTGCTCGCGTGGGGCACGCCCGCGGGGCCCCCGTCGTCGAGGCGCTCGCGGTCTCGCTGGCGAAGTGGTCGCGCGAGGAGCTCGTCGCGATCATCGAGCGCATGGCGGCGCTACACCCCGAGCTGGAGTCGCTCGCGACGCCCCCGACCGCGCGCGGCCGTGGCCGATCGAGCACGGACTGGGGCGAGGTGGTCGGCCAGGCGATGCGAAGCGCGGGGCGCGACTGGGGGCAACACGGTCCGCTGCCAGCGCGCTCACGCGTATCGTGGAGCAGGCGGCGCGCGCCGTCGCGGGGCGGTGCGAGCAACGCGGTGGAGGCGTGTCGCGCCGTGATCGACGCGGCCCTCGACGCCCGCCGCAACGGGGACGAGGACGAGTCAGAGGGCAAACTGCTCGGGCCGGTGATCAAAGCCGCGAAGGTGCTCGGCGAGCGCCTCACGGCCATGAAGGCGAGCGACGAGCTATTGAGCCTTCGAGGGCTCTTTGCTGCCATCGTGAAACCACACAAACGCCGTCGTCAGGATCGGCTCCGAGGAGCAGTGCGCCGCCCGAAAGGGCCGAACGGCGCGACGACCGGGAGACGTTCGTCGCCGGGGAGGCTACGACAGCATTCTGCTGAAATATCTTCGACGCGACGTCGCTAAGTTTTTTCTGACCGCAGGTGTAACGCCCGGGCCACTTCGGCCAAGTCGTATCGCCGGGCGAAGGATCTCTTCTCTGGCATACAGTCACGGGCGACGTCGCGGAGCACTTCAACGACCCGATGCAGACTCCGATCCTCGATGAGGCCACCGTCCGCGATGTCGAGCCGCTCCTCCGACGCCTCGCGCTCCGGGCAGTCCGTGATGCGACGGTCGCGGGCGACCTCGTCCAGAGCACGTTTCTCGCGGCGATCGAGCCCTCGTCGACCTTCGATGCGGGCCGCGGAAATGCGCGGGGCTTCCTCGTAGGGATCCTCATGCGGAAGGCGGCGGACCACTTCCGGCGCCAGCGCCGAGAGCGCTCCTCGGGGGACCTCGAAGAGCACCTCGAGGCGGGGTCTGAGCGCCTCTCTCACGACCCCAGGCGCGCCATGCACCCCGCCGATCGACGCCGCGCCATGGCCGTGGTCGAGGAGACCCTCGGTCGACTCCCCGAGCTGCAACGCCTCGCCGTCCTCGCCTGCGACATCGAACAATTGGAACGTGACGAGGTCGCGCGCACACTGGAGGTCTCCGAGGGCAACCTCCGGATCCTCCTCCACCGCGGGCGCCACCAGATCAGAAAGGCACTCGAAGATGCTGGGATGCGATGAAGTCGAGCGCCTCCTCAGTGACTACGAAGACGGCGCGCTCCCCCTCCCCAAGCGCCTCGCGATCCGCGTCCACCTGATGATGTGCCGCGGGTGTCGCTCCCTTGAGCGGTCGCTGCGCGACACGATCGGGGTGCTCCACGCGATGCGCGACGAGCCCGTCGAGGAGACCCACGACCGCGAGCCGACGACATAGCGTGGGGGTGCGCATGGACAAGCCGATGCCCGCGATGCGGAGGCTGTTCCTCTCGATCCTCGCGTCGGGGGCGGCGATGGGCGTGGTCTTCCCCGTCGCGCTGGGCGCGCTCCCTCGCGGGGTGAGCCCTTGGGCCACGAGCCTGGCGCTCGGCGTCGCCTACGCCTTCGTCGTGTACATCTCGGTCAAATCGATGCTCCGCGCGTTCGTCCGCAAGCTGCACACCCTCGAGCGGATCGTCGCGGGCTCGACGCCTCCAGAGCTTCCGAGCGTGTTCGTGAGCAACGAGTTCGACGAGGTCGAGCGCAGCGCGACGAGGATCATCGCGCGCCTCGACGCCGCGCGCGCGGAGTCCGAACCGTGACGCCCGACTCGCTCGTCGGCACGGTGGTCGGAGACTGCCTCATCGAGCGCCTCCTCGGTCAGGGCGGCATGGGCGCGGTCTACCAGGGGATGCACATGACCCTGCGCGTCCCCGTCGCGGTGAAGTTCCTCGTCCCCGTCGGCGGCGGGACGACGGTCGATCGGGTGAGCGTCCAGCGCTTCATGCGAGAGGCCCAGGTGATGGCCCAGCTCCGACACCCCAACATCGTCCGGGTGCTCAACGTCCAGGCGCTGGGAGACACCTGCTTCATGGTGATGGAGCTGCTCTCGGGGCAAACCCTCGGGGACCACATCGAGCGTCGCAAGCAGCTCCCCTTCGACGAGGTGCGGAGCCTCGGGCGCCAGGTCGCCGAGGCCCTCGCGCACGCGCACTCGCACGGCGTCGTGCACCGCGATATCAAGCCCGACAACATCATGCTCACCCCCGAAGGGAGCGCGATCGTGATGGATTTCGGCATCGCGTCGGCCGTCTCCGCCCGAGGGGAGCGCCTCACGCGGCAGGGCTACATCGTCGGGACCCCGCACTACTTCGCGCCCGAACAGGCCCGCTCGTGCGACGACGTCGACGCGCGCGCGGACCTCTACGCGCTCGGAATCGTGCTCTACGAGGCCCTCGCGGGCGCGCTGCCCTTCGACGGTGACGACCCGCTCAAGCAGCTCATGGCGCGGCTCTCGGAGGAGCCCATCCCCCTCGCCTCGCGTCGCCGTGACGCGCCCCCCGAGCTCGCGGCGCTCATCGCGAGGCTGATGGCGCGCGAGGTCGCCGATCGCGTCCAGAGCGCGGAGGAGGTCGTGCGCGCGCTGGCACTGCCCGCCGCCTCGATGACGGTCGCCCCGCCGGCGCCGATGGCCGTCTCGCAAGACGCCCCCGCCGCCGCGCGCGCCAGCGAGCTCACGGCCCTGGCGTCGACGGCGGGTCTCCCCTTCAGCACGCCGCCCGGCGCGCAGGGCCTCACGGAGTTCGCGCGACGACTGCTCGGCTGAGCGCTCGCGCGTCGGCGACGCGCTACGACGAGGGAGTCTGTCCGGGGGCGTGCTGCGCGTTGATGGTCCAGTCGTAGTCGACGAACTCGACCGCGAAGCCCCGCGGAATCTGCGCGTCGGCCGCGCGATAGCGGTTGATGAACGAGATCCGGTCGCCGTCGGCGCGGCCGCGCGCGCGCTCGTACTCCGCGAAGTCTGCCTCGTACCAGTCGAAGATCTTCGAGAGCACGACGCGTCGCGCTGCGACGTCGACCCTGACGTTGCGCGCCTCGTTGCAGAACCGCCGCGCCTCGCGCTCGAGCTGCGCCTCGATGCGCTCGGGCGTGAAGGCCTCGTCGGGGAGCCTCGGGCACCCGCCCGAGGCGCAGTTGAGCGCAAAGTGCACCCGGGCGTCGTGGAACGCCGCGCGCACGCGGTCGTCCTCGAGGTCCTTGAGGTTTGTCTCGGCGCCGTCGATCACGAAGCGCGTCGAGTAGAAGAACGACACCCGCACGTCATCGATGCGGTGGAGCGCCGGGCGGTCGATGACGTTGCGCCACACGGTGGCGTTGTAGGCGGCGATGAAGAAGGCCTTGCGGTGGTCCTCCGTGGGGTAGAGGTCGGGGCGCGCGCCAGGCCCCGCCTGCGCGACGAACGCGAGGACGCGGTCGAGCGCACCCCGCTCGCGTCGCAGGCGTTGGTAGTCGACGCGCCCCTCCCCCGCGGCGTCCACGTACTCGCGGAGGAGCCGGTCATACGCGTCGAAGGGGAACGCGCGCGCGGCGCTCACCTCGGCCCTCGTGAGCGAGGTGCGGGGCGCGACGGTGTGCTTGCACCCGATCGCGACGGCGACCCCGACCGCGAGGAGGGCGACGCTCGCGCCGAGCATCCACGCCGTGTGGCGATTCAAGGCGCGACGGTCTGTATCGGTCACGGGAGCTCCTTCTCTGGCGCCCATGGCACGGGGCGCCGCGGACACTTCGCGCGACGGCGCCGCTTCGTTTCACTCCGATTCGGTCGCATCGGGGCGGTTGTAACGCGCGCCCCCCCAGACGCGAAGCAGCGGCCGACGACGTGGAACAGCTCCCCTCCCTTCGCATGAGACGAGTCCTGCGCACCCTCGCGCCCCTCCTCGCGGCGCTCGCGCCTCGCGCCGTGACGGCGCAGCCAGTCGTCGAGGCCCCACACTTCGAGAGCGACCGCGTCCGCGCGCTCGAGGCTCGCGTGAGGGCGCTCGAGGCCGCCGCAGCCGCCACCCCGAACAGTCCGCCGCTCACCGCGGGGTGGAACAACGGCCTCTTCTTCCTCCGCTCGTCCGACGGGGCGTTCACGCTCTTCCCCTCGGCGCGCATGCAGATCGATGCGTACGCTTACAGCCCCGCGTTCGAGGCGCCCGGGCAGCCTCGCGCCACGGTGTTCCTCCGGCGCCTGAGGCCCGAGCTCCTGGGGTCGCTTTTTCACGAGCGCGTCGACTTCATGCTCGCGGGTGACTTCGCGGCGCCGCTCAACGGGCAGGCGACCACCGACGCGTTCGTCACGTTCAACGTGCACGACTGGCTGCACATACAGGTCGGACAGTTCGACCTCCCCTTCACCCTCGAGAACCGTACGAGCGACCGCGTCATCGATTTCATGGAGAGGTCTTTCACGGTCCGAAACCTCGGCACGTCGACCAAGGAGCCGGGCGTCATGCTCTGGGGAGGTCTCCCCGATCGCCGCTTCTACTACTCCGTCGGCGTCTTCAACGGCGACGGCG
>JBPOHC010000904.1:0-1889 GCA_052035985.1 Myxococcota bacterium | reverse complement strand
CTCCGCGCGGAGCGTCCGGGGCGCGAGCCGGACGTCGGGGCCCTCGTGCGGAGTCTGGAGCGGGGGGAGGTGCTGCGGCGCGTCCCTCGTGTGCGGCGGCGAGCGGGGGCAGAGCGCGCGTCGCTCTGGATCGATCGCAGTGAGCGGCTCGTTCCGCTGCACCCCGACCAGGATCGCATCGAGCGTCGGGTGCGGCGCGTCTTTCGTCGCTCGTTGGAGGTGCGTCGGCTCCAACGCGAGGACCACGCCCGCGCGCGTGACGCCGCGCGTGGGTGGCTCGATGGCTACCGCGTCGATGATTCGCGACCGGTCGTCATGCTCGGTGATCTGGGGCGCTTCGATGGCGCTTCGACGGCGCGTTGGGTGGGTGCGCTGCGAGGGCTGCGCGCGGCGGGCGTGCGCGTGACCGTGCTCGCTCCGTGGCGGTCGTCACACGCGACCGAGGGTGTCGAGCGCGCGTGCCGCGTGGTGCCGTGGGATCAGATCCGCGGGGCGCGAGACCAGGTCGATCGACTGCTCACGCTGACCTCCGCGGCGGCCTTCGTGGAGCCCGGACTCCTTCGCGACCTGCGTCGTCTACTCACCGCTGAAGGCGCGTCCGTCGAGTGCGAGCTCCGCGCGTGGAACCACCCCGACGTCGACGGGCGCGATGGGGCGGGCATGGTGCTCGACCCTGAAGCGACGCTGCGTCGGAGGGAGGCGTTTCGCGCGCTCGACGTGGACCTTCAGGCGCGGGTCCGCGAGGTGATTCAGCGCTGGCATGCTCGGATGCCGAAGGAGCTCGTTCACGCAGAGGCACTCGTGTGGCAGCAGATCGCGGCGCCGTCGTTGACAGAGACCCGGGAGGACGCGGAGGCTCGAGATTTCGCGTGCTCGCTCGCGAAGACGACGTGCTCGTCCGACGCTCCGCCGACGCTGCCCGCGGTGTTGCAGTACGCGAGGGTGATGCTCTCGACGATGCCCGTGTCGGCGTACCGCGCGTTGCCATCGCTCGCCGCGGTGTGGGAGGTCGCGCACGACGGCATTGATGGCGCAGTTCCGCCTGATGGCGTCGATGTGGCGACGCTGCGCGCGCGGCGACGGAGCGGTGAAGCGCCGGACCTCTGGGCGCTCAGGCAGGTGGGGGCGGCGCTCGAAACGTCGCGGATGGTGAGCGACGCGTGGCCCTCCGAGACGGAGAGCGCGGGGAGTCCGGTGGCCGTGATCGAGGCGCTCGGCGGCGACGTTGTCGTCGAGCGGAGCGTCGCGGGCGAGGTGCGCGCGGAGCAGCGGCGTCTCTCGTGGAGCCCGTCGGTCTCGCTCAGGGGGGCCGAGA
Organism: Myxococcota bacterium; assembly: GCA_052035985.1. Taxonomy (GTDB): domain Bacteria; phylum Myxococcota_A; class Polyangia; order Polyangiales; genus CAISKJ01. Next base: position 574 of record JBPOHC010000904.1, on the reverse strand, counting down.
AGATCACCGTCTCGGGCGCGCGCGGGGCACTTCGATTGGAGCCGTGGAAGCGCGAGCCCTGGGCGGTCGACTCGGGGCGAGATCGCTTCGGACTCTGGGCCGAAGTCGAGGTGAAGGGCGTTCGGTTTCGGATGCGGTGGATACCACCGGGACGCTTCGTGATGGGGTCGCCCGAAGGGGAGGCGGGGCGGCCCGGCGACGAGGCACGCGATTGGAGCGAGAGCCAGCACGAGGTGGTGCTGACGCGCGGGTACTGGCTCGGCGAAACGCCCGTCACGCAGGCATTGTGGGAGGCTGTGATGGGAGCGAATCCGAGCGGCTTCAAGAGCGCGGCTCGCCCCGCGGAGACGGTGAGCTGGGACGACTCGATGGAGTTCGTGAGGAGGCTGAACAGGCTGGTTCCAGGGCTCTACGTTGGGTTGCCTACGGAAGCTGAGTGGGAACACGCGTGTCGCGCGGGAACGAAGACAGCGACGTGGGTGGGGGATCTGGCAATCACCGAGGACTATCGCGCGATAGAGCTCGACGCGATCGCCTGGTACTACGGCAACAGCGGCTCAACGACCCATCCTGT
>JBPOHC010000331.1:0-6136 GCA_052035985.1 Myxococcota bacterium | reverse complement strand
CATCGAAAACTGCCGCGGATTTTCGAGCTGGGTCAACGCTGATTCGAGCGCCTCGATCACGATCCGCGACGCCGTCTTCCGCGCGCCCACGTCGACCTCCGACGCGGCGCCGGCCGTGGGGCTCGCGACGGGTGAGTTCGGACGGATGAACCGCATCGACGCGGTGGGGATCCGCATCGAGAACACTCGCCTCGCGGGCGTTGATCTGCACGAGTTCGGCACCGTCGAGATCGCCGACTCCGAGATCGTCCGTGCGAGCGGCGGTGATCTGTTCCGTGCGCTCTCTCTGCTCCAACCGAACACCGTCGCGACGGCGCGGCGACTTCGTGTCACGGGCCTCCACGGCGCAGCCGTCTCGGTGCAAGCCGAAGGGGCGCACGCACTCATCGAGGATTCGCTGTTTCACTGGGCCGACGACGATCAACCTCAGCGGGCCGATGACATTCATCCCACCGTTCTCGTTACGACGGGTGGCGCGCTCGACCTCACGCGCACGCGAATCTCGAATCCGCCTGCGCTCGGCGTCGTCGTCGATGGTCTCGACGCGGTGATTCGACTCGACGGCTCCACGATCGAGCGCACGCGCGAGGTGCCGGGCGCGAACGTCGGGTTCGGGGTGTTGGCGTCCCACGCGGCTCGCTGTGAGCTCAACGCCTCGCGTGTCGATGGAGCCCGCGTCGGGCTCGTCGGCACCGACGTCGCCGACGTGCAGATCGACGGAAGCATGGTGCGCGGTCTTGTGGTGACCGATTCGGCAGGCATCGGGGTGTTGCTTCGTGCTGGGGCTCACGCGACGGTGGCGCGCTCTCTGATCGAGCGCGTCGAAGCGTTCGGCGTCGTCCTGCTTGGTGACGACACCTCGCTCGACGCGGAGGACCTCGCGATTCGCGACGCGCGAGGCACGCGAGCGCTTCAGGGCGGCGCCCTCGACGAGGCGATCCTCGGCGTCGGCATCGCGGTCACGCAGGGGTCTCGCGCGACGCTTCGGCGGGTGATCGTCTCCGACGTTCGAGGCGCCGCGATCATGGCTGCCATCTCGGCCTCGCGCGACGGCGGCGTGACGGGGAGCGGCGCCGCGACCATCGACGCGGAGGACGTCTTCGTGCGAAGGGTGACGGGCGCTTCCCTGGGAACCGCGTCAGGCCGCGCGAGCGTATCGATGGCGGTGGGGGCGCTGTCGGGCGAAGCGGGCGTCGTCTCGGTGCGTCGTGCGCTCTTCGACGACGGCGTCGACGGCGTGCTGACGTTCTCGCAGCGCACGACGCTGCGCGAGGTCGTGGCGACGCATCAGCGCGGGTGCGGGCTGCGAACCGGCACGGCCGTTTCGAACTCCGAGGAGTCTGCTCGCGCGGTCACCACCGTCGGTGCGGAGAGCGGCCCGTGCCTGCGCTCCGTGGTGGGGGACGTGAGCCTCGCCGTGATCGACCTCTGAGCGGCGAGGCTCTCATCGCGCGAGGCGTCAGGGCATCGCCTGGATCGGGGTGACCTCGGGCGTCGCGGGTGGTTGCGTGGCGATGTCACCGTGGACCGCGTTGTTCTCCTCGACCAGGGCGCCGCGATCGTAGATGCCCAGCCCGTAGCGGTTCCCGTCGCCGCGGTTGAACGTCACCGAGCCGCTCGCCCCGCGCAGCAGGATGCCGAATCGGCTGTTCCCGTCGAAGCGGCTCTGCGTGAGGCGCATCCCTGTCGCAGACGCCATGGAGAGCCCGTCTCCGAGCTGGATCACCGTGTCGCCTGATCGCAAGGTGCCCGGCAGAGTCCCCGTGAACTCGCAGCGGATGACCTCCGCGAAGCCCGTCGTCTCGGCCATCGCGAGACCCGCCGCGACGTTGCCTTTGATGCGCGAGACCTGCATGCTCTGGAGGCTCGCGCCGCGCTGCACGAGGACGCCGCCGAGCTGGTTCGCTGCCACGACCGCGCCGTGCAGGTCGAGCGTCGCGCCAGCACCGCTCACGAGGATGCCCGCGCGCTGGTTCGCGATCACGCGCGTGCCCATCGCGAGATCAGGCTGCGAATCTCCGTCGCGAGCGAGGAGGTCAGCGTCGAGGTTCACGCGCGCCCCGTCGATCACCGCGAGGCCATCGCCCGAGCTGGCCGCGGTGACGCGCGAGTCTGCGATCACCGAGCGGCGAAGGTCGACCGTCACGGCCCCCGACGCGAACAGGCCAGAGATTCCGTTGCATGTGATCGAGACCTCGCGGAGACAGTCGACGGGGCCATCGGCGATGGGCCCCGTCGCGTCGCACGAAGCCGCTCCCCCAGCGCTCGTGCTCGTCCCTCGGAACTGAATCCCGCCGATGGCGTTGCCCGCAACGAGGCCCCCGTAGAAGTGCAGATGCGCCCGCTCGACGTACACGCCCGTCGCGGCGTTCTCGAACACGACGGTTCTGCGGAGCGCGACCCGCGCGCCATCGAGCGCAGTGATTCCGTTCCCGACGCCGTTTCGCACCGTGATCTGGTCGGCGTCCAGCGCGCTGCCGACTCCCTCGACGAGGATCGCTGCTGTCCCGCCGCGCGACACCAGCACATCGCGCAACCTCATCGTCGCGCCGTTGCGGACGCGAAGCGGGATCTCCTGCCGGGGAACCGTCCCGCTCGCGGCTCTCGTCGGGTAGCGGAGCTGCACGCCGGAGAGCGCGAGCGACGCGGCGGCCCCATCGACGACGAGGCCCGCGGCGCCGAGGGCGAGCTCCAGGGTCGTGCCCCCGTCGTCCGTGCCGCCGCCGACGATCTCCCGACCGTCCGTGATGGTGCTCGTCGATGGAAGTGCATGGTGGCCGCGCGCGAGCACGATCGTTGAACCCGCTGGCGTTCTGAGCGCGGCGGAGAGGTCTGCGAAGGGTCTCGCGCGGCTTCCGTCACCCCCCGGCGCGGCGCCAGCGCGCACGTAGAACACCCCGACCGGCGGCGTGACCGTGGGTGCTCCAGCGTCGGGGAAATCGTCGACCGCGTGGCTCCTCAAGTCACCGACGGCCACGCAGCGCCAAGTATCCGAACCCTCGGGGAGTGACGCGATGCGCTCGTTGATGACGCCGATGGGGGCCCCGCATGTCGGCGCCGCGTCTTCGCAGCTCGTGACGAGGGGCGCGACGAAGACCAGGGACGCGAAGGACACACGCCGCGTCGCGCTGGGATGCTCGCGTGAGCGGGAGGACCTCGGTGACCAGGGATTCATCAGGGGCCTTCATCCGCAGCCTGACACGGCGGGAACGCGCACCCGGCCACCCGCGTATCGACCAGCGCAGAGGGCAGCGTCTGGTCGGTGGCCACCATCGACCTCGCGGGGTCTCTGACACACGTGGCGCGCAACGCGAGGCTCTGTCGCGGCGCGGACCCCGTGCTCGACCCAGCTTCGCTGCGCGTCCTGACGAGCAGCGCAGAGGAGAGGTCGAGCGCCCCTCCGACACGGGTGAACGCGTAGCCGGTGTCGATCACGACGGCTCGCTGAACCAGCATCTCAGCGTCACCCGCGACGTGAAGCCCGTACGACACCTCGCGGCCGAGGGGAAGCTGCGTTCGAATCTGGGCGTCGCGCACGCCGCGAACATACACGTCCCGGAGGTCGACCCGCGCCGGTGCGTTCGCAAAGGCCGAAACGATCCCCGCGCCACCCGCCGCGTCGACGCCCACGCGCTCGCCGACGAGCGACGCGCCGTCCGCGACGTACACCCCAAAGCCCTGGCTCCAGACGCCCTCGGTCATGGTCGAGCGAACGTCGGTGACGAGCACGTCGCGAAGCGATCCCTGCGTGCCTGCGCCTGCGGCGCCCAGGCCGATGCGTGTGCTCCCGTCGATCCAGACTCGATCGAGCAGCGCGCGCCCACCCGCCACCATCTGCACGCCAAATCCCGCGGCCCTCGCCGCGTCGGGCCTTGTCGCACGGATCGCGACGTCGGTGAGCGACAAGTACGAGCCCTCGCCGCTGACGTTCGCTCCGATCTGCTGGTTGTTCGCGAAGAGCGACGAGGTGACGTCGATGCGCGCGCCGTCCGCCGCCTCAACGCCGCGTGCTGGAAACCCGTTCGGTCCCTCGTTGTCGAGCGCCAGGCACCGATCGATCCTCGCCGACGCGTCTCCGCCGTTGGCGCCGATGGCGAGGCCGCGGCTGCCGGATACGCGGCACCGCGTGAGCTCAATGCGCCCCGACGTCTCCACGTACACGCCGACGCCCACGCGGGACTGATGCTCCGGGGGTACAGCGTCGATCTGCTCGGTCGGGTGCGGGAGCGTGTCGCGCACGACGCACTGATCGAGGGTGATGCGGCCGCCGATCGTCGTGACGCCTGCGCGCTGGTTCGACGCGACCACGCACGCATGCAACAGCGCCTCGCTCTCGGGTTGCACGATCAGCCCCGAACCGTTGCCGACACCCGCGCCCAGCACTGTGTCGGCGAAGCGGGAGCCCTCCGCGATCAAGCGCCCTCGCGAGAGCAGGCACACGCCGCACTGCTCGTTGCGTTCGAAGCGCGAGTCCGAGATGCGCAACATTCCGCCGTGGTCGGCGACGCCGCCGAAGCCTGTCGAGCGCGCGCCCGCCCAGCTCGGAGCATGGTTGCCGAGTACGACGACGCGCGCGGCGCTCAGCGTGGCTCCGAGGCCGTACGCCAAGAGCCCGTGAATGAGGTTGTCCTCGATGAGGGCCTCGCGGACGGTGAGCGCGCCGGTCGACGTCCCGCTCGTGTCGAGGTCGACGGCGGCGCCGCCGTGATAGCCCGTCTGCCCCTCCCGCTGTCCTCGATAGCGCGCCACATGGAGCCCGTCGACGTTCGCGCTCGAATCGACGACGTGCAGCGCGATCCCTTCACCGTCGACCAGCGCGAGGTTGTGCGCCGAGAGCGAGGCGCGATCGGTGACGCGGACCGTCTCCCCCAGGAGAAATCGCGATGCGTCCGAAGGCCAGGCGTCGAGGCGCGCCGCGCACTCGGGCCCGCTCGCGGGTCGATGACATCGCGCCATCGTTGCGCCGACGAAGACACCCCCATCGATGCGCGCGAAGGAGCCCGCGCCGTCGACCATGAGCCCCGTCATGAACGGGTTCACGACGCTGAGGCCCGTCGCGCGGAACGCGCCGCCTCCCGCGACGTAGAGCCCACGATTGAAGCCGTGCTCCTCGGGAACGGTACCCTGCACGAAGAGGTCGTTCGCGATTGCGTCGGCGTCGATGACGCTCAACGCTGCATAGCGAGCGCGTGCGATCGACACGCGGGTGAGCCGCGCGCTCGCGCGCGTCCCGATGTCGATCCCGATGGCCCTGACGTTGTCGATGAGCGTGTCGGTGATCGTCGCGCTCGCGTTGGCCCCCGACGCGCGCAGCGCGGGAGCGCCGAGGCCCTCGAAGTGGCAGCGCGTGATCGCGGCGCGGGCGCCAGCGAGCGTGATCGCCGCAGCGTCGTCTGGGGGTGGGGTAGCGCCCGTCGCAATCGCTGAGAACACCGTCTCGCGGAGGGTGATCGTGGATGCTGGGGACATGGCGTTCACCCCGTACGAGCCCGAGGCATCGAACACGACGCCGGTGGTCTCGAGCGCCGCGCCATCGTCGAGAGAGACGCCCGCGACGCCCCCGCGGATGGTGACGCCGCGCACGTCGAGGTGCGCCCGCCCTCGGAGCGAGACCACGGCGAGATCGCTTGAAGACGCCGAGAGCGTCACCCTGGAGGCGCATGCGCCGATCAGGTGCGCCGAGCGCGTGACGATCAGCGCGCCGTCGTAGGCGCCGTCGCGCAACGCGATCCACACGTCGTCCGGGGCGTCGCGGAGGGCACTCGATACGCTCCCAAAGGGATGTTCGAAGGTCCCGTCAGCGTCGCGCGAGTCTGCTCCGCTGCGAACCCATCGAGGCGTGACTCCGTCGGGGACCCCAAACGCGGCCGCTGAAGCGTCGTCGTGACAGGTCGTGCTGCCCGTCGCGGTGCAGCGACCCGCGGGCAGGGCGAGGGCTCCGTCTCGACACGCTCCCGGTTGCGGATCGCAGACGCCAGAGGGGAGACGTCGCCACCCCGGCGGGCAGACGAGCGCGGTGGTTGGCGCGAAGTCCGTCTCGGGGAGCGACGGGGGCGCCCAGTCCAGCGCGGGCACACCGCTATCAGGATCGTCGGGGTCGGGCCACGGACCACGGACGCCTCCCTTCGGATCGAGT
>JBPOHC010000776.1:0-1553 GCA_052035985.1 Myxococcota bacterium | reverse complement strand
CGCGTACCCGAGCTTGCGCCCGCGCGAGGCCGCCTCGGCGAGCGCCGTCGCGTAGAACGACGCGCGGTCGTCCATCGTGGGCTTGGGCTTCGCGCTCGCCTCGACGAGCTCGCCGTCGACCTGCTCGATCTCCGAGACCTCGCGCTCCTCGACCGGGAACTCGTGGCCGCACTCGGTACAGATGGCCGTGCCGCCCGGCAGCGCCGCGTAGCACTTCGGGCACGGTCGCACGGGCACGGCGCCCTTACGCTTCACGATGCCGTCGAGCGTCCACTCGCGGTCGTCCTGGGGGAGCCCGTGGCGGTGCACGCACCCCGCGTGGTCGACGAGCAGCGCGTCGGCCTTGCCGGGCGCAGGACGCAGCCCGCGACCCGCCATCTGGAGAAAGAGCGAGAGCGACTTCGTGGGGCGCGCGAGCGCGATGTACCCGACGCCGGGCTCGTCCCAGCCCTCGGTGAGCACCGAATAATTACAAATGATGGTGATGTCGCCGCGGCGCAGCTTCGCGAGCATTGCGTCGCGCACGTCGGTGTCCGTGGTTCCGTCGAGGTGCTCGGCGCGCACGCCCGCCTCGACGAAAGCGGCCGCGAGGTGTTCGGAGTGCTCGACGCTCGAGGCGAACACGACGCCGCGCCTCCCGTCGCCGAGGCGCTGGTAGTGCTCAACCACGTCGCCGACGAGCTCTCGCTTGTCCATCGCCGCGGCGGCGGACTCCTGCACGTACTCGCCGGTCTTGCGGCTGATCTCGACCTTGCTCAGGTCGGGCTGCTGCGGCGTGGTGAAGACGCGCGGCGCAATGAGGAACGGCCCCGCGGGGTGCTCGGCGAGGTCGCGAAACGAGGCGATGACGTGCAGGTGCTTGAAGCTGCCGCCGAGGCCCTTCCCATCCGCGCGACACGGGGTGGCCGTCAGGCCGATCACGACGGCGCCCGCGCCGCGGTAGTGGTCGATGATGCGCGACCACGTCGGGCTCGTCGCGTGATGGGCCTCGTCGACGAACACCACGTCGAAGGGCGGGAGCGGGCGGTTCGCGAGGGTCTGCACCGACGCGACCTGCACCGCGGCTCCGGGTCGGCGTGCGTTGTAGGGCTGGCGCGTGATCGCGTGGGGAATCACCCCATCGGCCATGATGACGCCGAGCTCGAGCTCGGGCACACCCGCCTCGACGAGCTTCCAGAACGCCTGCGCGACGATTTCGCGCCGCGGCGCCATGAAGAGACAGCGCTTCTTTTTCAGCGCAGCGCCGTGCGCGACGAGCGCGGCGACGACGGTCTTGCCGCCGCCCGTCGCCATGACGAGCAGGAGCGCCGCCACGCCCGCCGCGATGAGCCTGCGCGCTTCGGTGATTCCCGCGAGCTGGTAGTCGCGCGGCGTGAGCTTGCCCACGGGCACCGACGGCGGCGCCTCCGACTTGAGCAGAAAGCCTTGCTCGGCGCGGAGGATCATCGGAGCGGACCTCCGGGCACGCAGGTCGAGCAGCAGCCCACGAGGCCCGTGGCGCCGAGCTCCTGCCACTCCGCGGGCCCGCCGCAGGCGCAGGTGTCGGGCGAGCG
>JBPOHC010000848.1:0-5343 GCA_052035985.1 Myxococcota bacterium | reverse complement strand
CTGCCCCAGGCCCTGCACCGTGTACTCGTGCACGTCGAAGCCCGCCATCGCGGCGGCGATCTCGCGGCGGCCGCGCTGCGTGCAGGTATCGCGCGTGCGGGCCTTGTCGTCGCGGATGTACCGCGGGCGCGCGGGCTGCGACCCCGCGACGCGCGGGTGCGCGAGGCCCTCGTTCTCGATGGTGACGCGGAGCCGAGCATCCTCGCGCGAGGCGACCGCGGCGTGACCGAACACCGTCACGCTCGTCGGCACGTCCGAGCCGTCGGTCTTGCGGCCCCCGGAGAGGATCGTCCCCTCGTAGGAGCCGTCAGGCTGGCGGCGGCGGGTGAACTGGTACTGCACCGGCGCGTCGTACGCAGGGCGGTCGATCACCAGCGCAACGCCGTCGCCGGAGGGCGCGGTGTAGAGCAGGTACCCGTGCCGCCGACAGAGCTGGTCGGCGAGCTGCCAGACCTTCTCCCCGACCCGCACGCGGAACTGGTCGACACGGTGGGCACGCCGAGCGCGGCGCCCGGGGGCGGTGCGAGCACCGGGGCGCGCGCCCGCGAGGGCGGTGCGTGCGTCGGCGGCGAGCACGCCCACCGTGACGTTGATGCCCAGCGGCGCGAAGAGGCGCTCGAGGGCGTCGGAGAGCGTCACGTTCCGCAGCGAGATCGCGGGGTCAGCGTCGGCCTTCTGTGCGACGGCGGCCTGGTCGCGGCCGGTGATCGTCAGCGGGCTCCCGCTCTTGTCGCCGGTGACCTGCACCGCGGAGATGTACCCGCGCACCTGCAGGGCCCCGTCGACCACCACGTCGGCGGTCTCGTCGATCAGCACCAGGGGCCAGATGTCCGTGCGGGGCCACGGGTCCATCGACGCCGCGCGCCACAGAGTGACGGTCCACGGCGACGTCGGCGCGAGCATGTCGTGCGTGATCGCGAGCTCGTCCCACGTGCCGACGCGCACCGACGCGGCGCCGAAACGCAGCTCGACCTCGTGCGTCGTCGCCATCAGATCACCAGCACCGTGCCCGCGGGGATGAACAACGCGTCGTCGATGGCGTTCCGCGCGACGAGTTCGCCCGCGCGGGAGGCGTCGCCGTAGGCCAGCGCCGCGGCGCGGGCCGCGCTCATGTCCTCGCGGAGCGTGAGCGTGCGCGTCGTGCCGTCGCCGAGGTACGTCGCGCGCGCGCTGGTGAGCGCCGCCTGCGTGCGCTCGAGCGAGAGCCGGTAGTCGTGCCCGGCCGTGCCGAGCCCCGCGGGGTCCGCGAGGCGCGACGAGACGGAGCTGATCACGTCGGCGAAGGCCGAGGCGATCTCGGGCCCCGTGCGCACCGCCGTGTCGAGGTAGTCGAACGCGGCCGAGACCTCGTCGGCGAGCGACGTGGTATCGGCGACGCCCGGGAGCCCCGCGCGCGCCGCGTCGGCGTCGGCCGCCGCGGTGACAGCCGTTGCCGCCGGCGTGGTGCTGCGCGCGAGCGTCAGCTCGATGCCTTCGGCTTCGCCCCGCTGCTCGGTCCAGGTGACCTGCAGGTCGACGCCGTCGGGCTTCATCGGGTCGATGACCTCGGACCACGTGTCGAGGTGCGCCGTCAGGAGCCCCCAGGTCGGGTGCGTGAGGAGCCCCTCGGCGGTTGCGAGCGACGCGCGCAGTCGCTGGTACGTCTCCGGGTAGAGCCGCTCGGCGCCGGGCCAGCGGAGGCCGTTCCGCAGGGGGATGGTGACCGAGAACGTCTTCGGCTTCTGCCCTGTGGTCTCGACGTCGGCGCCGCGCTGGCCGTAGCCGGAGTGCTTCGCCGAGTCGTGCCCGCCGTCGGTGCGCGTCTCGGTGCCCGGGAACTCCACGCCCTCCCAGGCCCACGACGAGAGCGAGCGCGAGAGGTCGCTCACCGGCCGCCCCCGGCCTGCGCGACGGTCGCGGCGTGCACCGCGTCGTGCTGCGAGACGGTGACGGTGGCGCTCGACATGCCGTCGCGCACCGCGTCGCGGACCGAGCGCGCGAACTCCGTGTAGAAGTGCGACGAGAACGGGTTGTCCGACTGCTGGTTGTGGCCCATCGCGCGGTTGATGCCGTACCCGATGCCGAGGCCTGCACCCGCGCTCGCGAGCACGAGGGCCCCGGTCGTGCCCGCCGCGCCCACGCCGCCCATCGTCGCGAGGCGCGCCGCGACGGGCACCGCCGCGCGCGCGACCACGTTGCCCGCGCCGCGGGTGAGCAGCGAGCCGCCGAGGGCGCCCGCGAGCCCCGTGGCCGCGTTGATGCCAGCGCCCGCCACGGGGTGAGCCTGCTGCAGGTCGTGCAGGGAGTTCGACAGTCGCACGAGCGCGCTGGTGTTGTCGGTGAGGGCGTTGTCGCGCTGCTCGCGCGCGCTGTTGAGCGATGTCTGCTGCTCGGCGTTGACCATCGCCGCGCCGCGCCGCACGTCGGCCTCGGTGAACTCCGCGCCGGTCGCCTGCATGCGCGCGACGCGCTGCGCGATCGTCTCGCCGTTCGACGACTGCGACGCCATCGCGCTGATGAGTCGCCGCTGCTGCGCGTCGAGCACCATCGGCGACCCAGGGCCGCCGGGCGAGAGCAGGTTCGTCACGGCGTTCGCGTTGCCGCCCATGCCGGTGACGAGCCGAGACATCAGGTTCACCGCGTTCGGGTCGCGCAGTGTGTGGCGGCCGTTCTGTGTGTTGAAGAGCTGCCCCGCGAGGTCGTCGCGCCCCATCGAGTGCAGCCGCCCGTAGAGGTTCTCTGCCATGCGCGGGTTCTCGACGCTCGACCGCATCTTCGCGAGGGCGTTGAGCGCGTCGCGCGGGGTGAGACCTGCCGCGGCTCCGATCTCGCCGACGGCCATCGTCTCCGCGACCGCGCCCTGCACCGCGGCGCTGCGCTGCGCGGGGGTCTGACCGGCGTTCGTCACGCGCGCGATGTTCTGCATGAGCGGACCCATCGCAGCGCTCGTCAGCGTTGAGAGCTCGATCGCGCCCGCCTGCGCCATGCCCGTCAGCGACATGATCGTCGCGCGCTGGTCGGCGCCGCGGATGCCCTGCTGTCCGAGCATCCCCGCGACGCGCATCACCTCGCCCGGGTCCTGGTAGCTGTTGCGCGCGAGCGCCATCAGCTCGATCTGGCGCTGCAGGTTGCCCATGCGGTCGCCCGCGGTGCGGCCCGAGAGCACGGAGAACTGCGTCTGCGCCGCGTTGAGTGACCCCGCCACGTCTTCGCTCCGGAGCCCACGCAGCGACCCCGTCGCGACCTCGCGGTCGAGCATCTGGCGCATCGCGCGCGCCTCGGTACCGCTCACGCCGGCCTGGAAGAACGCCGCGTTGTACGTGTGCTCGGTACCCGCGCGGCGCTCGCGCGAGTCCTGCGTTGCGCCGTGCACCTCGGATGCGAACTGCATCCCCGCGCGCCCCACAGCCTCGACGGCGCGGCCCACGCGCTGGCGCACGCCGCGCTCCATCTCGGTGCGCCGTGCGGTCTCGCGGCGCGTCGCTTCTGTCTTCGCCCGCTCGGCGCGGTCGTGCTCGACCATCATGGCCTGCGCGAGCTCGTGCACCTGGCGCTGCTCCTTCTCGGTGAGCTCGCGGCGCTTGCCGACCTCGCGCTCGAGCGCGGCCGTCGCGCGGTTGACCATGATCGCGTACTGCGTCTCGGCCTTCCGCCGCGCCTCACCTTCGAGGGCGAGCTGACGCAGCCGGTTGCGCGTGACGAGGCGATCCTGCTGCTGCACCTCGTCGGCGGTCTGCCGTGCGCTGGTGCGGTAGCTGCCCTCGGCCTCGGCGCGCGCGCGGGCGGAACGACGCGACGACGCCGCGACGAGGCGCTCGACGTCGGCGAGCAGCCGAGCGACCTCGGGGCCGCCCTCCGCGCGGATTCTGAGTACGGCTTCGCCCACGGGTTACTTGTTCGGGTGCCAGTGTCGCGGGGGCAGAACGCCCGACTCTTCGAGCCGGTACTCTGCCCACTCGTGCTTCAGGTATTCGAGGAGCTGTCCGGGGTCGGCGGGGTGCTGGCCACCAGGCAGAGCACGATGCGCCTCAGCGTAGCGGTCTCGCAGGACTGCAACCACGTCGGCAACACCCCATCCACTTTTCCCATGGACTGCACCAGCTTCGCGAGCTCGTCATCCTCGCCCGGTGCGCGCGCGACGAACCGCTCCGTCTTGAAGTCCTCGATGGAGCGCATGAGCGCCTCGCGCTGGGGCGCGGCGATCGACTCTCGCAGCTCGTCGGACTCTTCGACGAATGCCATGTCCGGGTTCGCGGGGTCGCGAAGCACCAGCGTCAGGAGTTCGATCTCACGCTCGCGCCGCACGAGGTCGGTCTCTTGCGCGAGCGACAGGTCGAGCGCGGTCAGCTTGAACTGTCCCGTGAGGCGTTGCCTCGCGGCGATGTCGGCGCTCGATTCCTCGAGGTCGTTCGGACACCAGAGCGCGACGCGGGTGCCTGCGAGGCCCGGGAAGTCGACGACCTTCACCGGGCGCCCGCCGGTGCGAGCGATCGCGCGCGCGAGGGGAGAGCCGTCGTCGCCCTGCGTGCGTGCCATCAGCCCACGCCCTGCGCGTCGCCCTCGATCTCGAGGGAGAACTCGCCCTTGCCCGCGGCGGTGCCGAACTTCACGGTCGACACCTTGCCGCGCACCGTGACGGTGTTGTTCGCGATGACGATCTTCCACGTCACGTCGGCCGCCGCCTCGTGCCAGCGACGGATCTTGAGGATGTCGTTGCCCGTCTTCGGCACTGCGTGCGACACGGTGATCTTGACCATCGTCGGGTCGCTCTTCACCTCGCCGGTGTTGCCGCCCGTGGTGACGATGCGCGACGTGGGGCCGCCGATCGACACGTCGATGTTCAGCGCGTCGCCGAGCACGGAGCCGTTGCCGAAGAGGCGCCCTGCGCCGCTGTATTCCTTGCGTGCCATGGTGTTCTACCTCTCTCAGCCGACCTGGTTGACCGACACGACGAACGTGTGGAAGTGCGGGATCACCTCGATGGGGACCGAGGCGACGGCGACCGTGTTGTCCTCGCCGTTGATCTCGACGGACACCGCGTCGGCGTGCGCGTTGACGTTCTGCAGGAGCCCCTCGTCTTCCATCTGCCGGAGGATCGAGAGCAGGTCGTCGCGGATCGCCGAGGGCCAGATCACGTACGGGCTCGACGGCGTCTGGTCGGGGTCCGTCGGGTTCGTGGTGAGGTTCTTGTCCGCGTAGTTCGTGGCGGCGAACGCCTCGATGCGGTCGGCGACCTCGTCGGCCACACGCACCTTGCTGGGGTCGATCACGAGGTAACTCGTCGCGCCGCTGGCGGCGACGGTGCGCGTCGTCACGGGCCGCACCACCTCGGCGTAGCCGGGGTTCAGCCGCGAGGCCGCGAGG
>JBPOHC010000475.1:0-3933 GCA_052035985.1 Myxococcota bacterium | reverse complement strand
TCATCGCCGTCATCAAGGATCGCGACGTCATCGCGCGCATTCTCACGCACGTGGGCTTGCCCGCGGCGCGCGTCGTCGCGGCGCCAGCGCGACGGTGGGACGACACGAGCTGACACGGGGCGCAGGGGCGTGCGCACAGGGAAGGACGGCGATCTCAGACGGGCACCGTGGGGCAGCGCCATGCCCGGCGAACGGGAGGCGGAGGGGCGTTGCATTCGCTCACGACAGTATGCGTGCTCGTCGTGCGGCAGGGGTGGACAGATCGCTCAGACTGCGAACTCGTCTCGGCGATCCCCCGGTGCGGCGCTCGCCGTCGCGTGCCGTTGGACTACCTATCCGCTACAACACGGCCCTCGAGACGCTGGCCTCGCTGCCCGGCAACGTGCGCGAGCAGTCGGGGCCGGGGATGCGCCTCATGTACGGCTTCCTCCTCTACCGCGCGTCGCTGGCCGAGAACGCGGACCCGCGCTTCGCCGAGGCCGCGGAGGCGCTCGAGGCCCTCGCCCACGACGAGCCCGCGTGGGCCGAGCAGCACCCCGAGGCGCAGTACCTCATCGGCCGCGCGCGCTTCCGCAACGGAGATTTCGCGCTGTCGGTGTCGGCGATGGGGCGCTTCGTCGACGCCTCTCGCACGCCCGTCCGCGGCGAGCACGAGCTGCCCGCCGTGGCGCGCGACCTCGACGAGCCCGCCCCCGCGACGGCGCCCATCACCGACGCGCCCGGCGAGAGCCCCAAAGACGACCGCGCGGGCTGAGCCGAACGCGTCGACCGGCGACGTGACCGACGCGCGGGACCTCACGGCAGCGCCCGTCAGAGATGGGCGTCAGGCCCGCCGGACCAACTGGTACGGTCGCTTCATGGACATGGAGACACGCTCTCGTTTTCGACTCTCGAGCGAGACCTCGGAAGACAAGACGGGCCGCCAGGGCGGCGTTTCCCTTGCCAGCGGCATCGCGCTCGTGATGGGGGTGCCCTACTTCGGGAGCTCGATCTCGCTCGCCTCCGAGTCGCCGAAGGCCATGCGCGAGGCAGTGATGGCGACGGCTCTGCTGTCGCTTCTGGCCGTGGTCTTTACCGCGTCGCTCGCGCAGCAGCCCAGCACCTCGATCGCGTGGGCGCTGCGATCGCGCCTGCCAGAGCGAGCCCCGCTGTGGAGCGGCGCGCCCTGGTTCGCGACGCCTCGCATCGGCGCGTGGCTGCTGCTCTGCGTCGTCGTCATCCCGTCGGTCGTAGCGTGGCTCCCCTGGGGAGGCATCGCCGCGGAGCACCTTGTCTTCGCGGCGGCCGGCGCCGAGCTCTTCCTCGCGGCTCGACGTCGCAGCGACGCGCTTCGCTTCATGAACGCTCCGACGAGCACGCCGACGAGCTTCGTCGGCACCGTGAAGCCCGCGCCGTCGGCCAGGGAGTTCGCCCTCGAACACGCCGAGGCGGGCCGCGTGGTGTTCGCCGCGTGGCGCATGAGCGAGATGCACTACGGCCGCCAACGTCCTCACCGCGTCTTGCGCGCGGGGGGACGCTCGTCCCGCACACTCCCCGTCAGCACCGCAAAAGGCGTCGCGACGCTCGACCTCACCGACGCCCTCGCGGAGCTGCGTCGCTGGCAGACGAAGGGGCTCGACGACGGCGCCCTCGCGCGCCTGCGCCGCGTCGCGCCGAGCGACGTGAATTCGCAGCGACCCGAGACCTCTGCGCCCGACCTCGAGCTCGGGTGGATCAAGGTCGACGACACCCTCTGGGTGTGTGCCGACGCCGAGGAGCGCCCCGGTGCCGGCAAGGCCGCGGACTACCGTGACGCCGCCACGACGCGGACGCTCCGCGGCAGCGAGCAGGGGCGCCCCATGCTGCTGGCCTTCGACGGCGGCGACGGCGTGCGCGCGCAGCTCCGCCGCGAGCGGACGCACCTGCGCGTGCTCGGAGCCGTCGCGCTCTCGATCGCGACGGCCTCGGCGCTGCTGATCCTGACCATGGTGAATGCGATGGCCTGAGCGCCACGCGCGCCTGCCGCCCGTTCCATTGATCGGTTTCGATGACCGTTGCGGGTGGATCTCTCGTGATCCTCTGGCGCAGCTCTCGGCCTCCCGATCGCCTACCGCGCGCTCACCACCCGCTGCCCCGCGGGGCGGTGATTGCGCGAGAGCTCCCTCAAACCGTCGCGCACCACCTCGTCGCCCTCGCGGGTCATCACCAGCGTCGCGGCGGCGCACGTCGCCCTCGCGAGCTCACCCGCCCCAGGGCGCTGCGCGTGACACGGCCCCGCGACGCGCGTGACCTCGCCCGTCTCGGGCCCCACGGTGACCATCACCACCACGCGACCTGTGCGAGACGCGTTCGCGCGGCGCTCGTCGGTGAGCTCGAAGCGCGCCGTCACCTCGCACGCCCCGCGGAAGCGGTATCGCACGCCCGACGGCGGCGCCAGGCTCCACGACTGCGCCGCGCGTCCGTCGCAGCCGCACCGCTCCGAGCCCGCGGGGAGCGACGCGCCGCCGTCGCACACGAGGCGTCCGGGGCCGTCGCACCCCGGCGCGTACGCGAGCGACTCCATGGGCCCACAGGTCGGCGCCGTCTGCGCGAACGCGAGCGACGACGCGTGGCGACGACGGAGTGAAAGGGAGCGTTGGGGCGTACGAGGCGCTCTGATAGGTTCTGCGGCCGTGCGGATCAGAGCTCTCTTGATGTTCTCCCTCGCGGGTTGTGGCGCCCGCACCGGGCTCGACGTGGGCTCTCCCGACACGGGCACGCCCGACGTCGTTCGACCTCCAGACGCCGCGCTGCCCCTCGGTGAACCTCGAATCGTGTTCGCCCTCCTCGACGGGCGCGGCGGAGCGCGGATCCACGAGGTTCGCCCGGACGGAACGGGGCTCCGCCTGCTCGCCCTCCCCAGCGCTCGGGCGCTCTACCCCGCCTTCACGCGCGACGGTCTCTTCATGCTCTACGTCGCGTTGGGCGCGACCGACCAAGACCCCGCGTCGAT
Source organism: Myxococcota bacterium (assembly GCA_052035985.1). Lineage (GTDB taxonomy): Bacteria > Myxococcota_A > Polyangia > Polyangiales > CAISKJ01. Next base: position 962 of record JBPOHC010000475.1, on the reverse strand, counting down.
CGTGGTGCTCGACCTGCGCACGCGCGCGACGCGCACGCTCGTCACGAGCCCTCGGCTTTCTTCGCTCGCGGTCTCGCCCGACCGACGCACGGTGGTCTACACCGCCGACCTCGACGTGCGCGCCATCGCCTGGGACGGCGCGGGTGACCGGCTGCTGGTCCGTGGTCCGTACGAGACCGGGAGCTACCGATGGGGGTACGGGCGCCCGACCTTCGCGGGCGACTCACAGACGGTGTTCTATTCCACCGCGGGCCGCGTCGAGCGCATCGGGGTCGACGGCACGCGGCGGCAGACCGTGCTCACCGAGGACCTCCGCCGGATCGTGTTCCCCAACACCACGGCTTCGCCGGACGGGGCGCGCATCGCGGTCGGGGTCGCATGCGTTGAGGACCGCGCGCTGCGGACGTACGCCGTCGCTTCTCTGCCGACGACGTGCGAGGCAGGGGAGCTCGTCACCGTGATCGAGCACTCCGAGGTCGGCAACCAGTCGAACAACCCCGCGTGGGGAGACAGCGGACGGATCGTGTATCAACAAACAAGGGACCTGTTCGTCGTAGACGCGCGCGGAGGGACCCCGCGCAACGTCACGACGGAGATCACAAGGGCGTTGGGCGCGTACGCGAGCGCGGCGTACCCGACGTGGGCGCCGAGCGGCGCGGCCCTGCCGTAGAGAGCGCTGCGGGCCCCGTCGCCTCCATCACCCCCCTGAGCGCACCTGCTCGGAGAGCCCACGACAGTATTGCCTGCTCGTCGTTCAGCAGGTGTGAACAGATCGCTCAGACTGCGAACTCGTCTCGGCGATCCCCCTGCTCGGCGCTCGCCGTTGCGTGCCGTTGGACTACCTGTCCGCCCGCTTCGAAGCTGCGCGGGAGCGACGGCGTAACACGGGCGCCTCGCATCGTTGCGCGGGCGACTCGATGCGAGGTCGAGCTCGTCGGGCACGAGCGCGAAGGGCGTCGCCC
>JBPOHC010000095.1:0-7439 GCA_052035985.1 Myxococcota bacterium | reverse complement strand
ACTCAGCTCCGCGAAGCCCCGCACGAAACCGTGGAACTCCGCTAGGTTTGTGGAGATACTGACGATGCAACCACCGATCGTGCATCAATTTTCAGTGCCGATCGTCTCTGGGAGTGGCTGCGCGCGCGGTCGACCCATCCACGGGTGACGAAGCCGGCCTCGGACGTTCAGAACCTGCCTCGCACCCTCGGACGCCGCCTTCGTCGGCTCCGTGACCAGCGCCAGCTCACCCAAGGGGAGCTGGCGGAACGCGCTCACCTCGATGCCTCGTACGTCAGCCAGATCGAGAACGGTCATCGCGACCCGTCGCTCACGTGCCTCGGTTCCCTCGCGGGCGCGCTGGGCGTGCCCCTGGGCGAGTTCCTCATGGTGGCGGAGCCTGCGGTCAGCACCTCCGAGGATGCTGCGGTGCGCGACGCGATCACCGCCGAGGTGCGTCGCCTTCCGCTGGACCAGGTGCGCATCGTGCTCGACCTCGTGCGCCTCTTCGCGCGCGCCATGAACCTGCCGGTCGACGAGGGCTGCGACAAGGCGCACGACCCGGCGTGACATGACCGCGGCGGAGGTCGACGCGCTCCGCACAGAAGCGACGCGGGCCTGCGAGCGGGAGAGCGCGGAGGACGCCGAGCGTTGCCTCGCGAAGCTCCGGGCGCTCGGCGCGGACGACGAGGTCCTCGCGGGCGCGATTTTCACGCGGCGCTCGACCCTGCAGGCGAAGGCTGAGCAGCGCCTCTACGACGGCGCGATGGCGCGCTACGAGGGCGGTGACCTTCGCGCGGCCCTCGCGGGCTGGAGCGAACTTCCCGCGCCGGTGCGAGGGCGCGTTCGTGCCTCGTCAGCCGACGAGGTCTTCGACCGGATCGAGCGGATCGAGGCTCCTCGCGGGACCGACCTCAGCCTCGTCGTGAACGCCGCGCTCGCCCTCCGCGGGCTCTCCCGCGACCGCACTCACGCCGCGCCCGAAGAGGTGCTCGCGCGCCTCGGGCCGCACGAGACGTGGCTCAAGGTGATCTCGTGGGTCTCGGCCATCGCGTGCCCGAGCGTGAAGGCCGTGGAGGCCTCCCAAGTGAGCGTGGGGTCGAGCGCGATGGCATCGAAGCGCCGCTCGTCGTCCGCCGAGAGGCACGCGTCGAGGAGGTGCGCGAGGTCGGCGAGGTCTCGCGGCTGCGCGCACTGGGCTTCAGCAGCCCCGCGGAGGCGCTGCGCGCCTAGCTGCGCGACGCCCACCGGCAGCCCCCTCGGACCGACCGAGGTCACCGAGCGCCCGCTCGACTTGGCGTGGCGCACGCGCGACCACAACAACCTCGCGACGCGCTCGCGCCTGGCGATGATCGGCACGCCCAAGGCGCTCGATCATTTCGACTGGCAACACCCGCGAGCGATCGATTGAGGGCTGTACGAGTCGCTGCTCGGGATGGACTTCCTACGCGGATGAAAGAACGTGCTGCTGCGCGGCCCGCGCGGCGTGGGCAAGACGACGCTGGCGCAGCACCTGGGCCTCGCCGCGCTGGCCAAGGGCCACACGATGCGCTTCTCGACGCTCTCGACGGCGATGGCGGATCTGCTCAAGCAGGAGTCGGTGCTGGCGACCGAGCGTCGCCTCAAGCGCTACGTGCTGCCGGAGCTGCCGGTGCTCGACTCATGTGGAGTGCCCCGCTATGTGGAGCGATCTCGACGAGTGCTGAGCGACAACTACATCGGCTCTCCCGCACTTCGTGTGTGGAAGACGTTGCGCGCGACCAAGCGGTGCGCAAGTGGGGTCCTCGCCCAGCCTGCCGCAACCCCTTGAGGGTGCCCGCAACGCCGATGGTTCCTGCCCCTCTCGCCATCCCCCTCGCGACCCTCTTGGCGCTCGGCGAGGACTTCGTCGTGCCGCACGTCGCCGTCGAGCGGGGAAGGTGCGCGTGCACGCGTCCCTCGCGAGCCCTCACGCGCACTGCTCCTCGTGCCAGACGCGCAGCACGCGCGTTCACTGTTCCTACGTCCGCACGCTCGACGACCTCGCCTGTCTGGGGCGACCGGTGTGTCTGCGACTTCGGGGGCGGCGCTTTCGGTGTGAGACCGCGGCCTGCCCGCGCGGGACCTTCGTCGATCGGATCGCGTCCTTCGCATCGCCGCATGCACAACGGACTCGTCGTGGGGCCGCGCTCTTCGAACACGTCGGCATGGCGCTGGGCGCCGAGGCGGGCTCGCGCCTGTTGCCGCTCCTGGGCGTGACGGTGAGCGCCGACACCGTGTTGCGCGCGATGCATCGCGCGTCGTCGCCGCCCGTACCCTCCCCTCGTGCGCTGGAGGCGGAGATCAATCGTGAGAAGGGACAAGTGCCCGGAGCCGTGATGCACCCCGAGGCGCAGATGCTCATCGCGCGGCTGCGGGCCCGCGCGGCCGTCGCCCGCCGACGCGCTCCCCGCGACAGCCTCAGGCCAGTCGACTTGCTGCGGCGCATGTGGCCTCGAATTGACGACCTCTTCGACGGGGTGATACCTCCATCGCTCGTGCGAGTGGCAGGGATCAACTCTGGCGTCGATGGACGCATGCTCCCGATCGACAGCGGCGGCAGCGCCCTGATCGCCGACGGCGTCGTCGTCGGCGCGCTCGCGGAGGAGCGCGTCACCCGTCGAAAGCACGACGGAGGTTACCGGCGCTCGCTCGACGCGCTGCTCGAGCACGCGGGCCTTGCCCCCGACGACGTCGACTTCTACTACCTGAGCTTCTACGGAAGCCCCCTCACGCCGCCCGCCGCCATCGTCGAGCATCACCTCCGAGACCTCGGCCTCGAGCGCTCGCCTGAGCGACTCGTGATCGTGCCGTCGCATCACCTCTCGCACGCTGCGTCGAGCTTCTTCCTGTCGCCGTTCGACGAGGCGCTCGTCATGGTCAGCGACAGCGAAGGGAGCGAACTCGCAGCGCGGCCCGCCGCGGAAGCGGCGACGGGGTGGTGCGAGCGCAACAGCTACTACATCGCCCGTCACAACCAGCTCCACCTCCTCGAGCGCGACTTCGAAGGCCCGGGCGCGATCGGCTTCGGCAAGGCTTTCACGCGCTTCACACGATATGTCGGCCTGGGCGACTACCACGCCGCGGGCAAGACGATGGGCCTGGCCTCCTACGGCCAACTCTCGCCCGCGCTCGGCGACCTCGACCTCTTCACCCAGGACGCCAGCGGAAGACTCACGTCGGCGCTCGGGACGACGCCCGAAACGGGGGGAGGCATCCGCAGGTTCTTCGCGGACCGTGGCGTGTCGATCCCTCCGCTCGGAGCAGCGGGCGCCTACGAAGCGCAGCCCTACCGTGACCTCGCCGCGTTCGTGCAGCATCAGCTCTGCAAGTGGGCCGAGCGTCGGCTCAGCCCGCTCCTCGAGCGCACGGGGTTGAGAAAGCTCTGCCTGGGCGGTGGCGTGGCCCTCAACTCGATCCTCAACTCGCACCTTGAGGAGGTGCTGGGCGTGGAGGTCTTCGTCCCTCCGTATCCCAGCGACGAGGGGCAGGCGCTCGGCAACGCCCTGCTGGGATACATCGAGCAGGCCGGCCTCGCGCGAAACCCGCTCCAGCCCGCTGCGCGCTTCACCGACTTCGCGTTCCTGGGACCTGACTACAAGGCCGCGCGCGTCGAGGCCGTCGCCGTGTCGGCACGCGGCCACTGGACCGTTGAGCGACCGGCCGACCTCTCGGATGCAGTGGCCGCGCTCCTCGCGAGCGGCCGCTTCGTCGGGTGGTTTCAAGGGCGAAGCGAGTACGGCGCGCGGGCGTTGGGCAACCGCAGCATCCTGGCCGATCCTCGCGACCCCGAGACGTCTCGCCGACTCAACCGCACGAAGGGCCGAGAACCCTTCCGGCCCTTCGCCCCCTCCGTGCTTGCCCCCCACGCGAAGGAATACTTCGATCGCAGCGGGTCGCCCCTGCTCGCGCACATGCTCGGCGTGAGCCGCGCGCGCGCCGACCGCGCAGCGGAGATACCAGCGGTCGTCCACGTCGACGGCACGGCTCGCGTGCAGGTGGTCTCGCGCGAAGACAACCCGCGGTTCTACGATGTGATCGCGGCGTTCCACGCCCGCACGGGGATCCCGATGGTGCTCAACACGTCGTTCAACGCAGCGGGCGAGCCGATCGTCGAGTCGCCCGAAGACGCGCTTCGCTCGGCCGAGGCCATGCGACTCCACGCGCTGGTGCTCGGTGACTTCGTGCTCCGTCACGCGCAGGTCGAGTGAGCGGTGGCGTCCGACGACACCCCCGCAGAGGCACCGAGCCGCGCGATCGACCCGCGGACGTACAACCGCGACGCGTGGGACAACCTCGTCGCTGAGGGCTGCGCCTGGACGATCCCCGTCGGCCCAGAGCAGATCGCCGCGGCCCGCTGCGGGGAGCTCTCGCTGTTGCTGACCAACCGCAAGCCCGTACCCGCCTCGTGGCTGCCTCCCCTCGGGGATTGCGACGTGTTGTGCCTCGCGGGAGGTGGCGGTCAGCAGGCGCCGCTGCTCGCGGCCGCGGGGGCACGGGTGACGGTACTCGACTGCTCGCCGCGGCAGCTCGCGCAAGACCGGCTCGTGGCCGAGCGAGAGAGCCTCGCGCTCGCCACGGTCGAGGGCGACATGCGCGACCTGTCGTGTTTCGGGGACGCGCGCTTTGACCTCGTCGTGCACCCCGTCTCGAACAACTTCATCGATGACATCCGCCCCGTGTGGCGCGAGTGCCACCGGGTGCTCCGCCGCGGGGGGATACTGCTCGCTGGCTTCGCCTCGCCGATCGCGTTCTGCTTCGACCCCGAGCTGGAGGAGCGGGGCGTGCTGCAGGTCCGGTACGGGGCGGCCTACTCCGATCTCGCCTGCCTCGACGACGACCGCCTGCGCCGCCGCATCGCGCGCAAGCGTCCGCTCTGTTACGGCCACAGCCTCGAAGCGCAGATCGGGGGGCAGCTTGAGGCCGGCTTCGTCCTGACGGGGTACCTCGATGACCTCAACAAGGAGGGCGACGTCTTGGCGAGATACCTCCCTGGCTACGCCGCGACGAGGGCGCTCAAGCCATGAGCCTGCGACACCTGACCATCAAGCCGTTCACTCCGTGCACGCACGCCTGCCCCTACTGCGACTCGCGCCAGGAGCTCTTCGACCTCACGCGGGACCGCATCGTAGGCCTCGACGACTGGGCGCGCCTCTTCGCCGAGGCCGACACGCTCGGCGCCGAGTACCTCGACATCAGCGGCGGCGAGCCGTCGCTCTACAAGGGCCTCGCGGCGCTCGTGTGGGAGGCCAAGGTGCTCGGGTGGTTCGTCTCGATGAACTCCACGGGCGAGCAGGTGACGCCCTCGCTCCTCGGGCGCCTCCACGACGCGGGCCTCGATCAGATCATCATGTCGATGATGAGCCTCGACGAGGCGACCCACGACCGCCTGCGAGGCAAGCGCGGTAGCTTCGCCGAGGCGGTCGCGGCGATCGAGGCCATGCGCGAGACCCCGATCCGCCTCGTACTGCATTTCATCTTGAGCCGGCACAACGCCCGCGAACTCCCGGCGCTCGTCGATCAGGCGTTCGAGTGGGGCGCGCGCGCCATCGCGCTGGTCTACCCGGAGAACGACCACGAGCGCGACTACCTGCGCCTGCGCGATGACGACATTGAGATCTTCCGCCGTGCGGTGATCCCGGCCGCCATGGAGCGCTACGCCGACCGCGCCCCCTCACGGCCGCATGACCTCGCCACGATCGCCGGGCTGTTCGCCTCCCACGGGCGAGGCGGCGACTTCGCGCGCGGGCGGTACTGGTCTTCGCTCGAAGAGATCCACGGCCTCTGCGACAAGCCCGAGCGCTTCGCGCTCGTCTACGCGAACGGCGACGTGCTGCCCTGCAACGCCGTCGAGTACACCCACGCCCCGGTCGTCGGGAACATCCTCGAGACGCCCTTCAGTGAGATCTGGACAGGCGACCGATACGCGGCCTTTCGCCGGGAGAAGATGGCCTTCTGCGGGCTCTGCCCCATCAAGCGTCACACGGGTGTCTCCGTCGCGAGCACCGACAACCCACCGTACGCTGCGCCAGTCGTCAAGCGCGTGCCCCAGCACCTCGCCGCGAGCCGCCCTCCCGTCGACGAGGTCACGGCCACCACCCGCGTGCCGGGGCGTCGGCTCCAGTGGTGGAGCGGCGGCTCCGACGGATCGAAGGCAGCCTCGGCAGTGACCGATCGCGCGCTCGCCGAGCGCACGATCTACTTCGTGACCGACTGGTGGCTCCCCAAGATCGGCGGCCTGGAGCGCAGCATCGAGTACCTCTCCCACGAGCTCTCCTCGCGGTTTCACCTCGAACTGCTCACGGGTGGGAGCTCAACCCGCGCGGACGACGAGGGCGCACTAGCAGTCGTGCGGCTGCCCGGCGACGAGGCGGGAGCGCACCACGCCGCCGTCGTCGAGCGCGTGCTCCGGAGCCCTGGCGCGCGCCCCATCGTGCACCTGTTCGGCTTCTCGTTCCGCTGGCCTCGCGAGCACGCCGCGATGATCGACGCGCTGAAGCGTGGCGGGGCGTCGATCGTGCTCAAGGTGCCGACCACTGGGGACGCCACGCGGCACCTGCGCGACGCGCATGCGCACGTCACCGACCGCATCGACCGCTTCGTCGCCCTCAACGAGGAGATCGCCGCGGAGCTGTACGCCTGCGGGGTGCCCGAAGCGCGGATCGCGCGCATCCCCAACGGCGTCCCCACGCGCCGCTTCGTGCCTGTCGGGGCCGAAGCGCGCGCGGCTGCGAAGCGCGCGCTCGGGTTGGACAGCAGCCGCCCCGTGCTGGGGTTCGCCGGGAGGTTCGTTCGCAGGAAGCGCGTCGACCTGCTCATCGACGCGGTGAAGGCCACGCCCGCCGCGCGGCGACCGCGCCTGCTACTCGTCGGCGAGACCGACGCGACCTTCGGCGACGGCTTCGACGTCGCCCCGGCGCTCGACGACGATGTGAGCGTGGTCCCCATGCGATCCGAGATGGCTCTCGTGTATCACGCGATGGACGGCTACGCCTCCGCGTCGGAGGCGGAGGGGATGTCGAACGCGTGCCTCGAGGCGATGGCCAGCGGGCTCCCGCTCGTGGTGAGCGACATCGCGGGGCAGCGAGAGCTCGTCGGCGGCGCGAAGGGAGGATGGGTTTTCACCGTGGGGAGCCTCCGCGCGCTTACCGACGCCATCAGTCAGTTCACCGAGGCGCTCGCGACGGGCGAGGCGAGCGAGCGGGGGCGATGGGCGCGCAGAAAGGCCGTGCGTGACCACGACGAGCGGCTGGTCGCGGACCGCTACGAGGCGCTCTATCGCACGCTTGATGGCGGGGGTGACCGATGAGCTATTTCTCCGACGCCGAGCTCACATCGCTTGCCAACCGGGTCGACCGCGGCGAGTTCTGGTCGCCGCGCCTCGTGAAGTTCACCCTCCTCGATGGTTTCAACTGGCGGTGTCAGATGTGTCGGTGCGACAA
>JBPOHC010000335.1:0-14582 GCA_052035985.1 Myxococcota bacterium | reverse complement strand
CGGTCATCGCGTGCTGCGCGCGGGGCTGAGCCTGCGCTCGGAGCTTCTCGTGGGACACGTCGAGACCGGCGCGACAGACGTGGGCTTCGGTGTGATGGCGGGGCCCGAGTTCGAGTTCGTGGTGACGCGCGACGGTCCGTTCTCGTCGTCGGGCGGATCGGGCTCACGCGCGTGGGTCGCGGGCACCGCGCTCGGGGAGCTCGGTGTGACGGCCTCGGTGCTCGGCAGCTACCGCGCGGTCGGCGATGCGGCGTGGTGGAGCGTGGTGTTCGCGCTCGGATTCAGGCTCCCCGCGAGCGTGGGGATCTACATCGCGACGCTGCGGTGAATGCCTCGACGCGGGTCGCTGCACGCCGTCACCCTGCGGCGACGCGGCCCTCGGCGACGCTGAACTCCACGCGCACATCGCGGGCGACCTTGAGCGTGCCCATCAGCGCCGTGTACTGCTTGATCCCGAAGCGGCTCTGATCGACCACGCACGACGCCTTCCAGCGTCCGCCCTCGCGTCGCGCGTCGGCTTCGAAGGGCTTCTCGACGCCCGTGATCGAGAGCGTCCCGGTCACCTTCGCGCGGTCGCCCTCGGGCCTGAAGGTCGCGCGCACCAGCACCTCGGGGTGCTTCGAAGCCTTCAGCACGTCGTCGCGCATCGACGCTTCGATCTTCCTCTTGTCTGCGTCGGAGAGCGACGCGGGCGCGTCGTGGTCGCCCTCGCGCGCGCACACCACCACGATCGCCGACGCGTCGACGCGGCCCTCGATCGTGTGCGCGTCGCGGTCGTAGGTCCACGTCGAGCGACGGGCCGCGAGCCTCAGGTCGTGACCCACCGCCGAGAGCATCCCCTCGCGTCGCGTGTAGAGCTCAAGCTCGACCTCTCCGTCACGGAGCACCGTGCGCCCGTCAGCCATGTTCGTCTCGCTCCTTATCGGGAGCATCGTGCGCCTCGCGAGGCTCCGCGTGAAGCGCAACCGTTTCGGCGGAGACGAACGCGACGTCAGGGCACCGCGACCACGTGTTCGCGCGACACGATCGAGCGCGCGCACGGAGCGGTCACGCGCGCGCCGTCCCACACCACGCACGACTCGATGCGACCGCTGCCCTCGACCAGCACACGGTCTCCGAGCACCGATGACGAGAGCGTCACCGCGCCCGCGTCGACGCCCTCACCCACGAGGCTCCCCGAAGACGGCGCCGTCCATCCGGGGAGCGCGATCTTGCCTGCGAGGAGCGCGAGGTTCGCGTCGAGGTAGGCCGCGGGCGTTCCGAGGTCGAACCACGGGCCGCGGTCGATCACGCCCGACACGCGACGCCCCGACGCGAGCAGCCGACGGAGCGTGTGGCGCACGACGCATCCCTCTTCGGGCAGGTCGTCCGCGAGCGCGCTCGACACCACGTAGATCCCTGTGAACAGGCAGCGTGTGGTGGGTGCTTCGGAGGCCGGTCCCTCGTTGAGCATCCGCACGACGCGGCCCTCGCTCGTGACCTCGATCACGCCGGCCTTCTCGGCGCGAGGATCTTCACGCAGCACCATCGTGAGGAGCGCGCCCGTGTCGCGGTGGTGCGCCATCACTCGCGTGAGATCGGGCGCGGAGAGCACGTCGCCGTTGAAGACCACGAAGTCTCCGCCGCCGAGGTGCGGGAGCGCGTTGCGGATTCCTCCGCCCGTGCCGAGGATCGCGGTCTCCGTGAGGACCTTCAGGCTCATCCCGTGGCGGTCTGTCCACGGGCGGAGGCCGGGGTCGATCTGCGCCGCGAGGTGGTGCGCGTTCGCGACGATGTGGCGCACGCCGTGGCCCGCGAGCACATCGAGCGCGAAGCTCGCGAGGGGACGTCCCGCCACGGGGACGAGGGGCTTGGGGCGCTCATCGGTGAGCGGGCGGAGGCGCGTGCCAAGGCCCGCGCAGAGGACCATCGCGTACACGTCGCCGTCGATACAGCATCGGGGCGGAGGGCGCGAGAAAACGGGCGTTGCCCGGGGCGCCTCGCGTGCCCTACAACGTGCGCCGTGGACGTCTCGGGTTCGATCTTCGCGGACCGCTGGGAGGTGCTCGATCCTCTGGCGAGCGGCTCGACGAGCGAGGTGTACCGCGGCCGCGACCGGCGGACGGGCGAGCCCGCGGCCATCAAGGTGATGCTCCCCGAGTACGCGGTGCAGGGCGACGCGCTCCAGCGGTTTCAGCGCGAGGCCCGCGTGGCGCAGCGGCTCGCGCACCCGCGCATCGTCGCCGTCAGAGACTTCGGCGTCGACCAGGCGCACCCGTGGATCGCCATGGAACTCCTCGTCGGCGAGACCCTCGAGGAGCGCCTCCGCCGCGAGAAGATGAGCACCGACGCCGTGCTCGAGGTCATCGATCAGGTGGCCTCCGCGGTCGACCACGCGCACGCCGCGGGCGTCGTGCACCGCGACATGAAGCCCGACAACGTCTTTCTCCTCGAAGGCCCGTCGGTGCAGGTCAAGGTGCTCGATTTCGGCTTCGCGAAGATCCTCAACTCGCTCGAAGGCGACGGGCTCCACACGGCTTCGAACGCGCTCCTCGGGACGCCGCTCTACATGTCCCCCGAGCAGATCCGCTCGTCGGCCACCGTCGATCCGCGCTCGGACCTGTGGTCCCTCGCCGTGATGGCCTACGAGCTCCTCACGGGCTCGGCCCCCTTCGGCGCGCCCTCCACCGCGGACCTCCTCGTCCAGATCCTTTCGAAGTCCATCGAGGCCCCGACGCAGCGCGCACCGACGCTCCCCGCGGCGGTCGACCGTTGGGCGCGGCGTGCGCTCGAACGCGACGCGGACAAGCGCTTCCCCTCGGCGACAGAGATGGCCCGCGCGCTGCGACTCTCGCTCGATCCTGCGGCGGCGAAGCTCGTCGCGGCCTCGACCGCGCCCCACGCGGCGGTGACGGTTTCGAAGAAGACCGATGCCAGGTCGCGCACAGGGCTCGCGGTGGCCATTGCAGTGGCCATCGCGCTGCTTCTCGCGGTGATCGTCAACCGCTTGCGAACGTGACGGGGCTCTGATAGCCGTCGCGCCCCATGCGCATCGTCGTCGTCGGCACCGGGTACGTTGGTCTCGTGGCGGGTACGGGCTTCGCGGAGTTCGGCAACCGCGTCGTATGCGTCGACACCGACGCGTCGAAGATCCAGATGCTCGAGCAGGGGCAGATCCCCATCTACGAGCCGGGTCTCGAGGAGCTCGTCCGCCGCAACGCGGCCGAGGACAGGCTCCTCTTCAGCACCGACCTCGCGGCCTCCGTGCCGGGGGTCGAGGTGGTGTTCATCGCGGTGGGCACGCCCCCGCGCGCGGACGGAGGCGCGGACCTCAAGTTCGTGATGGCCGTCGCCGAGTCGCTCTCGAAGGCGCTCACCAAGGACGCCGTCGTCGTGCTCAAGAGCACCGTGCCCGTGGGCACCAACGACAAGGTGCAGGCGCTCTTCGACCGCGAGGCGTCGGTGAAGGTCACCGTCGTGTCGAACCCCGAGTTCCTCAAGGAGGGCGACGCGATCAACGACTTCATGCGCCCCGACCGCGTGCTCATCGGCGCGCGCGACGACCACGGGCGCTCGGTGATGCGTCGGCTCTACGCGCCGCTGCAGCTCAACGTCGACAAGCTCCTCTTCGTCGACCCTCGCTCCGCGGAGCTCGCGAAGTACGTCGCCAACTCGATGCTCGCCACCCGCATCTCGTTCATGAACGACATCGCGCGGCTCTGCGAGGTCGTCGGCGCGGACGTCACCAACGTGCGCAAGGGCGTCGGCTCGGATACGCGCATCGGGAACAAGTTCCTCTTCCCGGGACCGGGCTACGGCGGGAGCTGCTTTCCGAAGGACGTCGACGCGCTGCTCTTTCTCGCGAAGGAGCACAACGTCGACCTCAGCATCGTGAGGGCCACCGAAGAGGTCAACGCGCGGCAGAAGTCGCTGCTCTTCGAGAAGCTCCTCAAGCACCTCGGCACCGTGGCCGACAAGCGCATCGCCGTGTGGGGCCTGGCGTTCAAGCCGCGCACCGACGACATGCGCGAGGCCCCCGCGCTCACGCTCATCTCTCGCCTCATCGAAGCGGGCGCCGAAGTGCGCGCCCACGACCCCGCCGCGCGCGGGACCGCTCGTGCGATGCTCGGCCCCATCGCCGACAAGGTGATCTTCGTCGATCACCAGTACGACGCCACGGTGGGCGCCGACGCGCTCGTGCTCGTGACCGAGTGGCAGGAGTACCGCTCGCCGGACCTCGAGCGCCTCTCGAACCAGATGCGTCGCAAGCTGCTCCTCGACGGGCGCAACGTGTGGCCCTCGGTGGAGCCCGAGGCGCACGGGTTCACGTACGAGGGCATCGGCCTGCTCCGTCCCGGCGGGGGCGTTCCCTCGACCTGAGCGCGTTCGTGCTACGGTCGGCGCGAAACGGAGGCGAGAACGCTATGGCGGGATCGGCGCAGCAGACAAAGGCCAGCGAGGCGCGCAAGAAGGGTGTCGTCGCAGCCGCGGCGACCATCGGGTCCGTCGCGGTCGTCGTCGCGGGAGCTCCCGTGGCAGGTGCGGTGGGACTCGGGGCGAGCGCATACCTCGGCTACAAGTGGATCAAGTACCGCATCGACAACGGCATCCGCTTCACGTGATGTGAAGCGTCGCCCTCCTTCTCACGTCGCAGACTCATCGCGCGCGCAGTCACGTTCGCTTGACCCCGGGCAACCCCCGTGAGTAGGGTCGCGCGCCTCTGGAGGTCCATTGCGTAGTCTCTCTGTCTCCTCCTTCTTCGCCACCGAGCGCGCGCGCAGCCGCGTCGTCTCGCTCATCGTGGCACTGGCGCTCGCGATCGGCGCGCCTCGCCTCTACGCGCAGGTGCGCTTCGCGGTGGTCGACATGCAGCGCGCGCTGCTCGACACCAACGACGGCCGCCGCGCGAAGGCGCAGCTCAAGAAGCTCTTCGAAGCGCGCCAGGAGCAGCTCAACTCCCGCCAGGAGGCGCTCAAGCGCATGAAGGAGGACATCGAGAAGCAGAAGAACGTCATCTCGCGCGAGGCCCTCGAGAAGCGCATGACGGAGTACCAGGCCGAGTTCGTGAAGCTCCAGCAGAACTACCTCGAGTACCAGCAGGAGCTGGCGCAGAAGGAGGCCGAGCTCACGAAGTCGATCCTCGTGAACCTCCAGTCCATCGTGTCGCACATCGGTGACTCGGGCGAGTACGACGCCATCCTCGATCAGGGCGCCGTCGTGTGGGCCCGCACGCAGTACGACATCACGGGCCAGGTGATCCGCGAGTACAACACCGCGCACCCCGGCTCCGCGACGCCTGCGACCACGCCCGGCGCGCGTCCCGACGCTGGCGCTCGCCCCGCGACGACGCCCGCTCGCCCCGCGACGACGCCCGCTCGCCCCGCGACCACCGCCCCCGGCGGCCCGCACCCCCGCACGCCCTGATCAGCTCCCGACGGCGCCGTCGCCGTCGGGTTGATCGCCCCTCACCCCTCTCAGTCCGCGTACGCGCGGAACCACTCTTCGAGAATCAGCAGCGTCCACAGCCGATCGGCGTCGGTGCGCTCGCGCTCCGCGCGCGTGACCAGGGCCTCGACGGCCTTCGCGTCGAAGATCCCCCGCTGCCGCGCGCGTGAACCGAGGAGGAGGTCGCGGGTCATCGCGCGGAGGTCCTCGCGCATCCAGCGTTCGAGGGGGAGCGCGAAGCCCTTCTTCGGGCGCCACAGCACCGACGCGGGGACGAGGTCGTTCATCGCGACGCGGAGGATGTGCTTGCCCCGCGCGCGCATGAGCGCCGACATCGGGAGCCGCGCCGCGAACTCGATCACGGCCGTGTCGAGGAAGGGGCAGCGGACCTCGAGCGCGTGCGCCATCGCCGCGATGTCGACCTTCGCATTTATGTCGTCGGTGAGGTAGGTCTCCATGTCGACGTCGAGCAGACGCGCCATCGGAAAGCGCCCGTCGCTCTCGCCGAGGATGCGTTCGAAGCGCTCGACCGTGCGCGTCGTCGCGGCCTCACGCATCGGGGCCGCGTAGAGGTCTGATTTCTCTTCGGGTGTGATCTGTCCGACGAGCTTGAGGTAGCGCGCGGCCTCGCCGTCTCCCATCGCGGCGGCGAAGCGGCCGAAGGGCGCGTGCACGCGACCGCCCACGGCCGAGAGGAGCCCCCTCACCCACGGCCTCGCCTTCGCGGGGAGCGCGTCGTGGAGGTGCCCGATGCGCGCGGGGTTGTAGCGCTTGTAGCCCGCGAAGACCTCGTCGGCCCCGTCGCCCGAGAGCGACACGGTGACGTGCGCGCGGGTCATCTTCGTGAGGCAGAACGTGGCGACGGAGCTCGAGTCCGCGAAGGGCTCGCCGTGGTGCCGCACGATGTCTCCGACGAGCGAGGTCATGTCGGGCGCGACCTCGAGCTCGTGGTGCTCGGTGCCGTAGCGCTTCGCCACGACGCGCGCGTAGTCGAGCTCGCTGTCGCCCGCGTGCGGAAAGCCGATCGAGAAGGTCTTCACGGGCCGCGACGAGAGCGACGCCATGAGCGCCACCACCGACGACGAGTCCACGCCGCCCGAGAGAAACGCGCCGAGCGGAACGTCAGAGACCAGCCTCCGCCGCACGGCCTCTCGCAAGAGCACCTTCAGCTCCTCGGCGAGCGCCGCGGTCGGCGCATCACGGAGCGGTCGTCGGGTGACGTGCCAGTAGCGCTTCGCGACGGGCGTCTCACCCGCGCGCACGACGGCGTAGTGCGCCGCGGGGAGCTTGAACGCGTCGCGCCAGATCGTGTGCGGCGCGGGCACATACTGGAGCGTGAGGTACTCGTCGACGGCCGAGAGATCGACCGCCGGGCGCTCGTCGGGCAGGGCCGTCGCGAGCGCGTGAAGCTCCGAGGCGAAGAGCAAACCCCGACGGGTCATGCGGTAGACGAGCGGCTTCTTGCCCGTGCGATCGCGCGCGAGGAGGAGCGTGTTCGATCGCGTGTCAAAGAGCGCGAAGGCGAACATGCCGTCGAGGCGCGCGACGCATCGCTCGCCGAGCTCCTCGTAGAGGTGCACCACCACCTCGCTGTCGGAGCGCGAGCGGAAGGTGTGGCCCTTCGCGATGAGCTCCTCGCGCAGCGCTTCGAAGTTGTAGATCTCGCCGTTGACCACGGCGGCCACGGTGCCGTCTTCGTTGGTGATGGGCTGCCGTCCGTCGGCCGACAGGTCGATGATCGAGAGGCGGCGATGACCGAGCGCGCAGGGCCCTGACGACCACGTACCTTCGGCGTCGGGGCCGCGGTGCGCGATGGCGTCGTTCATCCGGCGCACGACGTCGAGGTGACGCTCGCCGAGGTCCGCAGGGTCACGCGTGAGAAGACCCGAGATGCCGCACATGGCTCCGTCCTCCGATGGCTACTCGAAGCGCCACCCGATCACTGGGATGCGCGCGGCAGTAGCACTCCGCGCGCGTGCGCCGCAAGCGCCGCGATGTTGTGTCGGGGCCGCGCTGTGTTAGCGTCCGCGCGCTCCGAGGGAGCAGTTGATTCCGTGCACACTCTCCTCGTCACCGGCGGCGCCGGGTTCATCGGCTCCAACTTCGTGCTGCGCGTCCTCGCGGACGCCACGACCCGCGTCGTCACGCTCGACAAGCTCACCTACGCGGGCAACCTCGCCAACCTCGCGCCCGTCGCCGATCACCCGCTGCACCGCTTCGTACGCGGCGACATCTGCGACGGCGACCTCGTGGCGCGACTCCTCGCGGAGCACTCTGTCGACGCGGTGATCAACTTCGCCGCCGAGTCGCACGTCGACCGCTCCATCGACTCGGCCGCGGAGTTCGTGCGCACCAACGTGATGGGCACGCAGACCCTCCTCGACGCGTCGCGAAGACACTCGAAGACTCACGCAGGGTTCCGCTACCTCCAGGTGTCGACCGACGAGGTCTTCGGCTCGCTCGGTCCGACGGGTGCATTCAGCGAGACGACGCCCTTCGCGCCGAACTCTCCCTACGCGGCTTCGAAGGCGGCGGCCGATCACCTCGTGCGCGCGGCCCACCACACGCACGGACTCGACACGCTCACGACGCACTGCTCGAACAACTACGGGCCGTTGCAGTTCCCCGAGAAGCTCATTCCGCTGATGGTGCTCAACGCGCTCGAATACAAGGCGTTGCCCGTCTACGGCGACGGCCTCAACGTGCGCGACTGGCTCTACGTCGGCGACCACTGCGAGGCCATTCTCGCCGTGCTCGCTCGCGGACGATCGGGCGAGACCTACAACATCGGCGGCGGCGCAGAGCGCACCAACCGCGAGATGGTGCGCGCCATCTGCGACCTCGTCGACGCGTTCGCGCCCGGTGACAGAGACAGCCGACGCGCGCTCATCACGCACGTCACCGATCGCCCCGGCCACGACCGCCGCTACGCCATCGACGCTTCGAAGATCCGCGCGGAGCTCGGGTGGACGCCCGCGCACGCTTTCGAAGACGGACTGCGCGAGACGGTGCGCTGGTATCTCGAACACCGCGCGTGGTGCGACGACATCCACCAGCGCGTGTATCGCCGCGAGCGCGTGGGACTCGGCGGCTCGGAGGCTCCGCGATGAAGGGTCTTGTGCTCTCGGGCGGCGCGGGCACGCGGCTCCGCCCCATCACGTACACGGGCGCCAAGCAGCTCGTCCCCGTGGCCAATCGTCCGGTGCTCTTCTACGTGATCGACAACCTCGTCGACGCGGGCATCACCGAGATCGGCGTCATCATCTCGCCCGAGACCGGCGCCGAGGTGCGCACGGCCCTCGGTGACGGATCGCGCTGGGGCGTGCGCATCGAGTACATCGTGCAGGACAGGCCCCGCGGCCTCGCCCACGCAGTGCTCGTCGCGAAGGACTTTCTCGGCGACGAGGACTTCTGCATGTTCCTCGGCGACAACCTCATCGGGACGAAGATCAAGGCCGCGGCCGACACGTTCCGCGCGAAGCCCGAGTACGAAGCCTCGGTGATGCTGAAGGAGGTGCCCAACCCCTCGTCCTTCGGCGTCGCGGAGCTGGGCCCCGACGGCAAGATCTCGCGCCTCGTCGAGAAGCCGAAGGAGCCCCGCAGCAAGCTCGCGCTCGTGGGGATCTACTTCTTCCGTTCATCGGTTTTTCAAGCCATTTCAGAGATCAAGCCCTCGGCCCGCGGCGAGCTCGAGATCACCGACACGCTCAGCCGCATCCTCGAGCGCGGCGGCGTCGTGCACTGGGACGAGGTGCGCTCCTGGTGGCTCGACACCGGCAAGAAGGATGACCTCCTCCTCGCCAACGACACGGTGCTCGACTCGTGGCTCGAACACGACGTGAAGGGCACCGTCGACGCCGAGAGCTCGCTCTCGGGCCGCGTGCGCGTCGAGGCCGGCGCGGTGGTGGTGCGCTCACGGATTCGCGGCCCCGTGGTGATCGGCGCGAACGCGCGCATCGTCGACTCGCGCATCGGCCCCTTCACGAGCCTCGGTGACAACGTCACGGTCACGCGCTCGGGCATCGACCACTCGGTGGTGATGGAGGGCGCCCACGTCGAGGACATCGCGCGCCTCGAGGACTCGCTCCTCGGTCGACGCGTGAGGGTGCTGTGCGGAGCGGTCAGCCAGAGCGCTCTCTCGCTCACAATCGGGGACGACGCCGTGGTCCGGCTCCTTGCGGACGGGCCTTGAGCGCGCGCCGCGCTGTGGACAGTACTCTGACGGTGCTGCTATGACGCTCTGCGTGACGCCTTTGGACGTCACAAGCCGCGAGGCGCACTTCGAGTTCGGCGCGAACTGGCGCGATTTCGCCGCGCACCTCGACGAGGCACGCATCCTCTCGTCCTGCGATGGCGTGGCGCGCCTCCTCGGGCGCGACCTCCGGGGGGCGACCTTCCTCGACGTCGGCTGCGGAAGTGGCTTGCACGCACTCGCAGCGCTCAGGCTTGGGGCGGGGCGTGTCGTGGCGGTTGACCTCGACGAAAACTCGGTTTCCACGACACGCGCGGTGCTCGAGGCCCACGCTCCCGACGGATCGTGGGACGTGCAGCAGTGCAGCGTGTTCGACCTCGACCCCGCGACCTTCGGGCGTTTCGACATCGTCTACTCGTGGGGCGTCTTGCATCACACCGGCGCCATGTATCGCGCGATCCAATCAGCCGCGAGGATGACCGCCGACGGCGGTGCGCTCGCCCTCGCGATCTACAATCGCACTCGCCTCTGCGGGTTCTGGAAGCGCGAGAAGCGGTTCTACACCCACGCCTCACCGTTCGTGCAGCGAGCCGTGCGCGCCGCCTTCATGGCAGCGTTCCTGGCGTACCTACCGGCCACCGATTTCAACCCCGTTGGCTTCGTGCGCCGCCGTTCGGGTGAGCGCGGGATGCGTTGGGCCAACGACGTCCACGACTGGCTCGGGGGACACCCTTACGAGTCCGCCTCGCCCGAGGAGATCGAGCGCTTTGTCCGCTCGCTCGGCTTTCACGCCGAGAACGTGTTCGCAGTTGGTCCGCAGCTCGGCCTCTGGGGCTCCGGTTGCAACGAATTCGTCTTCCGCCGAGACGACACTCAGCCCGAGAGCAGTCGCTCGTAGAGGGCCTCCGTCGACCTGACCATCCGCGCGATCGAGAAGCGCGCCACCGCGAGGGCGCGCGCCCTCCGGCCCATCTCGATGCGGTGGTCTTCGTTGATTGCGAAAAACCGCCGGAGCGCGTCGGCGATGGACGTGGGCGACGGGTCCGCCGCGATGAAACCGTCACGGCCGTCGACCACGAGCACATCGACGTTCGCCGCGGGGGTCACGACGGTCGGCGTCCCACACGCCAGCGACTCGATCACCGCGTTGGGGAGCCCCTCAAAGAGCGACGGGAGGAGCGTCGCGTCGGCTGCCGCGAGCACGGTCTCGACCTGAGACGTCGCATCGCGCACCTCGACGTGAGTCCCGAGATCACATGCCGCGAGGCACCCACGAAGCGCCTCCGCGTCGGTCGCGCTGTCGGCACGGCCGTAGAGGTACAGACGGGCGTTCTTGGGGAGCGCCCCGTCGCGCCGCAACGTCGCCAGCGCCTCGACGATCGCGAGCTGGTTCTTCTGCGCGCAGATGCGAGCCGGGACGACGACCGATCGGTGACCTTCGAAGCCCAACCACCGCCTCGCGGCCGTGCGCGACGCGGCGTTGAGAGGCGTGAAGCGCTGGGGGTCCAGGCCGTTTTCAATGACCTCGATCTTCGAAGCGGAGACACCCGCGCGGCGCACGAGCTCGTCGCGCGTGCCCGCCGAGTTCACAACGATCGCGTCGACGAGCGGGCGGCTCACGGCCTCGCGGAGAACGTCGGCCCTGCAGAGGTTCATCGCCCGCACGGAGCCGACGACTCGGGGAGATCCTGACAGCGGCGCCGCGAGGCGCGCATACCAGTTCATCGACCCCATCCACGAGTGGACGATCGTGGGCCGGACCTCTCGCAGCGCTCCGACGAGCCGCTTGAAACTCCGAGCGTCGAAGTGGCCTCCGGACGAGATCGACCGCGAGGGCACCTCGCGCGTGACTCCGAACGCGTCGACGTCGCGCACGCAGACGAGGTGAGGCTCGAAGCGCGACCGATCGAGGCCGCGGATCAAGGCCGCCGCCTGCCCCTCCGCGCCGCCGCGCTCGAGTGAATAGATGAAATGGACGACACGGACGACCATCTCCTGGTGAGTACCTCATGCTCGACGCCATGGCCAACACGGGGTTTCCGTGAACCCGAAAGCCCAACCCTACGCCCATGACGATGTGGTCGCAACAGCACACGCTCGCCGCACACGAAGTCTCGCTTGGTCGAGCGCGGATCTCATTCGCGGCACCTCATCGGTTGGGCGCTATCGAAATGGGGGACGCGCAAGGCCCGCCGCGAGACCGAGGAGCGACGCCGCGCGCTTGACGCGCTGTACCTTTGCCGATACGAGCCGCGACGTGAATGCGGCGGCCGAGTCGATCGAGAACAACACCTGCCCGTGCTGCGGGAGCGGCGCGCACACCATCGAAGTCGAACGTGTCGCCTTCGACGACGTCGAGCGGGGCCTGATGCACGACCTCGGCGTTGACGTGCCCATCCCGGCGTCGCTCCGCCCTGCGCCCTACACGTCGCTCCGCGTTTGCACTTCGTGCGGCCTTCAGCGCTTCATGCCCGCCGTGCCCGGCGACGCCAACTTCTACGCGACGCTCGCGAAGACAGGCGCTTACTACCAGCCGATCAAGTGGGAGTTCGGCTGGGTCCGGGGGCGCATCAGCGAAGCGACCTCCGTGCTCGACGTCGGCTGCGGGGCGGGCGACTTCCTCGCGACACTGGGGGCGCGACCGGGGCGGCGCCTGGGTCTCGAACTCAACCCGACGTCCGCGGCGCTCGCGCAGCGCAAGGGCCTCGAGGTCCGCATCTCGACCGTCGAGGAGCTCGCGTCAGCCGAGGGCGGCGCATTCGACGTCGCGTGCTCGTTCCACGTGCTCGAGCACGTTGCCGCCCCCGCGCCCTTCCTCGCGTCCCTCGCGCGCTGCGTGCGACCGGGCGGGAGGTTGTTCCTTTCCGTACCCAACGCCGAACGCTTCTACCGCGCGCCTTTCGAGCCGCTCGACTGCCCACCGCACCACCTCTCCCGCTGGTCGCTGCGCGCTTTACGCGCCCTCGGGGCGCGCGCGGGATGCGAGCTCACCGCGCACGCGTTTGAGCCGGTCGCGAGCGACATCGTCCGCTACGTTGTTGAGAAGCGCGTCGCGCGCAGCGCGGGAGCCGCGGTCGGCTGGGTCGTTGCTCGTGCTGTCTGTCCCCCAGGCCTGTCGCGCGTCGCCGAGTCGGCGGGGCTCTACGGCAGGCTCGGGCTTCACGGATTGTCGGTCGTGGTCGAGTACGCGGTGCCCTGAGCCTCAGCGACGGCCCGCGCCGCTCAGCAAGCCGCGCACGCGGGCGAAGGCACTTCTAACGAGCACGCGCTCCTCCGGCTCGAGCCCGAGGGCGACGACGCTCGCCACGTTGACCACTGCGGCCGCGGAGATGCCGCACGCGAAGCGCCAGACCATCGCCCACGCCGCGGGTGTGACGTGGTAGAGCACCCGCCCCACCGCGAGCGCGAGGAGTGCGGCTCCCAGCGCCTTCGCGAGGCCCCACGAGAAGCCGTGCACCCGCGCGATGCGCCACGCGAACGCGCCCTGGACGACCTGGGCCCCTGCGAGGCCCAAGGCGGCGCCGAAGGCCGCGCCGGTGAGCCCGTAGCGCGGGATTAGGATCGGCAGCGCCGCGAGCTGGAACGCGATCGCGAGCAGCGCCGTGAGCGTGCTGTAGTGCCCGCGGCCGCTCATCGGAATGACGTAGGCCGCGAGCGCGCAAGCGTTGACAAGGTGAGCGACGGCAAGCACGCCGAGCGCGGCGGTCCCGATGGAGAAGTCGGTGCCGAAGACCGCGAGGAGAGGCTCCGCGAAGCCGCCGAAGAGCACCGCGAGCGGCGCAGCGAGCAGGGCCGACCAGCGCACCTGAAGGCGGAGCGTGGCCATGAGTTCGTCGCGCTTCCCGTCGCGCAACGCGCGAGGGATGTGGCGCATCACGACGGGAGCGAAGATCCCCCGCACTTGCGAAATGCTCCCCACGTAGAGCAGCGCGACGCCGAACGCCGCCACATCGGCGTCGCTGCGCCACCGGGCCAGCAGCAGCGGCTCCACGCGACCCTGCGCGGCCCACACGACCCCCGCGAGCACGAGCGGCCAGGCCGTGCGCACCGTCTCCGCGTCGAGCTCGCCGCGCCACGCGGCCGACAGCGTCGCGTGCAGCGGGAGGTCCCTCGCGAAGAGCGTCGCCGCGAGCGCCGTGGTGAGCGCGATGCTCACCGTGACTGCCCACGCCGTCGCGGGCACTCCACCGCCGAGCAACAACACCGCCGTCGTCGACGCGAGTAACGCGAGGGGCTGGGCGAGGCCGCGGGTCCAGAAGTCGTATTGCATCCGCCCGCGCGCCTGCGTCGCCACAATGAAGATACTGGTCGCGTGATAGAATATCGGTTTGAGCGCGAGCGCGCGCAGCGGCGCGACGACGCCCGGATCGTGACGATGCGCGCCCACCCAAGGCGCGGCCGCCCAAAGCAGCACGCCCACCGCGAGGCCGCTCAGGAGTACGGTCCGCAGCGCGGTGCCGACAACGCGCGCGGCACCGTCGCGGTCGTCATGGTCCAACGTGGCGATGCGGCGCTGCACCGCCTGGTCCATCCCGAAGAGGGTGATCAGCGAAAACAGGTCGACGACGTAATCGCACCAGAGGTACATGCCGTAGCCATGAGATCCCAACCTGTGCGCGAGCTGGACGTGAAACGCAGGGAACGCCGCCTGCGCGAGCAGCGTGAGCAGGTTGACCCCGACACCGCGCGCGTCGTCCTCGGCGCGCTCCGCGTCCGCGCGCGAAGTCATCGCAGGATCTCGTTCGCTCGGTCGTGGGGTGCGGCGATCGAATTGTTCGTGCGCGTCATTGCGGCAGTCGCAATACCGCACGCTGGCCGCACGGAGAAGCGCATGGTCTCGATTTCGGAGGTGCGGAAGCTCGTTTCGCAGGCGCGAACGGCTTCTCGCGCGGCCTCGCGCAGCCGCTGCTCGCGGGCGTCGCGGCCTGGATCGCGGCGCGCGCTGCGCAGTCGGCGCTGCCCGACG
>JBPOHC010000254.1:0-19965 GCA_052035985.1 Myxococcota bacterium | reverse complement strand
TTCGGATTCCCACTTCGCACATGACCATCGGCCGACGCTTCCTGGCGCTGGTTCTGGCGGCTGGCGCGATCATGCTCGGGGGCACCGGGTACGCCGTCGCGGCCTTTCGAAGCAGCGTCATTCTCCACGGGATGACGCGCGCGGCCGCCAACGACCTTGTGATCGACATCGTGACGACGCTCGCGATCACCGTCGGGCCGGTGGGCGTCGGCTTCCTGGGGCTCGCGTACTGGCTCGGTCTAGGCGTGTCGCGGCCGCTGCGCGCGCTCTCTCGCTCGCTCGACCAGCTCGCCGCGGGCGATCTCGACGCGCCCGTGCGCGGCGCAGAGCGGCACGACGAGGTGGGCGCCTTCGCGCGCTCGGTGATGACCTTCCGCGAGCGCTTGCAGGCTCAGGCGCAAGCCGACGCCGCGCGCGAGGAGCGCGCCAAGAGCCAGCGAGAGTCCGAGCGGCGCGCGCTGCTAGCGCGGCTCTCGCGCGACTTTGAGGCGAGCGTGAGCGCCGTCGCGGGCCGCGTGAAGGCGTCGGCCGAGGCGATGGCCGTGACGGCCGAGAGCCTCGCGGCGATCGCGCGCACCTCGCAGCGCGACGCGACGAGCGCGAGCGCGGTGATGGGTGAGGCGCGGCGGCGCGTGGCGGACGCGGCGAGAGCCTCCGCGACGCTCGCGCACGCCGCGACGGAGGCCGCGCGCGAGGTGGCCGGGTCGCTCACCATGGCCGAGCGCGCGGTGCAGGAGGCGAAGGACACCGACGGCGTCATGCGCAGCCTCGAGACCAACGCCGCGGACATCGGCGCCGTCGTGTCGGTGATCCGAGGGATCGCTGCGCAGACCAACCTGCTCGCCGTCAACGCCACCATCGCGGCGGCCCACGCGGGCGAGGCCGGGCGCGGCTTCGCGGTGGTCGCCACGGAGGTCAAGACGCTCTCGGGGCAGGCGGCCACGGCGACCGAGCGCATCGCCGACGAGATCGCCGCCGTGCAGGGCGCGACCACGCGCGCGACGAGCGCCATGTCGGAGATCGGCAGCACGATCGGCAGGCTCGAGACGGTGTCGAGCGGCGTCTCCGAGGTCGTGACGGCGCAGGTCGAGACGGCGCATCAGATCTCCGCGGCGATGGCCGACGCCGCCGCGATGACGGCGCAGATGTCCGACGGCCTCTCGCACCTGCGGGAGGCCGCGGTGGCCACGGAGGACAACGCCGCGCGCATGGTCCGCTCGACGACGGACCTCGTCGCCGATGCGAAGCGCCTCGCCACGGAGGCCGACGACTTTCTCGCGCGCCTCAACGGCGGGTTGACCTCCGACAGCGCGCTGAGCGCCTGAGGTCTTCGATGGCAGCGTCGCTCCGCGTCTCGAGGGGCGCGGCGGACGCCGCGTTGAGCGAGCAGAGGATCGCTGCGCGGTCGAGAATCAATGCGCTCGTGCGCGGTATGCTCACACCCGGCGCGACGTCTGCGAGGGAGCGTGCGGCGACGGAAGGGCGATCGCCGTCGAGGCGTTCTGTGAGACGCTCCGCGGCGGTGAGGCTGGTTACAGGTCAGCCTGGCGTCTGCCGACGGTGGAGTGCTCGATGGCGGAGTTCACGTGTGTGCAGTGCGGTGCGATCGGCGACGCGCGCGCGGCGAGCGTGGGTGAGAAGGGGATGCTGTGTCCCCGGTGCACGCCGCGAGAGGCGCCGGGGAGCAGCGCGGGCGACCAGCTCCTCGAGATGATGTTCGTCGGTGAGGCGGCCCTGGCCTCTCGCGCTGCGATGGACGCGTTGGACGCCGCGCGCATGGAAGACGCGATGGCCGATGTCGGCGCTCGCGGGACGACCCCTGATGGCGGTCTCCATGGGAAGCTCGCGGCGCGCGGATGCACCTGCGAGCGCTACGAGCTCGACGCGGGGACGCTCGGGCGTCCCGGTGGCGGCTACGGGGAGACGTGGCTCATGCCGGGCGTCGCGCCATTACAGGCGACCTTCGGCCGCGAGGGCCTGCGTCGTCGCCTCGGAAAGCTGTTCGCGAAGGAGCTTCAGGTGGGCGATCGGTCCTTCGACGACGCGGTGTTCATTCGCACGGACACGCCCGAGGAGACCGCTGCGTGGCTGGCTTCACCGGACGTGCGCGCCGCGATCCTCGCGATCGTGTCGACCGGTGGCGATGTGGCGATCGAGGGCAACATGCTCGATGGGCGCGTGCTCTTCGGCCCGGGCGAGACCACGGCCGCCGACCTCCTCGCGAGGCTCGTGCAGTCGTTGCTGCGCTGAGCTTCTGCGTGGGCGAATGGCCCGTTGCCGTCGCGCGGCCGAGGGAGACGGGAGCGCGCTTCAGTACTCGCCCTTGATGACGAAGAACGACCCGCGGATGGTGCCCGCGAGCTTCGACTTCTGCCTCGCGAACTTGAAGCGCGCGGCGAGCTCCTCGGGGACCTCCATCCCTTCGGAGAGCTTGAACCCGACGGCGCGCTTCTTCGCGTCGCCGACCGTGTACATCACGTTGATCGAGAGCCCGCTCTCATAGAACACGTACGCGAAGCGGATGCCCTCGACCTCGAACTCCGTCGCTTCGAGGGGGCGTGATCCGATGACGATGCCGCGCTCCTCCTTGAGGATCCGGTGCACCCGGTCGACGGCGTGCTTCGCCTCGTCGGCCGGGGCCACGGCGAAGTCGTGGTTGTACTTGTTCTTGAAGTAGCGGGCCTCGTTGGCCCGAAGGCCCGCGAGCGCGGCCGCGACGGGCGATGACGTCACGCCTACGGTCGACACGGTCTTGAAGTCCACGACGCTCGGCAAGGGACACCTCCTGGGGCGGCCAGTGATGGTGCACCGCGCGGCGTGTCGTCAACGTTTGCGCATGAGGCGACGCGATGCGGGCACCAGAAGCGCTGCGCGACGGGGTCAACGGTGGCGTCGCGGGATCGTCGGGGCTCAGAGCGCTTCGGTCGATGCGATGCGCCAGGGCTCGACGAGGGCGTCGGCCTCCCACGCGCGGAAGTCTTCGTCTGCGAGCAGCGTCTCGACGTAGCGCGCGGAGACGCCGTCGAGCGCGATCCCGTAGGTGCGCACGCGCGTGGCGACGGGCGTGAAGAACACGTCGGCAAGCGAGCGGGCGCCGAAGAGGTGGTCGCCCTCGGGGTGCGACGCCCGGAGCTCGTTCCAGAGGGCGGTGAGGCGCGCGATGTCGTCGCGGGCGTCGGCGCTCCAGTCGCGGGGCGTCGTGCGGCGACGGAGGTTCATCCCCGCCTCGTTGCGCAGCGCCGCGAAGCCCGCGTGCATCTCGCACACGACGGACCGACAGAGCGCGCGCGCGGTCGCGTCTTCGGGCCAGAGCCTCGCCTCGGGGCGCTGCTCCGCGGCCCACTCGCTGATCGCGAGCGAGTCCCACAGCGTGACGTCGCCCACGCGCAGCGCGGGCACGCGCCCCGAGGGAGACACCGCGCGCACCGCCGCGATGCGACCGTGTCCGTAGCCGTCGCCGCCGAGCGGGATCAGCGCCTCTTCGAATGGGATGCGCGCCATTCGAAGCGCGAGCCACGGGCGCAGCGACCACGAGGAGTAGTTCTTGTTGCCGATGTAGAGCGTCGGGAGGGCCATGGTGGAGCGCTGTTGTATCTCAGGTGGCGCGCGGAGGGGGGGCGGCGGCGGCGAGGGCGAGGACAGCACGGACGCGAAGGGGCGTCGCGGGCGCGGTGTCTTCGAAGTACGACCCTCGCATGGTCAGCGCGCCGAAGGAGCGATCCTCCGACGCGTCGGGCGAGGGGGTCGCCGCCCAGCCCACGCCGTTGAGGAGCGTGTCGAAGAGCGCCGCGTCGCCGAGGGAGCGCACGAGCTCGACGCCCTGGTCGATGAGCGCCGCGTCTCTCGCGAGCAGGAGCTTCTTGAGCCTGGGCAACAGCGCGTGGGCGGGCTTCACGGTGGTGTTGACCTCTTGTGACGACGTGGACCCCGAGACGCGCGGACCGAGCGCGGACCATACTCGAAGGGGCGCGCGGAGCTGGGAGCCCGCGGTCAAACCTGGGGACACTCCTGGTTCGAGGCCGTCCACTGCGCGTTGCGCCCGCAGATGCGCTGCCAGCATCCGTGGATGGCGCCCGTCACCGGGTCGGGGCGGCAGTTGCCCGTGCACATCCCCAGCGCGCCGGGGTAGCACTGTCCGATGCACGCGCCGCTCTGGCAGATGTACGCGCACTGGGGCTGCTCCACGTAGGTTCCCCCGACGCAGCGGAGCACGACGCGTGGCGGCGTCGATTGCGCGCATTGGGTCGCGCCTTCGACGCAGCGCGAGCGGTCACAGAGGTCGAGCGGGGGCGTGCAACGCGGACAACTGACGTAGCGCTGACCAGCTTCAACCGTAGCGTCTCCGACGGAGATCGTGCCGTCATGCACGAGCAACTCGTCGCTGACCTCGTTGCTCGAGACCTCGAACTCGGTGCCGCGGATGCCCATCGCTCGGACTGGTGTTCGCACCTCGACCGTCGGCGCGCCGACCGCGCCGAGCGCGCGCTTCACGACCGCGCGGAGGCGACCATAGAGCAGGTTCAGCACGTACGCGGTCAGCGTGTCGGTTGGGCGCACCAGCCGCAGGGCAGAGCTGGGCCCGAGGCCGACGGTCGTCGCGATCCGACCGTCCGTGTGCCGCAGCTTCACCTCCGCCCCGCAGCCCGTCTGAACGAGGCTCCCTTGGAGCACCACGCTGCCGACCTGCAGAGGGTTCCCCTCGGCGCGCGCGTCGCCGATGACCTCGGTGACCACCCAGACATCGCCCGCGGCCTCGATCGCCCGCTCGGCGAGGGCGTACTCGCCCGCGCTCGAGAGCGAGAAGGTCATCGCCGTGTCCGTCGACGCGTTGGGCGACGACGGAGCGCCCCATGACCCGTCAGGGTTGCGACGGTAGAGCGCGATCCGCGAGGGGTCGACGCCCGCGACTCGCGGGACGTAGAGCGACGCCGCGACCGAGAGAGCGCGTGACGCGGTGAAGGACAGCCGTCCGAGCACCGCGACCTGCGCGTCGGCCTCGCGGAACACGCCAGGGTCCTCCGAGGCGGGGAGCCACGTCGATGCGATCCACTGCGCCGAGACGTCGGTGGCGGCGGTGAACGCCCCCGGCGGGACCGACAGCTCCGGTCCTCCGGTCTCGACGCGCCCGCCGGACGCGCCCACGGAGCGCGGTACGCCCGCGAGCCCGAGGCCGAAGCGCACAGGCATCGATCCCTCTGCCGCGTACACCGTGTCGACGCGCGTCGCGTACCCCGCGGCGGACGCCGTCAACGTGTGCTGCCCGCGCGCGACCGCGACGCTGAACGCTCCGTCGGCGGAGACCGGCACCGCGGCGTCGTCCACGCGGAGCGTCACCCCCGTCGGCAGAAGCCCCGTCACTGTGTCTTCGAGCACGCCGCGCAGCGTCGTCCGGGCGGGCAGGTCGATGACCTCCGGCGCGACCGTCGCGTCCGTCGCCGCCTCCATCGTCTGCGCGTCTGTGTGCTGTGTGTCCGCCGTCGGCGTGTCAGCCGTCTGCGTGTCCGTCGTCTGCGTGTCCGTCGTCTGCGTGTCCGTGGGGTGCGCGTCCGCGGGCGACGGGGTCGGCGCGTTCGTGCATGCGACGAGCATCAACGCGAGCGAGCAGAGCGCGATGCGCACGGTGGAGTTCATGGCTCCCCGAGGCTCGCAACGCGTGTGCCCTTCGCGTTCGACGGCGAAGTGTTACGCGAGCGGCGATTCAACTGGTGCGCGCGCTCGCTGTCGTGCGCCGGATGCGCGCGCGATGCGTACTACCTGACGTTGGTACACGGGCGCGCAGACGTCGGCGCGCGGCGCGCGGTCGCCTCGGGGCTATCGCTCGGCGCGCGTTGCATGTAGCAGTCGTCGAGCGCGCTGCGCGCATCGCCCGGAGGCGTCTGGTGGCTCGACGTTCGATCGGAGTGTCTCTCCTCGGCGCGTTCGTCGCGGCGTGCGAGCGCGACGATGGGGAGGGCGCGGACCTCGATGCAGGAGGACGTGCGGTGGGGCGGCGCGTTGAAGGCCCTCACCCCCGGGGGTTGAGGGGCGCGGGGCGCTTCGCGTCATGAACCTCCGCCAGCTCGCTCGAAACGTCTCAGGGCAGTGGATCGCGCTCGGCCTCCAGCTCGCGCTGAGCGTCTGGATGACGCGCTTCATGGTGCAGCGCCTCGGCCGCGAGGGGAACGGCCTCGTCGCGCTCGTCTCGGGCGTCGTGGGCTACTCGGGGATCTTCTACCTCGGCCTCGGCGCCGCGGTGGTCCGCTTCGTCGCCCGCTACCACGCCACGGAGGACCGCGAGGCCCTCGACGAGACGCTCTCGACCATCTTCACCATCTACCTCGCCGCAGGGGCGCTGCTCCTCGCGCTCACCCTCGTCGTCGCGGCGCCCTTCCCCTGGGTCTTTCACGTCCCCGCCGCGCGTCACGACGAGGTGCGGGCGATGCTCGCCCTCGTGGGCCTCGGGCTGCTGGTGCACATCCCGGGGAGCATCTACGGCGGCGTGGTCATGGGGCTGCAGCGCCACGACCTCCTCGCGCGCGTCAGCCTGGCGCTCCTGTTCGCGCGGGCCGCGCTCACGGCGTCGGTGCTCGCGCTGCGACCGTCGCCCGTGCTCGTGTGCGCGATCAGCGCGGCCTCGCTCGCCGCCGAGCCCATCGCCGCGGCGCGCATCGCCTATCGGCTCATGCCGACGCTCACGGTCTCACCGCGACGCTTCTCCGCCGAGCGGCTGCGCTCGCTCCTCGCGTTCAGCACGCGCTCGCTGGTGTTCACCGTGAGCGAGAAGCTCATCGGGTACACCGACAACTTCGTCATCGCGAACGCGCTCGGCGCCGGCGCGGTCACCGCGTACGACCTCCCGCTGCGGCTGACGGACTACGCTCGCGACGCCGTAGATCGGGTGAGCGCCGCGCTCATGCCCGTGGCCTCCGCCGCGGCCGGTCGCGGCGACGAAGCCTCGCTCGTGCCGCTCTGGCGCATCGGGAGCAAGGCGGTCGTCGCGCTGGTGATGCCCGCCGCGCTGGTGCTCCTTCTCTGGGGGCGGCACGTGCTCGCGGCCTGGGTCGAACCCGACGTGGCGCGTGAGGGATACCCGGCCCTCCGGTGGCTCGCGCTCGCGCTCGTCGCGCAGGTGGCGGGGCGGGCCCTCGCTCGTCCGCTCTTCGAAGCCCTCGGGGAGCTCGCGCGGCCGGCGCGGGTCGCACTCGCGGAGGGCGCGCTCAACCTCGCGCTCTCGATCGCGCTCGTTCGTGTGTGGGGGGCGGCGGGCGTGGCCTTCGCGACCTTCGTCCCTGCCGCGCTCACGGGCCTCGTCGTGATGCCGTGGCTCGTGTGTCAGCGCCTCGGTACGTCGTGGACGACGCACGTCGCCCGCACCCTCGGACGCACCGCGCCGCCGCTCGTCCCTGCGTGGGCGGTGCTGCGAGGCGCCGAGGCGCTCGGGATGCACCGCAACCTCGGCACCATCGCCGTGACCTGCGCGCTCGTGCTCGCGACCTACCTCCTCGGCGCCGCCGCGGTCACCTTCGACGCCGAGGAGCGCGCGATGCTTCGTCGCTGGCGCTCGGGTTGACGGCGGCCCCTCCGAGCGCCTACGTCCTCGGTTGATGTGGAGCCCATCTCAGCTCACCAGGGCGATGCGTCGGGGCGTGAGCACTGTCGCGGCGCACACGCAGGTCGTTGGAATCCCCGCGTTCCTCGCGGAGCGAGCGCTCTGGGACCTCACGCATCGACCGGGAGACGCGCCGGCCGCGCGCTGGTCAGACGCGCTCACGTGCGTTCGAAGGGACGGGGTCTTCGTCAGCCCCGGCTTCGCCTCGCAGGCGCGCTGTGAAGCCTTGCGGACCGAGGTCGACCGGCTGCTCGACTCGGAGTCCGACCGCGTCCATCGTCGCGGCGACGTGAGATTGTACGGGGCCGAACGAGTTTCGCCGAGCGTGCGGGTGTTCCACGACGACCCATCGCTTCTGGCGCTCGCGAGGGCCCTGCGGGGCGCCTCGGTGGTGAACGGGATGACCCTCGTCGCGAGGCTCTCGCACACGCCCGGGCTCCGCGCGGCGTCGGGTCCTGGATGGCATCGCGACGGGTGGTTCCCGCAGGTGAAGGCGTTTCTCTTTCTCTCCGACGTGTCGCACGAGAGCGGCCCCCTGGAGTTCATCGTGGGCTCGCACCGCGCGCTGCGTCGCGCCCGCGACATGCGCCGCTACGGGCAGCGCTTCAAGCAGCACCACTTCGACGACGCCGAGATCCGCCGTGTCATCGACGCCGAGCCCGCGCGCCACGTCACGGCCACGGGCCCCGCGGGCACGCTCGTCATCGCCGACACGTCGGCGATCCACCGGGGGCGACCCATCGAGCGCGGCACCCGCTACGCCCTCACGAACTACTACTACCCCGCCGAAGACGTCGAGGCGCTCTACCGCTACTTCGCGCCGACCCTCTACGACGACCGCTGACCGACGGTCGCCGCCCCGACCTCGCGGAACGGGCTCACGCAGAGCGTGCTGTTGCGACCGGGCTATCCCTCGGCGCGCGTTGCATGTAGCAGTCGTCGAGCGCGCTGCGCGCATCGCCTGGAGGCACGTGATGGCTCGACGATCGATCGGAATGACTGTGTTCAGCGCGCTCGTCGTCGCGGCGTGCAGCAGCGACCCGCCCTCGGGTGACGCGAGCGCGGTGGCCGACACCGCCGCGACCGACACGCCACGCGCCGACGCGGCGCCCGACGTCGCGCCCGTGGACGTCGTCGATGCGGTGACGCCAGCCGACACACCCGCGGACATCGTCGCGCCGACCGACGCGAGCATCGACGCACCCGCGGACACACCGACCGAGGCGAGCATCGACGCGCCCGCAGACACGGCTGCTGACATCGCGCGAATGGACGCGCCCGCGGACGTGGTCACACCGACCGACGTCGCGCTCGACGCTTCTCCCGCCGACGTCGTCGACGTCACGCCCACAGATGGCGCAACGCCCCTCACGGGCACGCTGCGCGACGTGCGGCACGTCGTGATCTTCGTTCAAGAGAACCGGGCCTTCGATGACTACTTCGGCGCGCTCTCTGGCGTGCGCGGCTTCGGTGACCCCGCGGCGATGAGGCTGCGCTCGGGCGCGTCGGTGTTCCACCAGCCGGGCGGCGCGGGCGAGGTGCTGCCGTTCCACACGACGCTCGACTGCGTGAACGACGTCGACCACGGCTGGGGCACGGGGCACGACGCGTGGCACGGCGGACTCTGGGACCGATGGGTCCCGGCGAAGGGGACCACGGCGCTCAGCTCGCACGACCGCGGGGAGCTCGCGTACTACTACGCGCTCGCCGACGCCTACACGGTGCTCGACGCCTACCACTGCTCGGTCATGGGGCCGACGAACCCCAATCGCCTCTACCTCATGACGGGCACGATCGATCCCCTCGCGACGGGCGGCGGGCCCGTGATCGACAACACAGAGCCCCCCGCGGGCTTCACCTGGACGACCTATCCCGAGCGCCTCCAGGCTGCGGGAATCTCGTGGCGCGTCTACCAGGAGACCGACAACTACGACGACAACGCGCTCGCGTGGTTTCGACCCTTCATCCAGTCGAGGGCGGGCGACGTGCTCTACGAGCGGGGAATGCGGCGCTCGACCAGCGTCGTCACCGACTTTCGCCGCGACGTCGTGGCCGACACGCTCCCGCAGGTGTCGTGGATCATCGCGTCGACGTACCAGTCGGAGCACCCGCCGTACCCGCTCTCCGCGGGGCAGCACCTCACGCGGCAGCTCCTCGACGCGCTCGCGGCGAACCCCGCGGTGGCGCGGTCGACGGTGTTTCTCCTCACGTACGACGAGAACGGCGGCTTCTTCGACCACGTCGCGCCGCCGACGCCGCCCGCGGGCACCGCCGCGGAGTTCGTGCGGAGCGCGCCCATCGGCTTCGGCAACCGCGTGCCCATGGTCGTGATCTCGCCGTGGTCTCGCGGGGGTGTGGTCGACTCCGAGGTGTCGGATCACACCTCGGTGCTGCGCTTCCTCGAGCAGTGGACGGGCGTCCGCGAGCCCAACATCAGCGCGTGGCGTCGCCAGGTCGCGGGCGATCTCATGCCGGCCTTCGACTTCGCGCACCCCGACTTCTCGTCGCCCGTGCTTCCCGTCACCGCCGCGCGCACGTGCAGCGGAGCATCGCCGGCGGTGCCGACGACGCAGGCGATTCCGCCGCAGGAGCCCGGCGTGCGCCCGACGCGCGCGTTGCCCTATCAACCCGACGCGTCCGCGCGTGTCGACTGCGCCACGGGGCGCCTCCACCTCTCGATGACCAACGCCGGCGCCGCGTCGGTGCACCTTCAGATCGCGGCCAATCAGTTCCGCTCCGACGGGCCGTGGCAGTACGACGTGGGCCCCGGCGCGACGCGCGAGGACTCCTTCGCCGTGATGGCCGACGGGGGCCGCTATGACCTCACCCTCGCGGGCCCCAACGGCTTCGAGCGCACGTTCTCGGGTGACATCAACACCGCGTGCGGCGCGCTCGAGGTCACCTCGACGCTTCATCCCGCCGCAGGAACCATCGAGCTCACCTACGTCAACCGCGGGAGCGCCGCCGTGACCTTCACCACCGCGTCGCGCATTCGGGCGATGGGGCCGTGGTCGAACGTCGTGGCCGCGGGCGCGACGCAGACGCGCACCTTCGACCTCGGGCCGTCGGGGCGGCGGTGGTACTCGCTCGCCGTGGTCGCGAGCGGCGCGTCGGCCTTTCGCCGCACCTTCGCGGGACACCTCGAGAACGGCAACCCCGACGTCACCCTCGACGGACGCGACCTCGTCGCGAGCAACGAGACCCTCTGCGCCGACGGTCTCGACAACGACGTCGACGGGCGCGTCGACTGCGCCGACCTCGACTGCGCGACGACCGCGGCGTGCGTGTGCGCGGGCGTCGACGTCGGGTCGAGGCTCGGTCGCGCGATCGCGACGGGCACGATGGCGGGGCGCACGGACTCGTCGCGAGGCGCGTGCGGCGGCGCGGGTCTCAGCGACGCGACGGTCGCGTGGACGGCTCCCTCGGCGGGCACCTTCTCGTTCGACACCGCGGGCTCGAACCGCGACAACGACACGATCGTGCACGTGCACCGCGCGACCTGCGCGGGCGCCGAGCTCGCGTGCAACGACAACGTCAGCGGGACGCAGTCCGCCGCGCGGGTGACCCTCGCCGCGGGCGACCGCGTGGTGGTCGTGGTCGAGAGCCGCAACCCCACGCTCGCGTGGCAGCTCAACGCGCGCGACGTCACGCGCTGCCCCGATCGCACGCTCGGCTCGGCGACCGGACGCGTCGCCTCGGGCACGCTCGGCGACATCGGCGGAAACCTCTTCGCCACCTGCGCCATGTCAGGTCGCGACGTGTCGTTCCAATGGACCGCGCCCGCCGCGGGGACGTGGCACTTCGACACCGCGGGCTCGGACTTCGACACCGTGCTCCACGTTCGAGACGGCGTGTGCGGCGCGACGACGCTCGCCTGCCACGACGACGTCGGCGGTGGTGATTACACGAGCCAGCTCGACGTCACGCTGCGCGCGGGACAGGTCGTGACCGCCGTGATCTCGGGCTTCAACGCGCGCCCCGAGGGTTCCGGCGCGCTGCCCGCGGGCGGCACCGGCGCGTGGGTGCTCAACATCAACCCGCGGTAGTCATCGCGCGCCGCGGCGGAGACTCGCCCTGCCGCGCGCTTGAACGCTGCCTCGCGACGCCGCAACGTACGGATCGCGCGTTCACCAGTCGCCGCTGCGCGAACGCGCGAGGAGGGCGGTGCGTGATGAGAGTCGCTCGCGGGTTCTGTGGCGCCTTGATGCTCGCGGCGTTCTCCGCCTGCGGACCGCTACCGCCGACGCCCCCGCCGGATGTCGCCCCCGCCGATCGTCCCGAAGCAGACGTCGACGACGCGGGGGTAGACACGCTCGACGTGACGGACGTCGCGCGAGACACGCTCGACGTGACAGACGTCGCGCGAGACACGCTCGACGTGACGGATGTTGCGCGAGACATCCCCGACGTGACGGACGTCGCGCCCGACGAGCCGACCGGGGACGCGCTCGAGACCTCCGTGTGCGCGCCGCGAGAGGCGTACTGCGACGGCTACGGGTGCCGCGACCTCAGCGCCGATCGCGACCACTGCGGCGCGTGCGGGCGGGTGTGCGGGCTCGCCCTGCGCTGCGTGGACGGTCGCTGCGCCTCGTCGACCGTGCGCCCCCGCGCGCCGATCTCGACGCTGAGCGTGCGAAGCGCCAGGCCGACGCTGTTCTGGACGCTCCCTTCGGACGCCGACGGCGCGCGCGTCGAGGTCTGCGCCACGAGGTCGTGCGAGCGCGCCGAGGGGCGCTGGGAGGCCGACGGCGATCGGCTGCGCGTCCCGGTGGCGCTCTCCGCGGGCGTTCACTTCTGGCGGCTGTTCGCGCGGCGTCACGGGACCGTCGACACGACGCCGTCGCCCACGTGGGAGTTCGTCGTCCCCGCGCCGTCCGCGTCTGGCCGGGCATGGCCGGTGTCGCTCCTCGACGTGAACGGCGACGGCGTCGAAGACCGCGTCGAGCTCGGCGCCGCGGCCTCGGGGCCCGTG
Source organism: Myxococcota bacterium (assembly GCA_052035985.1). Taxonomy (GTDB): domain Bacteria; phylum Myxococcota_A; class Polyangia; order Polyangiales; genus CAISKJ01. The sequence goes on along the minus strand of JBPOHC010000254.1, from coordinate 7,405 downwards.
TCCCTCGACCTGTACTTTGGCGGCGGCGCGGGCGTGACCCCCGATCAGACCGTCGAGGCCGGCTCGCGCCGCGTCTCGACCTCGACGAACGCCATGGGCGGAGTCTCGACCGACATCACGGGCGTCGTCCTTCTGGGCAACCTCGGAGACATCAACGGCGACGGCTACGCCGACGTGGCCGTCGAGCGTCGCGCCTACCTCGACTACTACCGCTCGGGGTGGGGCGGCGTGACCGACACGCTCGTCTTCGACGCCTACGCGGGCGGTCCGCGCGGCATCGTCCGCATCGGGAGCACGATCGCGGCCGAGTGCAGGCTCTCGGGCGCCGGGGCCAGTGTTCCCCGTTGCAGGCCGCTATGGTCCGCGAGCCCGCTCGCTCGCGACCCCGCGTATCCGTTCCTCGTGGCGGGTGATCGCGACGGCGACGGGTATGGCGACCTCCTCCGTGGATGGGGCGTCGCCACCGGAGAGCGGGCCTTCGGAGACGACTACGGTCCGTGGCGTTGGGTCTTCGGCGTACCCGCCGCGCCGCCCGAGACGAGCCCTCCGGCGGACGCGCTCTCGGGCGCATGTTCGGCGCCGCTCCTCGCGGTCGGCGACTTCGACACCGACGGCCGCTCGGACCTCGCGACGCCGTTCTGCGACGGCTTCAATCCGTCGACGGATCAAACCCTTCGCGTCTCGCCGGGCGGCACCGCCGCGTTTCAGGCGATCGCCTCCTGCGACGGCGCGACGCTGCGATCGATGGCGTATCAACCGACGCTGACGGTGCTCGACGCCGACGACGACGGCTACGACGACCTGCGCGTCGACCGCGTCTCGTTCGGCGACGGGGCCGAGGCGTCCGCGCTCTTTCGCGGCGGGCCGACGGGGCTCTCGTCGGATCGCTGTCAGCGCCTCCCGTCGACGCCGTGAGCCGCGTCGACGCTGCGGAGGAGTCGCATCGGTCTCGGCGCCTCGCGCGTCAGCCCTTGAGGAGCGACAGGGCGAGCTGCGGCGACTGGTTGGCCTGCGAGAGCACCGCGATGCCGGCCTGCGCGAGCACCTGGTTCTTCGACATCGCCGCGGTCTCCGAGGCGATGTCGACGTCCTGGATGCGACTGAGCGACGCCGAGAGGTTGGACTGCATCGAGTCGAGGTTGCTCACGGTGTTGGTGAGGCGGTTGATGGCCGAGCCCCACCCCTCGCGGAGCGTGCTGAGCGAGGCGATGGCGTTGTCGATCGTGCCGATGGCCGTGCGCGACGTGGCCATGGAGTTGACCGCCGAGCCGGTGAGCGTGAGGCCCGACACGTCGACGCCGCCGAAGCCGATGACCATGCGATCGGGCGCGGTGTTGTTGATGCCGACCTGGAACGTGATGCTCGTCGACGAGCCCGAGAGCAGGTTGTGACCCGTGAAGGTCGTGACCTGCGCGATGCGGTCGATCTCCGCGAGGCTCGCCTGAAACTCCGTGTCGAGGTTCGTCGAGTCGCTGGTGCCGAGCGTGCCGTTGGCGCCCTGCACGGCGAGCTCACGGAGGCGCGTCAGGATCTCGTGGATCTGGCTCGCCGCGCCGTCGGCCGTCTGCGCCATCGAGATGCCGTCGCTCGCGTTGCGCTGCGCCACCGCGAGCGAGCGCAGTTGCGCGTTCATCGACTTGCTGATGCCGAGGCCGGCCGCGTCGTCCGCGGCGCTGTTGATGCGGTAGCCGCTGGAGAGCTTCGCGAAGTTCGACGACAGCGCGTGCTGCGACTTCGTGACGTTGTTCTGCGCGACCATCGAGGCGACGTTGGTTTGGATGAAGAGCGACATCGTGGGTCTCCGTTGCCCGGGGTTCGAAGCGTCCTGCGATCACCTATGCGACAGGCGGGCCAGCAGCTCGACCGTAGGAAACATCCTTGATTGCCCGCGAATCGAGGGTGCGGGTGTCAGCGCATTGGCGTGACGGCCAACGAGTTGACACTCGCTCTCGTCGCATACACTCCGCGGATGAACTACGCGCGCATCGCGACGGCGCGACGCCACCTCGTGCTCCCCTCGCGCGGGACGCTGATCGTCAGCACCGACGTCCACGGCAACGGCGGAGACCTCCGCGCCGTGCGCGACCACTTCCTCGCGGCGCTCGCGGTTGATGGCGACGCGCACTGGGTGATCCTCGGCGACGTGGTGCACGCCCCCGACGACCGCGCCCGCGCCGAGGAGCCCGCCCTCTACGACTACCCCGACGAGTCTGGCGCGATCGTCGAGGAGATCCTCCGGGTCCAGGCCTTGCACCCGGGGCGCGTGCACTTCGTCCTCGGCAACCACGACTACGGTCACGTGGGCGGGCACCGCACGCAGAAGTTCCATCGCGATGAGGTGGCCCACCTCGAGTCGACGCTCGACGCGCCCGCGCGCGCCGCGCTGAAGACGCTCTTCGGCGCTGCGCTCCTCGCGGTGGTTGCGCCGTGCGGCGCGCTGCTCGCGCACGGCTCCCCCGACGAGACGCTCGCGTCGCTCGACGACCTCGACGCCATCACGCTGCCGCCCGCCGCCGACGCGGGCTACCACCAGCGCGTGCTCCGCTCGCTCCTGACCTGTTACGGACAGCAGGGCGAGGTCACCGCGCGCGTGCTCGCGAAGCTCTCGCCGCCAGGCGTCGCGCTCACGGTGGTGATCCACGGACACGACCGCGACGAGGTCGGCTGGTTCACCGAGGGCGGCAACCAGCTCTGTCCGGTGATCTTCGGCGCGCCGCGCTCGCAGAAGCGCTACGTGCGCCTCGACCTCGCCGCGCGCTATCCCGACGTCTCCGCGCTGCGCGAGGGTCACGAGATCCTGCGCGTGTACGGGTGACGACGCCGCGCGATGTGACGCCGCCCGAGGCCTTCGAGCGGTACGCTCCCGCTCCCGAGATGGACCTCCGACCGTACTTCGACGCGATCCTCGCGGCCCCCGATGACGACGCGCCGCGGCTGCGCCTCGCCGACGCGCTCCTCGCCGCAGGGGACCTCCGCGGCGAGCACATCAAGCTCTCGTGCGCGCTCGAGCCCATGGCCCTCGACGACCCCGCGCGACAGCGCCTCGTCGACCGCTGCGCGAAGCTCCCGAGCTTCAGCTACTTCACGCCGAACCCTCCGTGGCACCGGGGCTACGTCTGTCGCCGCGGCTTCGTCGACGAGGTCCAATGGACGCCCGCGCACTTCATCGCCCACGGCGACGCCCTCATGCGCGAGGCGCCCGTGCGCACCCTGAGGATCTTTCAAAGCCTCGAAGGGCAGGGGGCCCAGCTCGCGGCAGCGCCCGCCCTCGCGAAGCTCCGCAAGCTCGCGTTTCCGTTGATGCAGAACCCGACCGAAGACCTCGTCGCGCTCGGGCGCTCGCCGCACCTCGCGGGGCTTCACACGCTCCGCGTCGAGTGCCTCACGCTCGACCGCGCGCTCCTCCGCCGCCTCGCGCGAGAGCGGGCGTTCCCCGGGCTGCGCGCGCTCGAAGCCATCAACTGCACCGTGCCCTCGGACGCAGACGACGAGTTCCTTCGGCTCGTCGAGTCGCGCGGGCTGCGCGCCGTCGACCTGACCTCGACGCGCACCTCTACAGCCCTCACGACGGCGTTGCGGGCGAGGCTGGGCGACGCGCTCCTGCCGCGACCCGTGCTGCGGGGAACGCGACCCGACGAGCTCCGCGCGCGTGTGCGCTTCGGCGCGCTCCACCTCGCCAGCAACAACATCAACACCGCGGGGCTCGCGGCCATCCTCGCGGGCGGTCCGTACCCCGAGGTGACGACGCTGGCGCTCTCAGGCAACCCCATCGGCGACGCGGGCGTCGAGGCGCTCGCGCGGAGCGGCGCGTTCCCTTCGCTCGTGAAGCTCACCCTCGACGACGCGGGGATCACCCTCGCCGCGGCGCGCGTCCTCGCAAGCGCGCGGGGCCTCGATCACCTCGAGTCCGTCTCGCTCGGCGACGTCGCGCGCACGGCTCCCGACGGAGGCTTCGCCGACGAGGACGCCGCCGTCTTCGAACTCGCGCGCGCCGCGTCGCTCCCGTCGCTGCGAGAGGTCCGCTGCAGCAAGACCTGGCGGGCCTACTCCGAGGGCGCGTGTGAGGAGACCGTCACGCGCGCGGTCGTCCGCGACGACGGCCGCGCGGTCGAGTGTCAGGTGCACCACTCGATCTGGCCGTGAGGGTGCGACCGAGGCTGATCCGATCTTGGGTGCGCCGCGAAGAAGCGATTGACGCGTCGGGTTCGTCACATGTCTCCTCCGCGCGATGAACGCGCACCGCTCGATCACCGCCTCGACGCTCGCCGCGCTGTTGCTCGGGTGCCACCCGACCCCGCCCGCAGCGTCCCCTCGCGTCGAGGCGACGGCTCCGCGTGACGTCGCGACGATCGAAGCGCCCACGCTCGACGCCGCCCTCGAAGCGATACCCCCCCGCGAGCCCGTCTCCGACGCGGCGACCGACGCGACCTCACCGTTCTTCGCCGAGGGGGCGCCGCTCCGTCCGGGCTGCTTCGCGTGGTCGCCGGGCATCGCGTCGGCTGCGTGCGTGATCGAGTCTCCCACCGACGACCTGCAGAACCTCCGCGTGGTGCTTCGCTTCACGTCGGATGCGCCGGGCGCGGTGACCCCGATCGTCGACGCCGCGGCCTTCGAGGCCGAGCGTGAGATGCGCCCGTCTGCGCAACAGATCGCCGACGCGCGCGCCCGCCTCGCGCGCGAGGGGTACGCCCCGATCGACGCGTTCCGACAGACGCTTGGGGTCGATGGCGTCGTGACGTGGGCGCCCGGTGCGACGGCGCGCTGGCAGCGACGCACCTCCGCGCGCGGCCGCGCGAATCAGGCGCCTCGCTACACCGATCGCGTGACGATCCGCTGGGACGCGACCTCGCCCCCGCTGGTGCTCACGGCCCTCGAAGACCGACCCGTCGAGGCTCCCACCGTCGCCGTGTATCCCATCGACGGCGGGCGCTACCTGCTGCTCGACTACGTCGGGCGCTTCGCCGACGAGGGCGAGTACGGCACGCACGCGCGGGCCTGGCGCTGCGACCGCGTCGCGCGCGTGTGCGCAGCGCAGTAGCGACGCGAAGACGCGTCTCGAGGTGAGCGCTCTCGGCCGTCGTCGGTTGCCGTTGCGCGGGTCTCTCGCCTCCGCGTAGGGTGCGCGGCCTCCGCGGAGGTGAAGCGCATGACGGTGATCTGGGTCGGCACCCGCAAGGGCGCGTTCAAGCTGGTTTCGTACGATCGCAAGGAGTGGCGGATCGAAGGGCCGCACTTTCTCGGGCACATCGTCTATCACGTGGTGCGAGGGCCTACGGGGACGCTGCTCATGGCGACGCGCGCGGGTCATCTCGGGCCTGCGATGCACCGCTCGACGGACGGCGGCGCGACGTGGGTCGAGGTGTCGAAGCCGCCGATGTTCCCCGAGGGCGAGGCCCGCAAGCGCGCGGTCGATCACGTCTTCTGGCTCACGCCTGCGCCCTCGGTCGGCGAGGGCGTGTGGTACGCGGGCACGTCGCCCAAGGGCCTCTTCGTGAGCCGCGACGACGGTCTCTCGTGGGAGGGCGTCACGGGCTTCAACGACCACCCGCAGCAGATCGTCTGGATCGGCGGCGATCAGGATCAGACCCCCGACGGCGGCAAAGCTCACTCGATCCAGGTCGACCCGCGCGACGGACGCAGGCTCATGCTCGGGCTCTCGGGCGGCGGCGTGTTCGTCAGCGACGACGGCGGGGCAGACTGGCGTCCGATGAACAACGGGTGCCACACGGACTACGGCGAGTTCGGGCACGACCCGCACTGTCTCCAGCAGCATCCCGCGCACCCCGACCGCCTCTGGCTCCAGAGCCACTACGGCATCTATCGCATGGACCGCGCGTCGGGCGAGACCTGGGTCCGCGTCGGCGACAACATGCCGAAGGATGTGGGCGACATCGGCTTTCCGATGGTGATCGATCCGCACGACCCCGACCGCGCGTACGTCTTTCCGATGGACGGGACCTCGGTGTGGCCGCGCACGAGCCCCGGCGGATGCCCCGCGGTCTACGGCACGCGCGACGCGGGCGAGACGTGGCGCCGCCTCGACCGCGGAATGCCCTCCGATCAGGCGTGGTGGACGGTGAAGCGTCAGGCCATGTGCGGCGACGGAGGAGCGCCCCTCGGCATCTACCTCGGCACCACCTCGGGCGAGGTCTGGGCGAGCGCCGACGACGGCCAGACCTTCGCGTGCATCGCGCGCCACCTGCCGCACATCTACAGCGTCACCGCGGAGTGATCGCCGTGCGGGTGCACATCCCCTCTCCGCTCCGTTCGTACACGCTCGGCGCGACCGAGGTCGACGCCGAGGGAGACTCCGTCGACGCGCTGCTCCGCGACCTCGACCGGCGCTATCCCGGCCTGCGCTATCGCATGGTCGACGAGCAGCGCCGCATCCGTCCGCACATGCGCGTCTTCGTCAACGACGCGCAGACCTTCGCCCTCGATACGCCCCTCGCGCCCGACGATCGCGTGCTCATCCTCGCGGCGTTGAGCGGCGGGTGACGGCGCCCTTCTGCCCGTTCGTCGGGCCTGTCGAGATGCCGTACGATCCGCCGCATGCGCATCGAGGTCATCTCTGGTCGATGGGAGCGACGTCATGTTCAGGCGCTCGCCGTGTCCGTGTCGCTCGCGTCGTGCGCGTGGCTGACACAACCCGCCCCAACACCCACGGGAGGCCCGTGGTCCCACGTGCCCGGGTCGCCGTCGGGTGAGGCTCCGCCGGAGCACATCGTCGTCGCCGCGCGAGAGAACCTCAACGTGTCGACGGGTGGTCCTGCGTGCCTCGATGCGACGGCGGCCGGTCCCTCGGCGCGTCAGCGTTGCGCCTCGGCGGTGACAGGCGGTCCTCGCATGGTGTGCCGCGCCGCATGCGTGCGTCATCACCTGCCCGACACCGCCGAGCAGGCCAGAGCGGGGGGCCTCGTGGCCGTGCGCTTCACGCTCGACGCGCGAGGCGCCATCGAGCGCGCGACGTGGCTCAACGACCCCGGCTGCGGCCTCGGTCCCGCCGCGCCCGCTGCGCTGCGCGCGTGCTGCGACCTCGAAGACGACGGCGCCTCCGCGGCGCAACGCGCGGGCGTCGAGGGGTGCCACGTCGTGGAGTTCACGCTCGCGCGCTGAGGCTTCTTTTGATGCGTCGCGCGTGTCCGAGCGACCAACCGATCGGAGGGCGTTGAACGGCGCGGGTCGAGGTGACACGATCCGCGCGCGACGAGAGGTTCCGCGTGTGGAACTGACTCTCTCCGCAGAGGTTCCAGATGCGTCGAGCGGGTGTCGGTGGGTTGTGGTTGGCGCTCGCGACGGCGGGCTGCGGTGACAGCGCGACGACGGCGAGCGACGCGGGCGTCGATCGGTCGGCGATGGTCGACGTGTCGGGTGACTCCGCCGCCGCGAGCGACGTCGATCAGGT
>JBPOHC010001093.1:0-35508 GCA_052035985.1 Myxococcota bacterium | reverse complement strand
CCTCGATCTCGGCGGCGAGGGAGCGCGCCTCGGCGACGCATCCGCGCTGCGCGAGCGTGAGCGCCGTCTGCGCCACATCGAGCGGCGGATCGGTGCTGTAGCGGGTGAGCAGGGCCGACGCCTTGGCGCGCGCTCGCTCGGGGTCGCCGTGCTGCGCCTCGACCCCGTGAGGGGCGTGCATGGCCATGAGCAGGTCGAACGTGACGGGCGCCTCGGGGATGAGCGTGTAGCCCTTCGCGAGCGTGGCCTTCTCGCGCTTCTTCGCGTCGGCCTCGGCAGCGGCTTCGTTCGCGAAGGGGTGGTCCTTTCGCTTCGGGACCGCGCCGTACGCGCTCTCTTCGACGACCACCGCGGCGCCCTCGACGCGCACCTCGCGGAACTTCCACACGCCAGCGACGCAGCTCTGATAGCGGGCCATGTTCTCCGTCCTTCGTTGCGCGAGCGGCTTGTGGTGTCGCGCGAGGGGCGCGCCGCTTGTATCACAGGCGGGCGTGCGTCGTCGGGCCACGCGCCGCGCACATCGCTGCTGCATTGGAGCGCGGGTCGGAGATAACGTCCGCCCCCATCATGTCGCAGCGGATCCCCTCTCACGCGCGCGTCGTCGTCATCGGCGGCGGCGTCATCGGAACGTCGGTCGCCTATCACCTCGCGCACATGGGCTGGCGCGACGTCGTGCTCGTCGAGCGCGACCGCGTCACCAGCGGCACCACGTGGCACGCCGCGGGGCTCATGGTCACCTTCGGCTCGACCTCCGAGACCTCGACGGAGATGCGGAAATACACGCGCGACCTCTACGCCCGCCTCGAGGCCGAGACGGGGCAGGCCACGGGGCTCCGTCAGTGCGGCTTCATCGAGGTCGCCTCCGACCGCGACAGGCTCGAGGAGTATCGCCGCGTCTCGGCCTTCAACCGCTACTGCGGCATCGACGTGCAGGAGATCACCCCTCGCGAGGTGCGCGACCTCTTTCCCATCGCCAACGTCGACGACGTGCTCGCGGGCTTCTACGTGAGAGACGACGGACGCGTCGATCCCGTCGACGTCACCATGGCGCTCTCGAAGGGCGCGCGGATGCAGGGCGCGACGATCATCGAGGGAGTCTCCGTGCTCGACGTGCTCACGCGCAACGGCGCGGTCACGGGCGTGCGCACCACGCAGGGCGACATCGCGTGCGAGTACGTCGTGAACTGCGCCGGGATGTGGGCGCGTCAGCTCGGCGCGCGCTCGGGCGTGAGCATTCCGCTCCAGTCGGCGGAGCACTACTACCTCATCACGGAGCCCGTGCCGGGCATCGACCGCGCGTGGCCCGTGCTCGAAGACCCCGGCTGCTACGGCTATTACCGCGAGGAGGGAGGGGGCCTCATGGTGGGCCTCTTCGAAGCCGCCTGCGCGCCGTGGAGGCTCGACGGCGTGCCCGACGACTTCTCCTTCGGTGAGATCCCGCCCGACTGGGATCGCATGACGCCGTACCTCGAGAAGGCCATGAGCCGCGTGCCCATCTCGCAGGAGGTCGGCGTGAAGAAGTTCTTCTGCGGCCCCGAGAGCTTCACGCCCGACCTGCGCCCGTGTGTGGGCGAGGCGCCCGAGGTGAAGAACTACTTCGTCGCCGCGGGGCTCAACTCCATCGGCATTCTCACGGGCGGCGGACTCGGCCGCGTCATCGCGCACTGGATCACCACCGGGCGCCCCGATGTCGACGTCACCGGGATGCACGTGGACCGGCTGCACCCCTACCAGGCCAACGTCGCCTACCGCCGCACGCGCACCGTCGAGTCGCTCGGGATGGTCTACCAGTGCCACTACCCCTTCCGCTCGATGAGCACCGCGCGCGGGGCGAAGCGCGGCGCGCTGCACGAGCGCCTCGCCGCGCGGGGAGCCTATTTCAAAGACGTCTCAGGCTGGGAGGGCGCCGACTGGTTCGCGCCCGACGGCAACGCCCCGACGGCCGACAGCCTCACGTGGGGACGCCCCGACTGGTTCGAACACTGGCGCGCAGAGCACGAGGCCGCGCGCGACGGCGTGATCCTCATGGACATGTCGTTCATGTCGAAGTTCAGGGTCGAGGGACGCGACGCCGGACGCGTGCTCGACCGCGTGTCGGCCAACAGCGTCAACGGTGCCACGGGCTTCATCACCTACACCCAGTGGCTCAACGAGGGCGGCACGCTCGAAGCCGACCTCACCGTCACGAAGCTCGCGGACGATCGCTTCTTCGTCGTCGCGACCGACACCGCGCACCGTCACGTCGAGACGTATCTGCGACGGGTCATCGGCGACGCGCACGCCTTCGTGAGCGACGTCACCTCGGGCTACGCGCAGCTCAACGTGCAGGGGCCGCGGAGCCGCGAGCTCCTCCAGCGCGTCACCACGGCGGACCTTTCGAACGAGGCCTTTCCGTTCCGCGCGGCGCGTGAGATCGAGGTCGGCTTCGCGCGCGTGCTCTGCGTTCGGATCACCTACCTCGGCGAGCTCGGATACGAGCTCTACATCCCCACCGAGCAGGCCACGCACGTCTACGACCTCCTCGTCGAAGCGGGCGCCCCGCTCGGGGTTCGACACGCGGGTCTCAAGGCGCTCGCGAGCCTCCGGATGGAGAAGGGGTATCGCGACTACGGTCACGACATCGACAACACCGACACGGCGCTCGAAGCGGGCCTCGGCTTCGCGATCGATCTCAAGAAGCCCGGGGGCTTCATCGGCCGCGACGCGGTGCTCGCGCAGAAGGCGAAGGGGCCGCTCACGAAGCGTCTCCTTCAAGTGCTCGTGAAGGACCCCGAGCCGCTGATGTTCCACGCCGAGGTGGTGCTGCGCGACGGGCGTCCGGTGGGCTACATCCGCGCGGCGTCATACGGCTTCACGCTCGGCGGCGCGGTAGGTCTCGCGATGATCGACGCGGGCGAGGCGCTCGATCAGGCGTGGATCGACCGCGGCGCGTGGGAGGTCGACATCGCGGGGCGGAGGTACCCCGCGGCGGCCTCGCTGCGACCGCTCTACGACCCCGAGATGAAGCGCATCAGGGCGTGACCGCGCCTCGTGGGCGAGCGCGCGCGGTGGTAGCGTCTCGTCACGATGAACATCGACGGACGCAGCCCCGCGAAGGGCCCATTCCGCGCAGATCAGATCCGATCGGGTGACCCCTACGAGCTCTCCGAGGGGCACCCCATCTACTGCGCGCCCACCGGGCAGGATGGGGCGGGGCCCAACGGACTGGGCTTCTCGGTGCTGGATTCTGATCCGGCGGTGAAGCGCGCGGGCGTCGACGCGGGGATCGAGCTCGCCCCCGACGTGCTGCGGGCGCCGGACATCGCCGTGAATTTCACGCCGGGCGAGGGGACCTGGGCGAAGAGCGCGCCGCTCGCCGTCGAGTACGCCGGTCGCGGCCAGGACGAGAGCGACCTGCGCAAGAAGATCGAAGAGCTCCACAAGGGCGGGACGCGCTTCGTGTGGGTCGTGAGGCTCGTGGGTCCGCGACGCGTCGACGTGCATGAAGCGGGCGTTCCCATGCGCGTGGTCGACGCCAACGGGACGCTCACCGCGCCCGGGATTCTCTCGCTGCCGGTGCCCGTGAAGGCCCTCTTCGACCGCGACGCGGCGCACGAGACCACGCTTCGAAACCTCCTGGCGGCGAAGGGCTACGCCGACCTCGACGCCGTTCGCGAAGAGGGCCGCGAAGAGGGCCGCGAAGAGGGCCGCGAAGAGGGCCGCGAAGAGGGCCGCGAGATCGGGCGTGAGGAGGGCCGCGAAGACGCGCTCCAGAACGCGTTCAGGGCCGTGATCAACGCGCGAGGTTGGACGCTCGGCGCCGAGCACGAGTCGCGCGCCGCCGCCTGCCACGACGTCGCGACGCTCACCCGGTGGATCGCGCGCGTCGCCGTGGCATCACGGCTCGAAGACGTCTTCGAAGATCGCTGAGAGAGGCTCTCTCAGCGCACTTCTACTGCTGGAAGCAGTAGATCGGCGAGACCCACGAGCACAGGCCGCCCGAGCACCACGACGTCCAGTTCGACGAGCTCAGGGCCCAGCCCCAGAGGCCGCTGCCCGAGGTGCTGGTCCAGTCGCCGCACGCGCTCCCGCCGGCCCAGGAGCCGTTGGAAGAGACGCCGCTCCACGCGGTCGGATACATCGACCCGCCGCCCGCGCAGGCGGTGTTGCCCACGGGCACCGCGCCGTTGAGCTCCGTGCGGTTGATCGGCGCCGCGAGCGTGCCGTCGGTGAGGTCGGTCCAGTTGTTCGCGATCACCGTCCCGTCGACGAGCACGTAGGGAACCGACGCGCGCGTGAAGCGCGTCGCCGGAGAGCCCGCCGACGTGGCGATCCAGGCCATGAAGGTCCCCGTGAGGCCCGCCGCCGTCGCGCGCGTCTGGCAGAGCGCGTCAGCGCCCGCGAGCCCGCCGAGCGCCCCCGTGTACATCGTGCTCGTCACGAACACCACGCGGCGTCCGCACCCCCCGGGGGCCTCGCAGCCGTTCGACGCCACGCCGTCGCAGTCTGCGTAGCCGGAGTTACACGTGAACCCGCAGGAGCCGGCGGCGCATGTGGGCGTCGTGTTGGCGGGCGTCGGGCACGCCGTCCCGCAGGCGCCGCAGTGCGAGGGGTTCGTCGCGAAGGTCACCTCGCATCCATCCGACGCCGTTCCGTTGCAGTTGCCGTAGCCCGCGTTGCAGGTGAAGCCGCAGCTCGACGACGCGCAGGTGGGCGTGGCGTTGGCCGCGGCGGGGCACGCGCGCCCGCACGCGCCGCAGTTGCTCGCGTTCGAAGCGAGCGTGACCTCGCACCCGTTGCCGCTCGAAAGGTCGCAGTCGGCCGAGCCCGCGGCGCACACGAAGGTGCACGCGCCGCTCACGCAGACCGACGCGGCGCTCGCGCGCGTGGGGCACGTGACGCCGCAGGCGCCGCAGTTGCTCGGATCGAAGCTGGTGTTGATGCACGCCGAGCCGCAGGGCGTCTGCCCCGCGGGGCACCGCACCACGCACGCCCCCGACACGCACGACTCGTTGAGGGCGCAGGCGCGGCCGCAGGCGCCGCAGTTGTCGGGGTCACGCGCGACGTCGACGCAGGCGCCGCCGCACACGCTCTGGCCCGACGGACACGACACCGCGCACACGCCCGCGGCGCAGACCTGACCCGCGGGGCACGTGGTTCCGCACGCGCCGCAGTTCGAACGGTCGCTCGCCGTGTCGACGCAGCGGCTCGCGCACACGCGCTGTCCGCTCGGGCACGAGACCACGCACGACCCGCCCGAGCACGCCTCGCCCGTCGCGCATGCGCTGCCGCAGCGCCCGCAGTTGGCGCGGTCGTCGTCGAGGTCGCGGCACGAGCCCGAGCAGTCGGTGAGGCCCGCGGTGCACGAGGTCACGCACCGCGACCCGGAGCAGACCTGCCCTGCGGCGCAGGCGTTTCCGCACATGCCGCAGTGGGCGCGGTCGCTGGTGAGGTCGCGGCACGAGCCCGAGCAGTTGCTCTGCCCCGCGGGGCACGAGGTGACGCACGTCGCGGCGGAGCACACCTGCCCTGCGGGGCAGGCGTTGCCGCACATGCCGCAGTGGGCGCGGTCGGTCTGGAGGTCGCGGCACGAGCCCGAGCAGTCGGTGAGGCCCGTCGTGCACGACGTGACGCACATCGACCCGGAGCAGACCTGCCCTGCGGCGCAGGCGTTTCCGCACATGCCGCAGTGGGCGCGGTCGCTCGCGAGGTCGCGGCACGAGCCCGAGCAGTTGCTCTGCCCCGCGGGGCACGAGGTGACGCACGTCGAGGCCGAGCAGACCTGCCCCGCGGGGCACGCGTTGCCGCACATGCCGCAGTGGGCGCGGTCGCTGGTGAGGTCGCGGCACGAGCCCGCGCACGCGGTCTGTCCCGTGGGGCACGACGTGACGCACGCGGCCGCGGAGCAGACCTCGCCGGTCATGCACGCGCGTCCGCACGCGCCGCAGTGGGCGCGGTCGGTCTGCGTGTCGCGGCAAGAGCCATCGCACACCATCTGGCCCGCGGGGCACGAGGTGACGCACACGCCCGCGGCGCAGAGCTGTCCGGCCGCGCAGACGTTGCCGCACGCGCCGCAGTTGGCGCGGTCGCCCTGGAGGTCGACGCACGCGGTGGTCCCGCCATCGAGCGCGCTGCCGCACACGGTGAAGCCCGGGAGGCAGGTGACGACGCACGCGCCCGCCGTGCAGGTGCGCCCTGCGCCGCAGGCGTTTCCGCACGCGCCGCAGTTCGACGGATCGGTCATCAGGGCGGCGCAGCGGGCCTGCCCGTCGGCGCCCGTGCAGGTGGTGAGGCCCGTCTGACAGCTCGTCCCGCAGGCGCCGTTGGAGCACACCTCGCCGGGGCCGCAGCGACGGCCGCACGCGCCGCAGTGGTTGAGGTCGGTCTGGAGGAGCGCGCACACCCTGGCGCCCGCGTCTGCGCCCGCGTCGCCGCCCGCGGCGCACGCCTGCTGACCCGCGGGGCACGCGGTCTGACACACGCCCGACATGCATCGGTCGCTGCCCGTGCAGCGCTGGCCGCAGAGGCCGCAGTGGTTGTCGTCGGACGCGGGGTCGACGCAGCGCCCGTCGCAGAGCCGCTGCGACGCGGTGCACGTCGGCGTGAGGTCGGGGGCCACGTCGGGGGCCGCGTCGACGGTCGCGTCGGTCATGCCTCCGACGACGGGGTTCGAGTCGGTGCACCCCGTCACCCACGCGAGGCTCGCGAGCGTCGCCGCGAGGAGAAGGCGCTGTCTTACGTCACGCATCGGTTCACCATCAGATCCTCCTGCAACAAGAAGTCGCGTCTGTGAACGTAGGCCCTCGGCGACGCCGCGCTCAAGCGCGGAGCGGAGACCCGGAGGGCGTCGAGCTCTCCGCGCGTCGCGCCGACGCCCGGCACGCGGCGCCGTTTCCCTCGGACGGAAGCGATTCTGTTGTACCGTGCGCGTCGCGTCGACGCGGTGGCGGAGCGGCGCGAGCGAGTGACATCCGAGCGGCGACTCGCGAGGGTCGCAGGGGCAGTGAGCAGCAATGTCGAAGATCGAGTACGTGTGCCTCTCAGACCTGCACTTCGGCGACACGGCGAGCGTGCTCACGACGCTCACGGACGACGGCGCCGACATCGATCCCACGCGGCCCGGCGACGCGCTCGCGCAGCTCGTCGCGTGCCTCCGGTCGCTCGTCGCGCGGTGCGGCGGGGGAAAGCCCAAGCTCGTGCTCGCGGGCGACGCGCTGGAGTTCGCCCTCGCGCCCGACAACATCGCCCTCATGGCCTTCGAGCAGTTCCTCCGGCTGCTGGCGGGGGGAGGGGACCCGGTGTTCTCCGAGATCCTCTTCATCCCGGGCAACCACGATCACCACATCTGGGAGACCGCGCGCGAGACCCAATACGCGCACTACGTCGCCAGGGTGCCGCCGGGCAAGCGCCTCGCGCCGCCGTGGCACGCCACCACCCTCGTCACCGACGAGAAGCACCCCGGGGTCCCCTCGGCGCTCCTCAAGAGCCTCCTCCAGGACCGCGTGGGGTCGTCGATGGAGATCTCCGTGGTGTACCCCAACCACGGCTTCTTCTCGCTCGACGGGACGCGCGCCGTGATCTTCAGCCACGGCCACTACATCGAGTCGATCTATCAGCTCATGAGCAAGCTGAAGACGTGGGTCTTCCCCCAGGCCCGCGCGCCCCAGAGCATCTACGACATCGAACAGGAGAACTTCGCCTGGGTCGATTTCTTCTGGTCGATGATGGGCCGCCAGGGCGACGCGGGGAAGGACGTCGACCACATCTACAAGGCCCTCCACGACCCCAAGCGCCTCGAGGAGGTGATCAGCAACCTCTCCGCCAGCATGGCGAAGGAGTTCGACCTCCCCCTCGTGCCCGAGGCCCTCGAGCCGAAGATCATCGCGATGCTTCTGCGGAGGGTCGTCGCCGTGGCCGCGAAGGCCGAGCGCGACGAGACCGGCGACCCCGTCACGGGCCTCAGCGAGGAGGGCGAGGCGGGGCTGCGCTGGTACGTCGAGCGCCCCCTGCGCGACCAGATCCTCCACGAGGGGGGGCAGCTCATGCCGCTGCGCATGGCCTTCGTCTGGGGCCACACGCACAAGCCCTTCGCGCGGCTCATGGACTTCAACGGCTACCCCCACGGGGTCGAGGTGTTCAACACCGGGGGGTGGGTCATCGAGGCGCCCGCGCACCAGCCCAACCGCGGCGGCGCCGTGATCCTCGTCGACGACGCGCAGGAGGTGGTCTCCGTCGAGATGTTCCACGACCTCGAGGCCGCGGCGCCCGTGAAGGTCGTCGGCGCGGGGTCGACGCGCGCCACGAACGTCGCCTTTCGTGAAGCCGTCGAGCAGGCCATCGCCGCCGACCCCGCGCAGTGGTCCGCGTTCTCGACCGCCGTGGCCGCCGCCGTCGAGGTCCGCCACGCGAGGCTCACGAAGGCGGGCTGACGCGACGGGGAGACGCCCTCCCTCGGGCCCGGGGGGGCCTGTCGGGGGGTGCCCCCTTCGAAAACACCTGGAATCACCGCGAAAGTCGCTTTGTCCGACCGGTCGGACAGGGAGGGGTCGAGCGCGCCCCGTCGCATCGCCTCCGCGCGCATTCAAGCGCCGTCACTCAGGATTCATTGCCGCGGGGCCCCCCCATCCCAGAGAATCGCGGGCGATGTCCCGGTGGTCTCGCGTAGAGCCTGGCGAGGCTGCGGCGGCGCTCGCGGTGGCGGTGTTCCACCTGCCGCTCTTCTTCGGCCGCGCGATCTGGGCGAGGGACGTCGCCTACTGGGTGGTCCCCTCGCGCTTCGTCTACCGACAGAGCCTGCTCGACGGCTCGCTCCCCGTCTGGAATCACACCCAGGGGATCGGCCTCCCCGTGCTCGCCAACCCCCTGCACGGCGTCTTCTACCCCCCGACCCTCCTCGCGCTCTTCGAACCCCTCGCGTGGACGTCGAGCCTCTTCTTCTTCCTCCACGTCCTCCTGGGGTCCATCGGCGTCGCGCGCCTCGCGCGTCGCATGGCGTGCTCGCCCCCCGCGTCGGCCGTCGCGGGCATCGCCTGGGCCCTCGCGGGCACGACCCTCAGCGAGTGGACCGCGGGCATGCGCCTCCCGGGCCTCGCGTGGATCCCCTGGATCACCCTCGGGGCCTGGACGCTCTCGGAGCGCCTCACGCCCCGCGCGTCGCTCCGCATGGCCGCGCCGCTCGCGATGTGCCTCCTCGCGGGTGAGCCCTTCATCGCCATGTTCGGCGTGCTCGTGGCCGCCGCCACGGTGCCCGCGTCGCCCGCGTTCGCAGCCCTCCTCGCGGATCGCGCGAAGGCCCTGAGAGCCGCGGGGCTCCTCGCGCTCGCGGTGGTCACGGGCGCCCTTGTGTCCGCCGTGGCCGTGCTCCCCGCCCTCGCCGCCGCGTCGGGGACGCAGCGCGGGAGCGCCGTCGACGAGGCGGTGGCGATGGGGTGGTCGGTGCCCATCGCGCGCTTCGTCGACCTCTTCGTGGTCGGGGGCTTCGGCCTCGCGTCGGCCATCACGCAGCACCCCTACGCGCAGGCGCTCACGGGCCCCCACCCCCTCCTCTTCTCGCACTACCTCGGCGCCACCGTGGCCGCGCTCGCGCTGCTGGGGCTCCGCCGCGACCGGCGCGCGCTGACCCTCGCGCTCGTGGCCGTCGTCGCCGCGCTGCTCGCCATGGGACGCTTCACGCCCCTCTACGCCGTCGCCCGCGCGCTGCTCCCGCCGCTCAGGCTCATGCGCGCGCCCGAGAAGTTCGTGGCCATCGTCTCGACGGCGACCCCGCTGCTCGCGGCCCTCGGCTTCGACCGCGCCCTCGCGGATCTCCGCGCGCTCCGCTGGACGCTCCCCGTCGCGGCGGCGCTCGTCGGCGTCGCGCTGTGGGCGTACCCCCCTCCCGTCGCGGCCGTGCTGCGCTCGGGCGCGCTCCAGGCCCTCGTGGGCCTCGGTCTGCTCGCGGCCGCGCTCCTCGCCGCGAGGAGGGCCCCCCGCGTCGCCCCGTGGATCGCCGTCGCGTGCGTGTTCCTCGACCTCGGCCACGCGGGGTCGATGCTGCTCTCGTGGCGCCCGCTGTCCGAGACGCGCTGGCGCCCTCCCGTGACCGACGCGCTCCTCGCGACCTTCGCGTCGCGCGCGTCGCCCGCGCCCGTGCGCCTCCACCGCGCCGGGTCGCTGAGCACGCAGACGGCGGGCTTCGCGAGCGTCGCGCCGCAGCTCCGCCCCTTCGCCACGCTGCCGCCCAACCACGCGACCCTCTTCGGCGTCGCCGCGATTCCGCCCTACGACGTGGCCGCCGCGCCCGCGCTCGACGACCTCCTCGGCACGCGCCGCGTCGCCGTCACGCGCCTGCTCTCCGTCGACGCCACGCTGCAACCGACACGCCCCGACGAGGCTCGCCCCGGGGGCCTGCGCTACGTGGCGCCCGCCGTCGAGGGCGTCGACCTGCTCGCCATCGAGGGCTCGCTCCCCCGGGTGTACCCCGTCGCGCGCGCCACGCCCGATCGACGGAGCGCCGCGCTCGAACCCGACGTGGTCGCGGGCGAGCGCGCCGTCGTCGAAGACCCCGCGGCGAGGCTCGACGCCCCCCCCGGGCGCGCCGGGACCTGCGCGCTGCGACGGATGCGCAACGGCGAGATCGACGCCGACTGCGCCCTCGACCGCGACGCGCTCGTGGTCTTCGTCGAGCAGCACGCGCCGGGCTGGACCGCGCGCGTCGACGGCGCCGCCACCCCCGTGGTGAAGACCAACCTCGTCGCGATGGGCGTGCGGGCCCGCGCCGGACGTCACCGCATCGCGCTCCGCTACCAGCCGCCAGGGCTGCGCGCCGGCGCGCTCGCCTCGCTCGCGGGCGTGGCCCTCGCGGTCGCGCTCGCGACGCTGCGCCGACGACAGAACACCTCCGCGTAGCGGCTCGCCGCGTCTCGTCCGGCACATCGCGTGCTGTTCACGGGATCGATGCTGCGAACGAATCTCTCTGCGGCGCTCCGCGCGCCTGCGCTCATCGCTCATTTCATCGACGCGCGCGCCTGCGCGCCGCGCGGCTCCGCGGGGCGAGGCGGGCGTGCGTGCGTTGACGGCGCGACCGTGCGTCTTCTGCCGCTCGTCGTCGCGATGCTCGTCGGCTGCGGCGCGCGCACGGGGCTCCTCGAACCCGAAGCGCCGCCCCCAGACGTGATCGAGGCGCGCGACGCGGCGCCCGACGTGGTCGACGCTTCGGAGGTGTGCGTCGCCGTGACGGATCAGTGCGGCGCCGTCGAGCGCTGCGGCAACGGCCTCGACGACGACTGCAACGGACGCGTCGACGAGGGCTGCGCCTGCGCGCCCGGCGCCGTGCAGCCGTGCTTCGCGGGCCCCCCGGGGCGTCGCAACGTCGGCGCCTGCCACGACGGCACGCAGCGCTGCGTCGGCATGGGCGTCACGGGGTCATGGGGCGCCTGCGAGGGCGGGATCACGCCGCACGCCGAGGTCTGCAACGGCGTCGACGACTCGTGCGCGGGATGCGCGCCGCCCGAGGCCATGTGCCCGATCTCTTGCCCCGGGGCCGACGATCCGCGCGTGCCCGCGGCGAGGCCCTTCGCGCCCTATCCCTTGCGCGGCGGGGACTTCTTCCCCGTGGCGGCGGCGCGGTGGACGTGGTCGGTGCGCGGAGGTCCGTGCGACGCGATGGTGGCGCGCCAGAGCTTCACGCTGACGGGCGGCGACACGCGCGACGCGGTGTTCCTCCCGAGGCTCTCGGGGGACTACACCGTGACGCTCACGGTGCTCACGCGCGCGGGCGAGACGCTGTCGTGCTCCTTCGTGGTCCACGTCGCGGGACCGGGGCTGCGCATCGAGCTCTGCTGGGACCTCAACGAGACCGTCGACGTCGACCTCTACGTGCGAGGCCCCCGGGGGTGGGGGGCGCCCTGGTGGGAGCACCTCGGCGACTACGTGCCGAACCTCGACTCGTGCAGCTGGGCCAACTGCGAGTCGGTGAACCGCGCGGCGGAGATCCCCATCGACGGCGGCCTCGACTTCGGCGGATCGCTCCCTCGCGCGGACTGGGGCTACGCGCGCTCGCCGCTCTCGTCGTGCATCGACGGCCCCCTCGGTGACGCGTGGCGCACGCTCGGCTACTGCGGCAACCCGAGGCTCGACGTCGACAACAACACCACCATGGGCAGGGGGCGCCCCGAGAACATCAACATCGACGCCCCGCGCGACGGGGAGCGCTTTCGCGTGATGGCGCACAACTTCTCGGGGCGCGGCGCGCACCCCGTGGTGAACATCTACTGCGGCGGTCGCCGATACGGCACCTACGGCGAGTCGCCCGACCTCGTGACGGGCTTCGACGCGCTCGGCGGCTTCGGTCGCGGCGCCGTGTGGCGCGCCGTCGACGTCACCACGCACGTCGACGCGGCGGGCCGCACGACCTGCTCGCTCGCGGCGGTGCACCCCCCGGGGCAGACCTCGGGCTACGACGTCACCATCGACGAGGTGCGCTTCTGACAGAGTGAGGGCGCTACGGCTTCTCGGGGCGCTCGGCGCGTCCGCGCGCGAGCTCGACGGGGTAGTTGCGCGCGTTGACCGCGAGCTTGTCTCGCACGATCGACACGAGGTCGAAGCCCGCGCGGTCGCAGAGGAGCAGCACCGCGATGGCCGCGTCGGCGACCTCGTGGGCGACCTTCTCTCGCCGCGCGGGATCGCGCACGTACGCGTCGGACTCGGCGTT
Source organism: Myxococcota bacterium (assembly GCA_052035985.1). Lineage (GTDB taxonomy): Bacteria > Myxococcota_A > Polyangia > Polyangiales > CAISKJ01. The sequence continues at coordinate 22,838 of JBPOHC010001093.1, read as the reverse complement.
GGGCACCCAGCGCAGCAGCGACACGAGCTCGCCCGCCTCCGATGCGAGCAGCATCGAGAGGTTCTTCGGGTCGTGAAAGGTCGACCACTCGCGCTCGCGCATGAACGCGCGCAGGTCGGCCACGAGCGCGTCGAGGCGGTCGGGCGCGTCGGGCATCGCCGTCACGCCTCTGCGGTCTCGGCCGTCACGTCGATGCGGTACGCGCGGAGCGGCGGGTGCGCCGCGAGCAGCGCGCGGAGGCTCCCGTTGATGAGGTCGGGCGCGCGGAGGTCCCTCGGGTTGAACGGCACGCTCAGGCCGAACACGGCCCTCAGCGTGCGCTCTCCGTCGTGCTCGACGCGCTTGAGGGTGATCGCGAGGTCGTCGTCGGCGGGGGCCTCGCTCGCGGGAGGCGCCGTGGCGGCGAGGTGGTCGCGCAGAAAGCGCTCGGCGGTGGCGGCGTCGTCGGCGATCGTCATGGGCGGTGCCGCGAGTGTACGCGAGGACGTCGCGCGTCAACGCCCCGGAAAGCACCTGCGATCGACGCGGAGCGCGGCGTCGAGGGCGTCGCGGGTGTCGTCGGTGAAGGGCGTCGCCGCGTCGACGAGCGCGGGCAATCTGAAGCGCCGTCCGCGCAGCGCCGAGAGCACCGCGAGGGCCGCGAGGGGGCGGTCGTGGAGCGCGAGCGTGAGGCGTCGCGCGGGTTCCCCGCGCTGCGTGGCGGCGTAGTTGGCGAGGGCGAGGTCGCGGGTGACGCGTTCGAAGGCGAGCGTGCCCTTCACGTCGAGCGTGCCCACGAGCGAGACGCCGCCGTCCTCGTCGCGTGACGAATCGATCGCGGTGATGTGTCCGCCGACGTGGAGGGCTTCACCGGGCCCCGCTTCGGTCTCGACGTAGAGCTCGATCGCGGGCGCGTCGGGGCAGTCGCTGGGGGGAGGGGGTACGGTGGTCGATGGAGGGGCCGAGGGGGGGAGGGGGGTCGACGCGCAGGCCGCGACGAGCGACGCGAGGAGGAGCGTGGCTCTCATGCGCGTCGGATGCGGGGATCGAGCGCGGCGTAGCCGAGGTCGGCGACGAGGTTTCCCGCGAGGATTCCCGTCGAGGCGACGAGCACGGTGCCCATGATGACGGGCACGTCGAAGCCCGCGACGGACTCGTACGCGAGGCGCCCGAGGCCGGGCCACGCGAAGATCTGCTCGGTGATGATCGCGCCCGAGAAGAGCCCGCCGAACGACAGCCCCAGCGAGGTCATCACGGGCAAGAGCGCATTACGGAGCGCGTGACGGACGACCACCCGGAGCTCGCTCGCACCCTTGGCCCGCGCGGTGCGCACGTAGTCGGCCTGGAGCGTCTCGACGAGCTCGTTGCGAACGAGTCGCGCCTCGTAGGCCGTGCCCAGGAGACCGAGCACGATGGCGGGGAGGATGCCGTGTCGCACGTGGTCGAGCGCGGTCTCGCCGTAGCCTCCGATGGGGAACCATCCGAGCCAGTAGGCGAACGCGAGGAGGCACAGCTTGCCCGAGAGAAAGGTCGGGAGGCTGATGCCCAGAAAGGTCGCGCCGAGCACCGCCGACTCGGTGCGCGTGCCGCGCTTGACCGCCGCGAGCGTGCCCACGAGCACGCCCACCGAGAACTCGATCGCGAGGGTCATGAAGCCGAGGAGCAGCGTGCGCGGGAGCCGCTCGCCGATGAGCGTCGAGACCGGGCGGTGATAGCGGAGGCTGACCCCGAGGTCGCCGCGCGCGAGGTGGCCGAGGTAGTACGCGTACTGCGTCGTGCGGGGCGTATCGAGGTGGTAGTAGGCGCGGATGGCGACGCGGTCGCGCGCGCTCGCGTGCGGCCCCGCGAGGGTGGTCACCGGGTCGCCGATGGAGAGCGCGCCGAAGAAGGTCACCGTGGCGACGACCCAGAGGACGACGAGCATCCACGCGACGCGTCGGGCGAGCCAGGCGATCACGGCGACACCCCGGGGAGGGGGGTCGAGAGGCGCGCGAGGGGCCCGAGGGCGTGCGCGAGGTCACGGCGCGCAGCGCGCCACGCCTGCGTCGGCAGGTCGAGCCAGACGTCGACGGGAAAGTAGTTCCACACCGGGTGGAGCGACCAATGCTGGACGTAGGGCTGCACGGCCGTGAGCTCGACGGCGTTGTAGAGGAAGGCCCACGGCGCGTCGCGCAGGAGCATCTGCTCTGCCTCTTGATAGAGCGCGATGCGCCGCGCGTCGTCGGGCTCGACGTGTCCGCGGTCGAGGAGCCGGTCGAGCTCGGCGTTGCGATAGAACGCGTGGTTCGAACTGTTCTCGGGCTGAATGGCGCGCGAGTGAAAGCTCGGCTCGATGAAGTTCGACGGATCGGGGAAGTCCATCTGCCACCCGGTGAAGCCCATGGGCACCGTGTGTCGCTGACCGAGCGAGCTGTAGTACACCGAGCCCGACGCCTGCTTGATGCGCATGTGGAGCCCGATGCGCGCGAGGTCGGCCTGAATGAGCTGACCGTACACGAGGCCCGATTCGCCCTCGCCGATCCAGAGCTCGACCTCGTCGGGGTAGCCGTTGGGATAGCCCGCGAGTCGCATCTCTCGCTGCGCCTCCGCGAGGTCGAAGCGCTGCGCGTTGGGGAGCGCGTCGCGGTGCCCGGGGATCGACGGCGGATAGAGCCCCCACGCGGGCTGGATGCGGTAGTTGCGCGCGCGGCAGAGGGCGTCGCGGTCGATGGCGAAGGCCACGGCGCGGCGCACGTGCACGTTGTCGAAGGGCCGCATCTCGGTGTTCATCATGAACGCGCCGACGCTCGGAACGGGCGTGCTCGTGACGTAGGGGCGCCAAGCGGGCTGACGCTTGATCCAGAGGTAGTCTGCGGTCGAGAGCGAGTAGTTGTGCGCGAGCTCGAGCTCGCCCGCGAGGAAGCGCATGAACTGCAAGTGCCGCGCGATCGACACTTCGAAGATCACGCGGTCGACCCAGGGGCGCGGCGCGTTCCAGTAGTAGGGGTTGCGGCGAAAGACGATGCGAAAGCCGGGCTCCCAACGCTCGATGACGAAGGGGCCCGCGCCGATGCCTTCGGAGCCGAATCGCTCGTCGCCGATGGCCTCGACGACCTCTCGCGGAAGCGCCGCCGCGAAGCGCAGCGCGAGCGCGTGGAGGAACGTTCGATCTGGCTGCGAGAGCCTCACCACGAGCGTGCGCGCGTCGGGCGTCGAGAGGCCGCGGAGGTGCGCGGCGCGTCCCTCGCGGTAGTCGTCGTAGCCGTCGAGGAGCCGATAGTTCTCGGCCCCGGGGGAGGGGCGTCGATGCGGGTCGAGCATGCGCTCCCACGACCACGCGAAGTCTTGCGACGTGACCGCGCGGCCGTTGCCGAAGCGCCCGCTCGGGCGGAGGTGAAACGTGTACGTGAGCCCGTCGGACGAGACCTCCCAGCGCTCGGCGAGGGCGGGCACGACGTCGGCGGTTCCGCTCGCGGCGTAGTCGACGAGGCACTCGTGGAGGAGCCTCGTCGCGATCATCGCCGTGGTGTCGGGCGTGAGCGCGGGGTCGGCCGTTCCGACGTCGCCGTCCATCGCGAAGCGAAAGGTCCCGCCGCGTCGCGGGCCGTGGAGCCCGGCGCCCATGCGTGCGGGGTGCGTGTGCGGATCGGTGCACGCGCCGAGCGCGAGCGCGATCGAGAGGAGCGCCTCAGCTCCGCGGGTCGAACGCATCGCGCAGGCCCTCGCCGAGGAGGTTGAAGCCCACCACCGTGAGCAGGATCGCGAAGCCCGGCAGGAGCGTGAGCTGCGGCACCGCGCGCGTGAGCGACTCGCTCTCTTGCAGCATCGACCCCCACGACGCGGTAGGCGGAACCACGCCCACGCCGAGCATCGAGAGCGCGCTCTCGGCGAGGATCATCTGCGCCACCACCGAGGTCGAGATCACGATCACCAGCGTCGCGAGGTTCGGGAGGATGTGCCGCGCGATGATCCGCCCCGACGAGGCCCCGAGGGCGCGCGCGGCGAGCACGAACTCCTGCTCCTTGAGCTGGAGCGTTCGCGCGCGGACCTGGCGCGCGAGCGAGAGCCACGAGAGCGCGCCGAGCACCACGAAGACCACCCAGAGCCCCGGGCGGTGCACCACGCGGTTGAGCGCCATCACCGTGAGCATGAACGGAAAGGTCATGAGCGCGTCGACGAGGCGCATGAGCGCCGTGTCGGTGGCGCCGCCGAAGTAGCCCGAGACGAGCCCCACGAAGGTGCCCAGGATCACCACGATCGTCGTCGCGGCGAAGGCCACGATGAGCGACACGCGCCCGCCGTAGAGGAGCCGCGAGAGCTCGCAGCGCCCCACGGCGTCGGCGCCGAGCGGGAACTCGCGCGTGGGCCCGATGGGGACGCCCTGCGTGGTGAGCGTGCGAGACTTGAAGGGCGTGTCGGGGTCGTGCGGCGCGAGGAGCGGCGCGAGCGCCGAGAGGATCACCGCGAACACGACGATGAAGAGGCCCGCGAAGGCGCCGCGGTTGCGACGGAACCGTGCGATCGCGCGAGGGTCGACGAGGTCCATCAGACCGGGTTTCTATGCCTCGCTCGCTCGCGGGTAGAAAGCGGAATCGCGAGGTGCCTTCGCATCGCGTCGGCGGTGGCCTCGGGCTGTTCGAGGGGCGGCGCGTGACCGGCTCCGGCGATCACCTCGAGGCGCCCTCCGCGGAGCTCGTGCGCGAGGCGCTGACCCACGGTCACCGACGCGCGCGGGGCCTTGTCGCCCCAGAGCACCAGCGTCGGCGCGCTCACCTTGGGGAGCCTCGGGCCGAGCGCAGACACGTCGGCCTCGGCGCGCGTGAGCATGCGCCACTGACACTCCCGCGCCTCGGGCAGGTCGAAGGTCTCGCACCAGTCGTCGAGGAGCGCGGGGTCGCAGCGGAAGCCCGGCGCGAAGACGTCTCCGCGAAAGTATCCGTGGAGCACCGAGCGACCGTAGACCTGCTTGAACACGAAGGGACCGAACACGGGCACCGCGGCGAGGCGCGTTCGAAACGACTGCTGCGCCTCGACGGCCACGGTGCTCACGAGCACGAGGCGCTCGACGAGCTCCGGTCGGTCGGCCGCGAGCGTGAGCGCGACGAGTCCGCCGAGGCCCATGCCCGCGACGTGGGCCCGCGGCGCGCCGACGCCCGCGAGGAGGTCGCAGAGCGTGTCGGCGAGCGCGTCGCGCGTGAAGGCGTAGCGCGTGGGCTTCTCGCTCGCGCCGGCCCCGGGGAGGTCGGGCACGATCACCCTGAACTCTCGCGCGAGCTTCTCGGCCGCGGGCATCCACGCGCGGTGGTCGGTGAAGAGGCCGTGCACGAGCAGCAGCGGCGACCCCTCGCCGGCCTCGTGGTAGCGCACGCGAATGCCTCGCAAGAGGAGGTCGTGCGCGGCGAACTCCGGGGCGGGAGCCGCGCCATTCGAAGGGGGATCACCCACGGCGACGGACGCTATCACAACTCCGATCGTGGTAGCGTGCGCGCCCGTGCCGGTTGATCTCGACTCGCTTCGACAAAGGCTTCGTGCGGGGGCTGACGCGCGTTCACTCTCGACGGTCGAAGGGCGCGTGGTCTCGGTGCGCGGGTTCACGGTGCGCGCGGCGCTCCCCGGGGCTCGCGTGGGCGACGCGGCGACGATCGAGCGTCCGTCGGGGCCCGTCGAGGCCGAGGTCGTGGGCTTCGACGACGCGCTCGCCGTGCTCATGCCCCTCGGAGACCCCTCGGGGGTGGGCCTCGACGACGCCGTCCGCTGCGACGGTGCGCCGCGCGGATTCCCTTGCGGAGAAGGTGTTCTGGGCAGGGTGCTCGGCGCGACGGGCGCTCCCCGCGACGGTCTCGGCGCCATCGCGGGCGAGGTGGTGACGCAGCCCTTCGAGCGCGCTCCGCCCGACCCGCTGCGGCGTCGGAGGGTGCGCGACCCGTTGCCTCTCGGCGTGCGCGCGATCGACGCCCTCGCGACCGTGGCCGAGGGGCAGCGCGTGGGCGTGTTCGCGGGTCCCGGCGCGGGCAAGAGCTCGCTGCTCGCGCGGGTGGCGCGCGACGCCGCGGCCGACGTTGTCGTGCTCGGGCTCGTGGGCGAGCGAGGCCGCGAGGTGCGAGAGCTCGTCGACGCGCTCTTCGAAGGCCCCGGGGGTGCGAGGGCCTGCGCGGTGGTGTCGACGGGCGACGAGGCGCCGGTGCTGCGCGCGAGGGCCGCGAGCGTGGCGATGGGCGTCGCGGAGTTCTTTCGTGACCGCGGCGCGAAGGTGCTGCTGCTCCTCGACTCGGTGACGCGCGTCGCCAGGGCGCTGCGCGAGGTCGGCCTGGCGGCGGGGGAGCCCGCGGTGCGGAGGGGCTTTCCTCCGAGCGTTTTTGCGGCGCTGCCGAGGCTGCTGGAGCGCGCGGGCATGGGCGAGCGAGGCTCGATCACGGCGCTCTGCACGGTGCTCGTCGAGGGGGCCGAGCTCGAAGATCCCATCGCCGAAGAGGCCCGCGCGACGCTCGACGGTCACCTCGCGCTCGACCGCGCGATCGGTGAGCGTGGGCGCTGGCCCGCGGTCGACGTCTCTCGCTCGCTCTCGCGCGTGATGGACGCCGTCGTCAGCGACGCGCACCGCGACGCGGCGAGGCGTCTGCGACGCTGGATGTCAGCGCTCGAACAGAGCCGCGACCTCGTGGCGATGGGCGCGTGGGCGCCGGGCCGTGACCCGCTGCTCGACGAGGCCATGAAGAAGCGCGACGCGATCGAGGCGTTCCTCTCGCAGCGCGAGGGCGCGAGCGCGTTCGAAGAGACGGTGAAGCGTCTCGCGGCGCTGTAGGAGCGACCCTCGCGGCGCCGATCGTCGGACGTTGAAGCGGCCCGCTACGTCGCGAGCGCGCGGCGGAGGGCGGCGACGAGGTCGTTCCACGGCTCGCGCGCGGCTTCGATCGAGCCCGCGATGTTGAGGTATCCGTGGATGAGCGACGGATAGCGTCGGAGCTCCGCCTCGACGCCCGCGTCACGGAGGCGCTTCGCGTAGGCTTCTCCCTCGTCGCGGAGGGGATCGAAGCCGGCGGTCTGGACGTGGGCCGGGGGGAGGCCCGAGAGGTCGTCGACGAACCAGGGCGACGCGCGGGGCTCCCTCCAGCGCGACTCGGCGCCGAGGTAGTTCGCGCGAAACGCCTCGATTCCAGCTTCGGTGAGCAGAAAGCCCTTCGCCATTGTCTTTGCGGAGGGGAACGACCGCGTGTTGTCGACGAGGGGGTACACGAGGCACTGGAGCGCCGGTCGGTGCTCGTCGCCGCGCGTGTCGAGGCACACCACGGCCGAGAGGTTGCCGCCCGCGCTGTCTCCCGCCACGGCCACCCTGCGCGGGTCTACGCCGAGCCTCGACGACTCGCCGATCACCCATCGAAACGCGGCCGTCGCGTCATCCACCGCCGCGGGGAAGGGGTGCTCGGGCGCGAGCCGATAGTCGATCGCAATGACCGCGCAGCCGACGTCGCGCGCGAGGGCGCGGCAGACCGCGTCGTGCGACTCGAGGCTCCCGAGCACGAAGCCTCCGCCGTGAAAGAACACCGTCGCAGGCGCGCCCGGAGGGAGGCCGTAGGGGCGGTAGATCCGCGCCGTGACGCCCTCACGCACCCGCTCGTCGGAGACCTTCGCCATCTCGGCGCGCTCGAAGGCGAACACCGGCGCGTCGACCTCCATCGCCCTGCGCGCCGCGGCCACGCTGTCGAGCCGCGTCTCACCGCGCCCGAAGCGCTCCGCCGCGAAGAGCATGAACTGGATCTGCTCGTCGAGGATGCACCCGTCGCGCTCGACGCGGCGTCCGCCCGAGAGCGCCACGAGCGCGGGGCGCGGGAGCTTCAACAGCGCTCGTCCCGCTGCGCCCTGTACCTTGAGATGGAGCGGTGCCGTGGTCATCGGCCACGATGGATGCACGCGACCGCGGGGCCGCGTCAACCGATCGCCGTCACAGGCTGCGCTGGCAGGCCACGACCGCGGCGTTGCAGGCGCCCGTCACCTGCTGCGCCGCGACGACGCAGGCGTTGCAGGTGGCGGGGTTGTAGCTCGCGCCCGCGCTGTCACAGACGCCTCCGCCCGTGGTGGGGCACGCGCCGCGCACGGGCGGCGTCGCGGAGGGAGCGCCGAAGACGCAGTTGATCTGCGCCTGGAGGAGCCGCACCGACTCGGCCGACGCGTTGGTGCGGCACGTCGCGACGCACGAGGGCTCGGCGCAGGCGTTGATGCAACGGGAGAGGGCCGCGCAGCCGAGGCCCGCGTCGAAGCGGTCGGCGGTCGCGTCGGTGGACTGCGCCGATGGCGTGTCGACGGTGGCGTCGGAGGGGGCCGCCGAGTCGCCGCACGCGCACAGTAGGAGGGCGACCGCGAGGGGGAGCGTCAGGCGCGTTCTCATGGCCTCGGGCATCGCACACGTGACGCCGCGACGCCACGGGGCGGTGACTTCGTCGCGCGCGCGGCGATGTGCGGGCGGTGGACGCTTTGGCCTGCAACGGGCATCGCGGCGGTGATAGCGTCCCGGGCCGCGTGAAGCTCGGTTTCGTCGGTCCTGCGCGCGGAGACCTCTCACGGCTTCGTGGGTTGTGTGAGCGCCTGTTGTTCGAGGTGCGCGTCGATCGCGTGATTCACCTCGGCTCCGACGACTCGCTCGACCGCGCCATGATGGGGTGGGCCGAGCACCTCGGCGCCCCCCGCGACGACGACGCCCTCCTCGACGAGGTCGCTGCGCTCGCGCCCGACGCGCCCCCCGAGGTGCTCGACGCCCTGCTCGCGAGGGAGGTCAAGCGCGCGCGGCTCTCGGACGTGTGCGACGTGACCTCGCCGCGGGGCTGTCAGGTCGAGATGATCGAAGACCGCATCGTGCTCATCGCCCACGACCGCGCGACGCTCGAAGACGACGACGTGGTCAACGCGCTGGTCGTCGTGAGCGGCGCCGCGCCGAGGTCTGACGTGAGGGTGGTCGCGGGCAGGGCGACGCTCACGCCCGGTGACCTCTCGCGCGGCGGTCACGCGGCGCTCCTCGAGCGCGTGGGCGACTCGCTGCGGCTCGCCGTGCTCGACGGCAGGGCGCGCGTGGTGAGGGAGGCCACCGTCGCCCTCCGCGGCATGACCAGGATGGAGATCCTCGGGTGAGCGCCCACGACGAGCGCACCGTCGCGGTCTTCGGCGGGAGCTTCAACCCGCCGCACGTCGGGCACCTCCTCGCCGTGGCCTACGTGCTCGCGACGGAGCCCGTCGACCTCGCCCTCGTGGTGCCCTGCTACGACCACCCCTTCGGCAAGTCGCTGGCGCCCTTCACGCACCGAAAGGCCATGTGCGAAGCCGCATTTCGCGACCTCGCGCGCGTCGAGGTCTCGTCGATCGAGCAGGAGATGGGCGCGACCTCCCGCACGCTCTACACGCTCCGCGAGCTCAAGCAGCGCAACCCGGGATGGAACCTGCGGCTTCTGATCGGCGCCGACATCCTTCTCGAAAAGGACAAGTGGTTCGGCTGGGACGAGATCGAGCGACTCGCGCCGCCCGTCGTGCTCGGGCGCATCGGGTTTCCGCATGATGGAGCGCCCGTCCCGGTGATCCCCGAGGTGGCCTCGAGGGACGTGCGCGCGATGCTCTCTCGCGGCGACGACGTGTCTGCGATGGTCCCTCGCGCGGTGATCGACTACGCGCGCGACCACGGCCTCTACCGCGGGACCTGACCGATGGAGCGGCGCGTCGTGGTCATCGGTCGCGGCAAGATGGGCAAGGCCCTCGCGGGCGCCGCGTATCCGCGCGCGTCGGGCGCGTACCGCCTCGTACAGTCTTCGTTCCTGAAGTCCCCGAAGCGCCCGAAGGGAGCGGCGATGACGTGGGTGCTCGCGCTCCGTGACGCAGGCATCGCCGAAGCGGCGGCCGCGCTCGCCCCCGTCGTGCAGCGCGGCGACGTGGTGCTCCACCTCGCGGGGATGCTCGGCCCCGAGGTGCTCTCGGCCGCGAAGGCCGCGGGTGCGCGCGTCGCCTCGATGCACCCGCTCTGCGCCGTGGTCGAGGGCGCCACGCGCTTCGTCCCCTTCAGCACCGCGGCCTTCGCCGCCGAGGGAGACCCCGAGGCCGTGCGCGAGGCGAAGCGCGTCGCGCGCGACGTGGGCGGGGCGCTCATCGAGCTCCGGTCCGTCGACCGCGCCCGCTATCACGGCGCCGCGGCGATGGTCGCAACGGGGGGCGTCGCGATCGCGCAGGCCGCCGAGGCGCTGTTCGCATCCGCATCGACGCCTCCGCCCGACGACAAAGCGCTGCGCGAGATGATCTCGTCGCTCCTGCACAGCGTGGCGGCCAACGTGGCCGCGGTGGGGCCGAAGCGGGCGCTGGCCTCTCCGCTCATGCGCGACGACACGCGCACGGTGTCGAAGCACCTCGACGCGATGGCGTCGCGGCCCGAGGTGCGAGACCTCTACCGCGCCGCAGTAGCGCTCGTGGTCGAGAATCTCGACGCGATGAAGGCCGTGAAGCCCGAGACGGTGGCCGAGGCGCGGCGGCTCACGCGGCGGTAGGGCGACCGCGGAGCGTGTCTCCGAAGCGCTTGAAGAAGCGCTGCTTCACGAGCTCGACGGTGGTCGCGTAGAGCGCGGTGATCCCGATGAGGAGGCCGAGCGTCGAGAGGGGCAGCGCGACGAGCCCGAAGGGGCGCGCAAGCGGGGTGTAGAGCAGGATCAGCGATCCCACGGCGACGGCGATCGACGAGCCGAGGAGGAGGTTCGAGGGCCGCGAGCGGTAGAAGCGTCCGCGCGTACGAATCACCATCGCGACGGTGACCTCGGTGAGCAGTGACTCGAGGAACCACCCCGTACGGAAGGTCTCCGCGGGGCCCCTCACGATCCAGAGGAGGGCGCCGAAGGTGACGAGGTCGAAGGCGCTGCTCACGAGGCCGAAGGCGAGCATGAAGTTGCGGAGCTCGCGGACGTCCCAGCGGCGCGGCCGCTCGAGCTGGTCGCGGTCGACGGTGTCGCTCCCGATGGCCATCGCGGGCACGTCGGAGAGAAAATTGTTGAGCAGCACCTGCGACGCCGTGAGCGGGAGGAAGGGCAGAAACGCCGCCGCTGCGGCCATGCTGAGCATGTTGCCGAAGTTCGCGCTCTCGGTGGTGAAGATGTACTTCATCGTGTTGGCGAAGGTCGTGCGACCCGCCGCGATGCCGTCGCGCAGCACGCCGAGGTCCCTGCGAAGGAGGACGAAGTCCGCGGCCTCGCGGGCCACGTCGACGGCGCCCTCTACGGAGATCCCCACGTCGGCGGCGTGGAGCGCGGGCGCGTCGTTGATGCCGTCGCCCATGTAGCCCACGACGAGCCCCGACTTGCGGAGCGCCCGGATGATCCGCTCCTTCTGGTTGGGGTCGACCTCGGCGAAGATCGTCGTGCGAGGCGCGAGGTTGAGGAGCGCGTCCTCCCTGGTGGCGAGGAGCTCGGAGCCCGTGAGCACGCCCTCGACCTCCATCCCCAGTTTCTTCGCGATGTGCAGGGCCACGTCGCGGCTGTCGCCCGTGACCACCTTCACCCGCACGCCGAGGGCGGCCAGCGAGGCGAGCGTCGCGGCGGCGCTCTCCTTGGGCGGATCGAGGAAGGTCACGAAGCCCTCGAACACCATCGCCTGCTCGTCGTCGCGCGCGTAGCTCGGTCGCACGTCGACGGCCCTCGTGGCGACGCCGAGTACACGTAGTCCCTCGGTGCCGAGCGCGCGCGCGCGGTCTTCGAGTTCGGCGCGATGGGCCGCGTCGAGGGTCACCACCGCGTCTCCTTCACGCACCGAGAGACACGCGCTGAGCACGTTGTTCAACGCGCCCTTGGTGACGATCACCGCGCCCGCGGAGGCGTCTCGCACGACGACGCTCAGGCGCTTTCGCGCGAAGTCGTAGGCGATCTCGTCGAGCTTCTGCGCTGTGTCTACGGCGACCTCGCGCGACGCCGCGCCCGCGACGATGGCGCTGTCGAGGGGGTTCTCGATGCCGGTCTGGAGCCGCGCGTTGAGGGCCGCGAGCGAGAGCACGCGCGGAGACTCTTCGCCCTTCGGGTCGAGCGCGCGGTCGAGGCCCACGGCGCCCTCGGTGAGCGTTCCGGTCTTGTCGGTGCAGAGCACCTCCATCGCGCCGAAATTCTCGATCGCGGGGAGCCTCCGCACGATCACGCCGAGCTCGGCCATCGCGCGGGCGCCGTGTGAGAGGTTGATGGCGATCACCGCGGGGAGCATCTCGGGCGCGAGCCCCACGGCGAGGGCGATGGCGAAGAGCAGCGAGTCGATGGGCGGCTTGTTGGCGAGCACCGTCGACGCGAAGGTGAACATCACGAGCACGAGCATGATGCGCGTGAGCAGGTAGCCGAAGCGACGGATGCCGTGCTCGAAGTCGGTCTCGGGCGGACGCAGCGCGAGGGAGTCTGCGATCTTGCCGTACTCCGTCGATCGGCCCGTGCGGGCGATCACCGCGCGGCCCGCGCCGCTGCGCACGCTGGTGCCCTGGTAGATCACGTTGCGGCGCTCGGCGAGCGAGGCGTCGCGCGCCGTCGGAACCACGCTCTTCTCGACGGGAAAGGTCTCGCCCGTGAGCACTGCCTCGGAGACCTCGAAGTCCTTCGCGTCGATCACGAGCGCGTCGGCGGGGACGAGGGCCCCGGGGCTGAGCAGCAGCACGTCGCCGGGCACCACGTCTTGCGCGTCGACGGTGACCTCCACGCCGCCTCGCAGCACGCGGGCGCGCAGCGCGACGCGCGATCGCAGGGCCTCGACGGCCTTCGAAGCGCGGTGCTCCTGCGCGGTGCTGAGGGCCGCGCTCGCGAGGAGGATCACGGCCACGACGGCGGCGTCGGTCCACTCGCGCGCGAACGACGAGACCACCACGGCGAAGACGAGGAGCCACGCGAGAGGATTTCGCAACTGGCCGAAGAAGGTCGCGACGAGACCCCGCGAACCCTGGGCTTTCAGCGCGTTGGGGCCGTACGCGGCGAGCCTCTTCGCGGCCTCGTCGGGCGTGAGCCCCTCGCGTTGAGACGAGAGCGCCGAGAGGGCTTCGGCGCTCGTCAGGGTCCAGTACGATTCGACGGGGGGAGGGGGGAGCGGCGTCGCGCGCGCCATCAGATCGTGGGCGACGCGAGCACGGGGAGCATGCGGGTGAGCGCGTCTTCGAAGACGTCTTCGCCGATGACGAGCGGAGGCGCGAAGCGGACGGTGGTCTCGTGCGCGTCCTTCGCGAGCACCGACGTGTCGCGCGCGAGCGCCTCGACCACGTCGTGCGCGTAGGGGCCCTTGTACTCGACGGCGATCATCATTCCCCGACCGCGGACCTCCTTCACGGAGGCCACGCCAGAGAGCCCCTTGCGGAGCTTCTCGAGCGCCATCGCGCCGAGCCTGGCCGCTCGATCGGCGAGGCCCTCGTCGATGAGCACGTCGAGCGCCGCGATTCCGACGGCGGCCGCGAGGGGGTTGCCGCCGTAGGTCGATCCGTGGGTGCCCGGCGTGAACACGTCGATGACGCGCGCGTCGGCGCAGATGGCCGACACGGGGTACATCCCGCCCGAGAGCGCCTTGCCGAGCACGATCACGTCGGGGCGCGTGCCCGTGTGGTGCCACGCGAACATGCGGCCCGTGCGGCCGAAGCCAGTCTGCACCTCGTCGAGGCAGAGGAGCACACCCTTCTTGTCGCAGACCTCGCGCACCGCGGGGAGGTACGTGTCGCGGGGAATGATCACCCCGGCCTCGCCCTGAATGGGCTCGAGGAGCACGCCCACGGTGTTCTCGTTGATGGCCGCGGAGAGCGCGTCGACGTCGTCGTAGGGGACCTTCACGAAGCCCGGCGTCGGAGGCCCGTAGTGGCCGTAGGAGGTGGGGTCCGTCGAGAGGCTCACCATCGTGGTGGTGCGGCCGTGAAAGTTCCTCTTCGCGACGATGATCTCGGCGCGGTTGTCGGGCACTCCGCGTCGCTCGTAGCCGTAGCGCCGCATGAGCTTCACGGCGGTCTCGACGGCCTCGGCGCCGGAGTTCATGGGGAGCGCGCGTTCGAAGCCCGTGAGGCCGCAGAGCTTCGCGAGAAAGGGGCCCAGGCGGTCGTTGTAGAAGGCCCGCGAGGTGAGCGCGAGGCGTCCGGCCTGCTCGACCCTCGCGGCCACGATGCGGGGGTGACAGTGGCCCTGGTTGAGCGCGGAGTACGCGCTGAGCATGTCGACGTAGCGTCGGCCGTCGACGTCCCACACGAAGGCGCCTTCGCCGCGGGTGAGCACGACCTCGAGCGGAGCGTAGTTGCGCGCGCTACAGCGTGCGGCTTCTTCGATCATGCGTTGTGAGGCAGTCATCGCGGGCCTCCCTTCGGCAGCGCGTCAAAGACCATCGAGAGCAGGTCGTCACCGGCGCGCTGTTCGAAGCGATACCGGGCCCTCACCACGGGCACATCGAGGCCGAGCACCCTCGCGACGCGCGCGGGCGAGCCGTCGACGACGACCTCGGGCGCGCACCTGCGAATCGTCTCCGCGAGCTCCTCGCGCTGCTCCGGGGAGTACCCGAGCGCGGGGAGCACCGCGCCCATCTGGGGATAGGTCTTGTACGCCTGCGCGATGGAGCCGACGGCGAAGGGCCTCGGGTCGATGATCTCGCGCGCGTTGTGGGCCTTCGCGGCGAGGGTCCCCGCGCCGTACGACATCGAGCCGTGGGTGACCGTGGGCCCGTCTTCGATGACGAGGGCGCGCTTGCCCTCGACGCCGTCGGGCGGATCGGCGCTCACGATCAGCGCGCTCTCGACGACGCGCGCGTGCGGCGCGAAGGCGTGCACGTTGCTGCGTACCGTCGCGAGGGCCTCGGGCGTCGCGTCGTCGACCTTGTTGATGACCACCACGTCGGCGGCGCGGAGGTTGGTCTCGCCGGGGTGGTAGTTCACCTCGTGGCCCGGGCGGAGCGCGTCGACGACGGTGATCCAGAGGTCGGGTCGCACGAAGGGGAGGTCGTTGTTGCCGCCGTCCCAGAGCACGACGTCGCACTCCTTCTCCGCCGCTTCGAGGATGGCCGCGTAGTCGACGCCCGCGAAGATCGCGAGGCCCATTTCGACGTAGGGCTCGTACTCCTCGCGCTCTTCGAGGGTGCACTCGTAGCGCACGAGGTCGGCCTCGGTGGCGAAGCGCTCGACGCGCTGCTTTCGCAGGTCGCCGTAGGGCATCGGGTGTCGCAGCACGCCGACGCGGAGCCCGCGCGAGACGAGGGCGCGCGCGATGTGCTGCGTGAGGGGGCTCTTGCCTGCGCCCGTGCGAACGGCGGTGACGCTCACCACGGGCTTGCGGCTCTTGAGCGTCGTCTCGCGCGGCGGGAGGAACGCGAAGCCCGCGCCGAGGGAGAGCGCGAGCGAGGCCTTGTGCATCACCTCGGCGTGCGAGAGGTCGCTGTACGAGAGCACCACGAGGTCGATGGCGTGCTCCCGCACGAGCGCGGGGAGCTCGGATTCGAGGCGGATCGGGATGTCGTCGGCGTAGGCGGGTCCCGCGAGCTCGCGGGGAAAGGTGCGTCGGTCGATGAAGGGGATCTGCGCGGCGGTGATGGCGACGACGTGCCAGTCGGGGTGGCTCTTGAAGAACGTCTGCACGTCGTGGAAGTCGCGGCCTGCGGCGCCGAGCACCACGCAGCGGAGGGGACGGTTCATGTCGGCTGCTCCGGATCGGGGATCACTTCAGTGCCGGCGCCTCCTGCGAGGGCGTCGGCGAGCGACGAGGGGTTCGTGATGATGGCGCGTCGACCGGGACGCGACGCGAAGCGCGCGGCGGCCTCCACCTTGGGGCCCATGGAGCCGTCGGGGAAGTGCCCCTCGCGAACGAGCGCGCGGAGCTGTGACGCTGTGACCTTTCGCACCGCGCGAGGCTCGGGCGTGCGCCAGTGGGTGTACACGCACGCCACATCCGTGAGGATCACCAGCAGCGACGCGCCGATGCGGTCTGCGAGGAGGGCCGAGGCGAGGTCCTTGTCGATCACCGCGTCGACGCCTTCGAGCACGCCGTCGCGTTCGAACACGGGCACGCCGCCGCCGCCGATGGCCACGACGAGCGCGCCCGCCGAGAGGATCGAGTCGATGACCGCCACGTCGACGATGGCGAGGGGCTCGGGCGAGGGGACGACCCTGCGCCACCCCCGGCCGGAGTCTTCGCGCACGCAGAACCCGCGCTCCTTGAGGGCCACGGCCTGGGCCTCGGTGTAGAACGGTCCCACGGGCTTGGTGGGGTTCGCGAAGGCGGGGTCGTCGGGGTCGACGCGCACCTGCGTGAGGAGCGACGCGATGGGGCGCCGCACCTTGAGCGACGCGAGCACGTTGTGGAGCGACTGCGAGAGCACGTACCCGAGCTCGCCTTCGGTCTCCGCGACGCAGACCGAGAGGGGCAGCGCGTAGGCGTGTCCGAGGGTCTCTTCGACGCGGATCAGCATGTGACCGACCTGCGGCCCGTTGCCGTGCGCGAGCACCAGCTCCGTGCGCTCGTCGAGGAGCGGCGCGAGCTTCGAAAGCGCCTCTCGCGCATAGCGGAACTGACCCGCCATCGTGAGGGCTTCACCGGGCGGTGCGAAGGCGTTGCCGCCGAGCGCGGCGACGACGCGGTTGGGTCGAGCGGAGGTCTCCTGGGTCACGGGCGCGCGACGGTGCATGAGGCGCACCGATGCGCCCGAAAGAGGTCTTCGGTTTCAACGCGCGCAGCCGATGCTCGGAGCGCTTCGTGTGTGCGCGCGGGTGGGCACGCGGTGCATCGCAGAAGCGCTTCAGACGCCTATGTGGCGATTCACCACGGCGCGGAGGTGCGCGCGCTCGAAGGGCTTCTCGATGCGCTCGTTGGGCACCGAGTCGAGGAACGCTCGGGCCTTCGAAGTGAACGCCCCGCCCGTGAGGAACACGACGCGCGGCGCGACCTCGGGGGCCACCGCCAGGAGCCTCGCGTGGAAGTCCATTCCGGTCATCTGGGGCATCATCAGGTCGCAGAGCACCACGTCGAAGCGCTCGCCGCTCTCGATGCGCTTGAGGGCCTCCTGCGCCGACGACGACGACGTCACCTCGTGCTCGGCGCGGAGGAGCCGACGGATCATGGCCGCGACGGGGGCCTCGTCGTCGATGACCAGCACGCTGCCGCGACGGGTCGGCGTCGGCGCCGCGACGTTCGCCCGCGCCTCGGGCCTCTCGGCGCTCGCCGCGGGGAGGAGCACGCGGAAGATGGCCCCGCGGCCGACCTCGCTCTCGACGGCGATGCACCCGCCCGCCTCGGTCACGATCCGCTGCGCGATCGAGAGGCCGATGCCCGTGCCGCTGCCCGAGGACTTGGTGGTGAAGAACGGCGTGAAGATCTTCTCGGCGATCTCGGGGGGCATGCCGACGCCCGTGTCACGCACCTCGATCAGCACGCGGTCCTCGGCCGCGGGGCGCACGGCCACACGGATCTCGTTGCGCGCCACGTCGCCCTCGGGAATCGCCTGCGCGGCGTTGACCACCAGGTTGAGCACCACCTGACCGAGCCGCGACTCGTCGAGGGCGACGGACGGCGCGGGCTCGAACGCGCACGAGACCTTCGCCCGGTGCTGGATCTCGTTGCGCGCCATGCGCAGCGACGACTCGACCACGCGGGCCGCGTCGGCCACGTCGGCGCCCTGCCGGACCTGGCGAGAGAACACCTTGAGGTCGAGGGTGATCGCGCGGACGTGCTCGATCCCCTGGCGCGCGTCACGGAGCGCGGCGCGCACCTCGGACTCGGTCGGATCGAGCGCGCCTTCGAGGAACTCGAGGTTGCCCGCGACGGCGGCGAGGGGGTTGTTGATCTCGTGCGCCACGCCCGCGGCGAGCATCCCGATGGAGGCCATGCGGTCGGTCACGAGCAGGCGCTCTCGCGAGCGGCGCTGCTCTTCGGCGGCCCGCTCGCGGTCGGAGATGTCTCGGATCGCTGCGGCGAACGCCCTGCCGTCGGGCCAGGGTAACTCGTTGAGCGCGACCTCCACGGGGAACAACTCGCCGCCGCGTCTTCGCGCTAGGACCGGTTGCCCTCTGCCCATGTGCCGTTTGGACGGCGCCGCCATGTACTGCTCAAGGAGCGCGTCGTGTCGCTCGCGGGCCTCGTCGGAGAGGAGCGCGCCGAGGGGCAACCCCACGAGCGTCCCGGGGTCGTATCCGAACATCGACTCGGCGGCGACGTTCGCGAGGATGATCGCGTGGCTCAATCCGACTACGACGAGCGCGTCGGGCATCAGCTCGATGAGCTGCGCGAGCAATGGAGAAACGTTGCGTTCGGCGTCGGCGGCCATGGTCGTCAAAGCTCCTTCGCGCGCGCCAATCTTCCGTCACGCAAGGCGCGGCACGTTCTTCCTGTATCCCTCTTCCGGGCAGGGATCAACGCCATGGAACCCGCACACTTGAATCTTCGGATTCCTCGTGTGGGCACGGGCGTGAAAGGTCTCGTCGGCGCAGCGGCGCGACGCGCCCCGTCGATCGCTGACGGCGCCTTCGCGACCGCGCCAGACGCTGCTATACGCGACCCCGAAATCGCGTCGGATGTACGACTCGTTAGAACTTTTCAGCGCGTTCGGAAACGTCGTCTTCGGTGCGCTGCTCCTCGTCGCCTTCGCGGCGACGTACGGGCTCGCCGCGTGGCGAGGCGTGGCCCGCGTGCGCGCGCTCATCGCGGGTTTGATCGCCGCATCGTCGCTCGCGGTCGCGCTCATCGCGTCGTCGGCGCAGGCGCTCCACGTCCTCGGCGACGGGGCCGCGGAGGTCGAGCGCGCCGACGCGACGAGGGTCGTCTGGCTCCGTCGTTGGACGAAGCACCAGCAGCGGCTCATCGCGCGCGCCTCGCTGAGCCCCGCGCATCGCGCGACCGTGCGTCGGCTCTTCGAACGCCCGCTGCGCTTCGAAGAGCCCTTTCCGCCGAGGGACGCGCGCTCGCTCGCGCGCCTCCGCGCGTGGTCCCGATCGCACGGCGAGTGCGCGCTCGACGTGATCCTCGACCGCCGCGCAGGGGACTTCGAACGCGCCGCGTCGAGCGCGTGCACCCGCCCTGGGGGCGCGCGTGAAGCCGCGGAGGCTGCGCTCGCGATGGGCGATGTCGACCGCGCGTGGGGCCTCATCGCGGGGTCTCGCGCGGAGGTCCGCGACGGCTTCGACGCGAGGCTCCTCACGCTGATGGAGCGCGCCCCCGCGGAGGCCCTCGCGACCCTGCCCGCGGTGCCTGCCCACGAGCGTCCCGCGTGGGCCTGCGTGATGGAGCGACTCCGTCAGCGCGCGCAGGGAGACCGCGACGTCGAGGTCTGGACGCCGATGCTCACGAGCGACTCGGCGGCGTGTCGCATCCTCGCCGCCACTTCGCCTGCGCGTCGCGATACTGCGTCGTGGCGCGCGATCTCGCGGCTGCCGATTCCCGCGATGCGCGCGTGGAGGACGCAGCTCACGGCGGCGCGCGTGACCATCGCCCTGAGCGGTCGCCTCGACCCGGTGCTGTGCCCCGAGCGTCGCATCGCGGCGGTCGATCCCGCGTGGCTCTCGCGCTATCCCTCGATCGCAGAAGAGCTCCTCCGCGACGTGCGCGACGAGGGCTGCGCCTTCGTGATGAACCGCGTGTGGTTCCCCGCGATGCAGTCGGTCGCGTGGAACGCGTGGGGAGACCCCGAGCGCCCCTCGATGGAGCCCTTCGAAGACCTCATCGTGGGGTGGCAGCTCGTCGACGGCGCGTGGGATCGCGTCCACACGCTCCTCGATCCCCGCTTCACGCGCTCGCGTCGCGCGCAGCTCGAACGCTCGTTTCGCGGCGCCCTCGGGCCGGTGTCGTCGTGGGCCGTCTCTCGACTCGACGCCGCGTGGGCCGAGGGCGCGCCGTGGCCCGGCGGATTCTCGTGGCCCTCGGTGATCGCGCCCCTCGACACACTGCCACGCCGAAATGGGTGGGACCACGAGTCGATGCTCCGCGCGCACGACATCCCCCACTACGCGGTGCGCATGGTGAAGCGGTGGGACCTCGACGTGGTGCGGGTCCCCGCGCACAACCCCGTCCTCGACGCGTGGGTGGACTACTGGCGCACGGGCACCTTCGCGCCCGCTCACGACGCGCCCGCGTGGCTCCGCGACGCCTCGATGCAGCACGTCGCCGCGACCGTCGACGAGGGACGCGCCGCGGACGTTCTCACCGCCCTCGGCGACGCGACGCTCCAGCACGCGGAGCAGCTCGCCGCGGTGGCCTATCGCGTCCGCGGTGACACGCGGGTCTTCGAGCCGTGGCTGCGTCGCGCGTGGGGTTCGCTCGATCCCTTCGCCGCGCCGCTCGCCTCGTGGGAAGACGCGCTCCAGACGCTTCGTACCTGCGCCATGCGGCTCCGTCTGCCCGATCTGCGACGCGACGTCGAGGCGACGCTCGTCCGCGTGCGGCGCATGCGCCACGACCGTGACGGGTTCATTCAAGCGGTGCTCGACGGGCCTCGACCGACGCCGCCACCGCCCGACGACGACGACGCGGAGTGAGCGCACCGCGATCCGCGGAAACTGGACGTCATGCCCGTGTTCCATGGTCTGATCGCGGCGCTGTGAAGAACCGGGCTCGCTGTCACTCCGGTCTCGTCGCCGCGCTGCTCCTCGCCGCATGCGAGCGGACGCAGCCCGCGGCCCTTCGCCCTGCGCCTCCGACGCCCGCTCGCGACGCTGCTGCGCCGCAACAAACCCCGCCAGCGGCTGCGCCCGCGAGGCGCGCGCCCGATGTGGCGACGCGTCCGTTTCGTGTTGAACGTGCGGCCGCGGTGGGGCCCACGAAGGTCTTCGCGGTCTCCGACGAGAGGCTCTGGCGCGTGGTCGATGGAACGTGGTCGGAGCTCCCGCTCGACGGCGTCTCGGTGCGTGACGTCTCCGCGGTGCTCGGCACGATCTGGGTGCTCACGCGCGGCGGCAACGACAACCTCGGACACGTCACCGTGCTGCGCTCCACGGGCGCCGACGACCTCACCGTCGCGTGGGACGTGGTCACCGCGCCGACGCACGAGCCCCGCGCCCTCGCCGTCGTGACCGACCACGAGTTCTACGTCGGCGGAGAGAACCCGACGCTCCTCCGCGCGCGCTACGCGGGGTCGCTCCAGACGAGCGCGACCACCCTGCCCGCGCCGGTGCTCGGGCTGCTCTACATGCCCGATCAGATGATGGCGGTGACCTACTCCGACGGACGCGTCGGGATGTTCCGCTGGGGCGAGGTGAACCCCGTCGGTCGGCCCGACTACCTCTTCTCGTTCTCGGGCGTGCGCGAGTCGCTCATGGTGCGCCGCGACGGCGCCGTGTGGCGCGGGCGCGTGTGGGAGCAGCCCGTCGAGACCGACCGGCTGTCTTCGAGCTCGGGCATCGTCCCCGTGGCGGCGGCGACCCTGCGCGACGAGAGCGTCGTCGAGATCGACGCGGAGCACCGATCGAGGCTCCTGCGCGACGGGCGCTGGGGCGACGTCGAGGTGGCAGACCCCCCCGGCGAGGTCGTGAGCCTCTTCGGCGCCCGCTCGCTCACCCAGGGAATGTGCGTGATGGTCGATCGCGACGGCGGCGTCTTCGAACTCGTCGACGCCCGCTGGGTGCGCACCGTCGCGGCCGCGACTGGCCGCCTGCGCTGATCGGGCGCCGGTGCCCGTGGACGGCGAATGCCGGGTCGTGCGATGAGTCCCCGCGACCGGGCGGTAGCGCCCGATGAAGGAGGACATCGATGATCCACCAGCAGCACTCGTGGGGCCCTGCGACGACGCTCTCGGCGGGCACGACGCTCGAGCGGCACATCCTTGAGCGGCAGCGACAGATCCCCGGCGCGACGGGCGATTTCACCGGCCTGTTCCAGCAGATCGCGCTCGCGGCGAAGATCATCAACTCGCGCGTCCGTCAGGCTGGCCTCGCGGGCATCCTCGGGCTCACGGGCGGACGCAACGTGCAGGACGAGGAGGTCCAGAAGCTCGACGAGTTCGCCAACAACGTGCTCGTGCGCTCCGTCGAGGCGGGCGGTCACCTCTGCGTCATGGCGAGCGAGGAGAACGAAGACCCGATCCGCATCCCCGACCACTACCCCACGGGCAAGTACGTGCTCATGTTCGACCCGCTCGACGGCAGCTCGAACATCGACGTCGACATCTCGATCGGCACGATCTTCTCGATCCACCGCCGACAGACCCTCGGACGCCACGGCACGCTCGCGGACTGCCTCCAGAAGGGATCTTCGCAGGTCGCGGCGGGCTACGTGATCTACGGGTCGAGCACGGTGCTCGTGTACTCCACGGGCGACGGCGTGCACGGCTTCACGCTCGACCCCGCGGTGGGCGAGTTCTTCCTCTCGCACGAGAACATCCGCATCCCGGTGAAGGGCAAGAGCTACTCGATCAACGAGGGCAACACGCACCTCTGGAGCCCGCAGCTCCGCCGCTGGATCGAGCACGTGAAGACGCCGCGCGCGGCCACCGAGGGCGGCAAGATCGAGAACTACTCGGCGCGCTACGTGGGCTCGCTCGTGGCGGACTTTCACCGCACGCTGCTCAAGGGTGGCGTGTTCGCGTACCCGTCCGATCGCAAGAGCCCCAACGGCAAGCTGCGGCTGCTCTACGAGGCCGCGCCGATGGCGTTCATCTGCGAGGCCGCGGGCGGCGCCGCGAGCACCGGGACGCGGCGGATTCTCGAGGTCGAGCCGACGAAGCTCCACGAGCGCACGCCGGTCTACATCGGCAGCCGCGACGACGTGGCGCTCGCCGAGAAGTTCCTCGCAGAGCCCGAGTGAGCAGGTCGAGCGGGTGACGCGTCCGGCACGGTGGTTCCGGTCGGACCGTCACCCGTCGCCAACAAACCGGCGGCCGTAAGGCCGCCGGGGCCAACGCCACACGCGACAGCACGCGAGACCCGTGCGGAGAGGGTCGGCGAGCTCTTCGCGGCTTGCGACGGG